>JBBDNV010000205.1:0-36207 GCA_040877415.1 Pirellulales bacterium
GGGCCGATTTGAGCTTCGCGCCGGCGACCTGTCCGCCGCCCCCTACCAGTGGGTGCAACTCTTGATCCGTGCCGATGGCTCCGGCCTGGCGTGGCGCGACGTCAACGCCGACGCGGAACAACTCGACTTCGACGTCACGCTGCCGCCGGCCGGCGAAGCCCGCGGTCGGCTCGTCACTTCCGAGGGCCGCCCTGCGGCGGGCGTGGCGATTCTCGTCAACAGCTTGGGCGACTTCAGCAAGGGACAAGTCAGCGGCGTCGATTCGATGCGCGCCGCGCTCCCGCCCGATGTCTGGCCCCGCGACGTCGTCACCGACGCCGAAGGCCGCTATGCGGTTACGGGCATTGCGCCGGGCGTCGACGTCAGTCTCTACGCCGCACAAGAGCCGTTCGCGCCGCATTGGTGGATCTGGAAGGCGGCCGACAAGTCCGACCACACCGAAGTGCTCTCGCCCGCTCAAATGATCACGGGCGTCGTGGTCGCGGCCGACACCGGCAAGCCGCTCGCGCATGCCCGGCTGACCGCGTTCCAGGGTTGGGATCCCAAGCGCGGCGGCATGGCGGGCGTCGACGGCCAGGCCGACGCCGACGGCCGGTTCCGTCTGAATCCTTACGCGGCCGGTTCGTACGTCGTGAGCGCCTTCGCTCCGGACGGGTTGCCCTACTTGGCGCGAAAAATGGAGTTCGAATGGCCCGCCGCGGCGGCCGAGCACGAGCTGCGCGTCGAATTGTCTCGCGGCGTGCTCGTGCACGGAAAGATTGTTGAGGAGGTAAGCGGTCAGCCCATAGCCGGCGCAAGCGTGCGCTACGAGCCGCGCGTCCTCAACCAGCGTGACACCGACGACCTGGTGACCGGCTGGCAAGCGACCTCCGTGAGCGACGACGGCGGCAACTACGCGATTGCCGTTCCGCCCGGGCCGGGTTACATCACCGTACTGTGTCCCGGCGGACGGTACGTCGTCCAGCCCACGACGAACAGCTTCCTGCGTGAAGGCAAGCCAGGCGGGCGGCGGGTCTACTTGCACGCCTACAAAACCTTCGATCTTGAGCCGGACGCCAAGGAGCAGATTTTCGATTTGAAAGTGACGCGCGGCTCGACCGTCGACACCCACGTTGTCGGTCCGGACGGCAAAATTCCCGAACGCCTGTTGATGATCTATCAAGGCCTGCAGGCACCCTGGTCGGAATCGTTTGGGGATAATCCGCAGGTTGTTCCCGGCGGTCGCGTCGAGATCGGCAGCGTGCCGCCCGATGGCGAGTTGACGGTCTACCTGCTCGATCCGGTGCGCAAAAACGGCCGCGTCGTGAATCTTCGCGGCAAGGATGCCGGCAAACCACAGAACATCGAATTGCTCCCGTGTGGCTCAGCCTCGCTGCGGTTCGTCGATGGCAAGGGCAATCCCGTTCCCGGCGTCGACAAGCTGGGTTTGAATATGGTCTTTACGCCGGGCACGACCGTGTTCGAAATGACGGCCGAAAAGCCCATGGCGGACGAGACGTACGTGGCCAACTTCGACCGGCTGAACCATTGGCATTTGATCGGCGAAGGCGGCCTCATCGATTACCAGGCCCTGATTCCCGGCGTCGACTATCAGTTGTTCGGATCGGACGCCAGCGGCAAGCCCGGCGTCGAGCGCGTGTTCCGCGTCCAGCCCGGCGAGCATCAACAGCTCAAAGACTACGTCATTCGTGACCAGGATGTGCTCGACCGTGCCGAAGACGTCTGGCGGGAAAAGCAAAAAGCAAAAGCCGCCGAGCAGGAACAGGCATTGAACGACAAGAGTCCGCCCGATGACGATTTGCTGGTCGTCCGCGGACAGGTCGTCGATCCGGCGGGCAAGCCGTTTGTCGGCGCCGACGTGGTCGCGGTCCGCTGGTACTGGCAGAATCAGGATCCAGGCGTGCCGCTGGCGAAAACCACGAGCAATGCCGCGGGCGAGTTCGAAATCTCGTTCCGCAAATCGCAGTTTGACGTGCAAGCCAACAATCCACACCAATGGCGATATGCGTCGATCGCCGCGACGGCGCCGGGCCACGGCGTGGGTTGGATCTTTTACAACGACGTCGAGCCCGGCCAGCGCGCGACGTTAAAGCTCGTCGAGGATCAGCCGATCACCGGCCGCATCGTCGATCTGGAAGGCAATCCGGTGGCGGGGGCCACGCTGCACATTCAGAGCATCTACAGGAATGACAACGACGACCTTTCTCGCTGGATCGACGCCCTGCGTGGGGGCATCTCATACTTCGGCAGCGAAGATTTCGGCCGGCCCGACAGGGCGTTGCCCACGGCCAGCTTTGAATTCTGCAAACCTGTTCGCACCGACGAGGACGGCCGCTTTCGCGTTTCGGGCTTCGGCCGCAGTCGCTACGTGTCGCTGAACCTCATCGGACCGCGGATCGCCGTGAGCGATCTGCGCGTCGTCAGCGCCCCGGTTGAACCGTTTACGATCGACTACAGCCAGCATTCGTTCAAAAACACGACCCCCTGCTACGGGGCGAATTTTCAATTTAGCGCCGAGCCGTCGCAGCCGATCGAAGGCGTCGTCCGCGACGCTCGATCCAAGCAACCGCTGCCCGGGGTGCGCGTGGTGGCCGACAGGCTCGCGGGCACGAATCTGAACGGCGTCTATGCCACGGAGACTCTCTCCGATGCCGAGGGACGTTACCGCCTGGACGGCATGCCCAAGGGCGAAGGCAACGGGATTCTGGCAATCCCGGGCGACGACCAGCCCTATTTCATGCGCGAGATCGAGGTGCCCACCGCACCCGGGTTCGAGCCGGTGAAGTTCGACATTGAGTTGCACCGCGGAATCTGGATCACCGGCCGGCTCAGCGAGAAGGACACCGCCGCGCCGATCCAAGCGCGGATGCACTACCTGCCCTGGCCCGACAATCCGCACATCAAGGACCTGCCCGAGTTCAACGACGGTCATCTGCAAGGATCGCAAATGCGATATGAGGCCGGCGGCGACGGGCGCTTTAAGCTGGTCGGACTGCCGGGGCGCGGTTTAGTGGCGGCCGTGTGCACGAAAAAACCCTATCCGCCCGGACAAGGCGTGCGCGAGATTGCCGACCTTCCCAAGCGCGATCAATTCCGCAAAGTGGTCGGCGTCTTTGCGCCGACGGAGCTGTTTCCCACGGCCGTGCATGAGATCCGGCCCGCCGAAGATGCGGCCGAAATCGACGTCGACTTCCGCCTCGATCCGGGTGCGCGGCTGAAGGTGCGTTTCGTCGATCCGCGCGGGAACCCACTCACCAATTTGTGGATTCGCGGCTTGTGGCCGAGAACGCCGGTCTACGTTGCCGAGAACGCCGGGCCGGAGGCCGAGGTGCTCGCGCTTCGGCCTGACGAAAAACGTTTGCTCCTGGTGCTCGACAAAGAGCGCCGTTTGGGCAAGGCGGTCGAAGTGAGCCTGGCGGACGCCAAAGATGGGCTCTTGACGATCACGCTCGAGCCGTGCGCCACGGTCAAAGCCCGGCTGCTCGACCAGAACGGCGAGCCGGCGCGCGGAGCCACGGTTCGCATTGTGCCGACGAGCGAAAACGACTTCTCGGTCGACCTGCCGGAAGTGGCCACCGATGAGAACGGCATATTAAACAATGCCGCCGTCCCGTCAGGCTGCCGTTACCAGATCTCCTGCTCGTCGCCGGAGATCGAATATCAAACCGTGGCCAAAGATCTTGCCGTCGCCCCGGGCGAAACCGTCGACCTCGGCGAATTCGACGTCACCTCCGAAGAGCGGCCCGAGCCGAAACGGACCGCGGCAGCGGCCGGACCGAAGAGTGAACAGTCGGGGAGTACGCAATCGAAGCCCGACGACGCGGTCGTCGTCCGCGGGCGCGTTGTCGATCCGGATGGCAAGCCCGTCTCAGGCGCCGACGTTTGGGCCATCCATCCGCGGCGCGACGGCGAAGCCAAACTGCCGCCCGCCCGCACGCAAAGCGATGCCACGGGACAGTTCGTGCTGCGGTTCACCGGGATTCCCGCTGACGGAGAGAATGGCGACGCGTGGCGCATGCCGCGCATCGTCGCCATGGCCAAAAGTTTCGGCCCGGGTTGGGTGGAATACGACGAGTCGCAGGCCGACAAGCCGATCACGCTGCGGCTGGTGACCGATGAGCCGATCGCGGGGCGCATCGTCGACTTGGAAGGCCGGCGCGTGGCCGGTGCACTGGTGACCGTGCGCGCGATTTCCCGCAACGAAAGCGAAGACCTCACGACGTGGCTGGACGCATTGCGCAAAGGTGAGACGTACCGTAGCGCGACCTTCACCAATGGCCGCCAGCTCGCTGCTCCGCAGGATGAGCTCGTTGGCGATGTCCCGCAGATTTTCGAAACCGTGAAAACGGACGCCGACGGCGCATTTCGCATCGTTGGCGTGGGCCGACAGCGCTGCGCCGCCCTGAAGCTCTCGGGCGCCGGCATCGTTTCGACCGAACTGGCCGCGGTCACCGTGCCGATGGATTCCCTCACCGTCCGCTTCGGCAACCCGGAACCCTACTTCGAACGCGACATCACAATCTTCGGCTCGAAGTTTCAGTATGCCGCCGAGCCGTCGCAGCCAATCACAGGCAAGGTGGTGGACGCAAAAACGCACGCGCCTTTGGCCGGGGTTCGTCTCATCGCCAAGAAGCTCGCGGGCAAGCGAATGAGCGAATATGGACAGACGCCCATCGTTTCCGACGAGCGGGGCGCATTCCGGCTGGATGGCATGCCGCGCGGCGAAGGGAACCTTATCCTGGCGAGTCCAACCGCAGGACAACCTTACTTTGTGCGGGAGTTGGAAGTGCCCGTCGGCTCGGGTCTGGAAGCCGTGCAGTTCGACGTCGAGTTGCATCGCGGCGTGCCGATTCACGGCCGCGTGATCAACAAAGCTACTGGGCAACCAGTCGACGCCACGGTCCGGTATGTCCCCTGGCCAGACAATCCCCATCTCGAACCGACCCAGTTCAAGCCGGCGATTTATAGCCCGACCTACCCCGAGACCGACCGCGACGGCCGATTCGAGCTGGTCGGCATGCCGGGCCAAGGCTTGATCCTGATTGAATGTCGCAGTGAGCCCTTCCCCTCCGGCCAAGGTCTGGAAGCGTTGGGCAATTTGACGGGCGAAGCTTTCCGTGACGTCTCCGGGGGCAACCCCCCTTCAAAGACGTATCCTACGGCCGTGCACAGAGTCGAGATTGGCGAGACAGACACCGAGGTCTCGGCCGACGTCGTGCTCGAGCCCGGCGCGTCCGTGGATTTGCAGATCGTCGATTCCCAGCGTCAGCCGCTCTCCGGGCTGAACATCCGCGGCCTGTGGCCCGTTGCGGCCGGTTACCGCGGCAAAGATCTTCCTTCGAACGTCCAGGTGCGGGCTCTCGCGCCTGCCGAAAAGCGCTGGGTATTCATTCATCACCCGGGGCGTAATCTGGGCCGCGCGATTGAAGTCGACGCGCAAACCGCCGGACGCGATCCGCTGCGCGTCGTTTTAGAGCCCTGCGGCACGGTGACTGCCCGGCTGCTCGACAAGAATGGCGAAGGGGTCCGTACCGGATACGTTTCGTTTGGCATCCTCCTGCCCGATTCTTGGGGCCTGGAATTGACCGAAGGGCATACCGACCAGGACGGTCGTCTGCGCTGCGACGCGATCCTGCCCGGCGGAAAATACAACATCTCGGTCGCTTCGCCACAGACTAACTGGCAATCCGTCGCCAAAGACCTCGCCGTCGCCCCGGGCGAGACCGTCGACCTGGGCGAGTTCGACGTGACCTCCGAAGAGCGGCCCGAGCCGAAGCGCACGTTTGCGAAACCACCAGGTCGTGAGGCAGCCGCGCCAAGCGCCGCGCCGGAAGCCAACGCGCTGCTGATCCGCGGCACGGTGCTCGATCCGGACGGAAAACCGTTGGCGGGGGCCGACGTGAAATTGATTCGCACGCCTCGCGCGCCGTGGGCCAAAGGTTTCCCTACACCCGAGGCGACGTCGGACAAAGAGGGTCGCTTCGCGTTCGAATTGCCCAAGTCGCGCTACGAGGGATTGCGGAGCACGCGCCCCTGGCCTTTCGTCATGGTCGTGGCCACCGCCCCCGGATACGCGCCCTCCTATGCGCCCTACGAGCAGGACCGGGCAGGAACCGAGCCGGTTATCCGATTGGCGGCCAACGCGCCGATCGAAGGACGCATCGTCGATCTCGAAGGCCGGCCGGTTCCGCACGTGCGCGTCCGCGTGACGGGTATCTCGACCAACGTCAAGAGCGACCCGACCGCGTGGATCGAGGCTCTTCGCGCGGGAACTCCGCATCGGGCCGTTCCCCACGAACACCGGCTGAATATGGGGCTCTCGAGCGACGTCGACCAGCCGGGCAACAAAACCGAAACCGACGACGACGGCCGCTTCCGCATCACCGCCGTCGGGCGCGGACGATTGGCCACGCTCAGCATCTGGGGCGGCGGCATCGTCGCGACGGACGTCGACGTCGTCAATTGGCCCATCGAACCCTTGACCACGAACGTCGCCGAGGCCGGCACGATCATGAAGACGTTCTACGGCTCCAAATTCCAAATCGCCGCCGAGCCGTCGCAGCCGATCGAAGGCGTCGTGCGCGACGCCGACAGCGGCGAGCCGCTGTCCGGCATACGCATCCACGGGCGGCGTATGGCCGGCAAACGCTGGGCCGGATACCCGCCGCCCGAGGCTGTCTCCGACGAACAAGCGCGCTATCGCCTGGAGGGGATGCCGAAGGGTGAAGGAAACACGCTCGAGGCCGTGCCCGCCGACGGCCAGCCCTACTTCGTGCGCGAGTTCGACGTGCCCACGGCCCGCGAGTTTGAGCCGGTCAAGTTCGACCTCGAATTGCACCGCGGCATCCTGGTTCGCGGTCGCGTGCGCGACAAGGTCACCGGCGAGCCGGTCAAAGCCAAAGTGCTCTATTTGCCCTGGCCCGATAACCCGAACATCAAGGGCCTGGTGGAATTCACCAGCGGCCGCCTGATGGGCGACGAACATCGCTATCGCACCGATGACGAGGGGCGGTTCACGCTAGTCGGGCTCCCCGGCCGCGGCCTGCTCAGCGTCATTCACGTCGACGATCAACCCTATCCAACCGGTCAGGGCTTCGACCTGTTGCCCGATTTGGAGGCCAACCGACTCGCCTTCCGTCAAATCTCACAGCTCTACGTCCCCGATGCCAAATGGATGGTCGCGATCAAGGAGATTCGCCCGGCCGAGGAGGACGCGGAGTTTGCCGCCGATATCGAGCTTGAGCCCGGTGGGACGGTCAAGCTGCGCGTCGTCGACGAAGCGGGACAGCCGGTTTCCGGCGTCACGATGGGTGGCACGTGGCCCAATCGCATGTCGCACGTCGAGCTAAAGGTCGGCCCGGAGATCGAAGCGGTCGGCTTCAAGCCCGGCGAAGCGCGCTGGATCATTTGCTGCGAGCTCGAACGAAACCTGGGCCGTGCTCTCCGCGTCAGCTTGGGTGATGACGCGTCGGGGCCCGTCCCCGTCGTGCTCGAACCGTGCGCCACGATCCAAGGCCGGCTCGTCGACGAGGACGGCAAACCGTTGGAAGGAGTGCAGGTTTCCTTCCACATCGCCGGCGAGCGTGTTGGCACCGCCGCTGCCGGACCGGTCCGCACCGACAAGGACGGGCGGTTTGTAAATAAGTTGATCTTCCCGGGCACCGAGTACGACGTGACGTTCGAGGACGACCAGTCGAGGGACCGCAGCATCGCGAAAAAACTGGCCGTTGCCCCCGGCGAAACGATCGACCTGGGCCAGCTCGACGTCACCTCCGACGAACGGCCGGAGCCCAAGCGAACGGCGGCGAAACAGCGCGCTGCTCAATCCGCCGCAAAACCACCGAGCACGCAGGCCGACGAAGGCGCGGCGGCCGATCCTGCTGACCGGTTCCAGTTCGCCGGCAACGTGGTCGGTCCGGACGACAAGCCGGTGGCCGGGGCCAAGATCTTTGTCCTCTACTACACGCCGAACCGCATCGAAACGAAGCCCCGCGCGGAGTCCAACGCCGACGGCAGCTTTGAATTCACGATGACCAACGAGGACTTTGACACCGGCGAAATGAACGCGCCGTGGGAGGGGGCCAAAGTAGTTGCCGTAGCGCCCGGATACGGCGCCGCCTGGGCCCTCGCCGCCGGATTGGAAAAAAGTGGCCAGATGATGAAAACGCTTCGCGCGAAGGGGAATTTTTCGCCCGCCCGCGCGCACATCTCGACCGATTCGACGCTGCGGCTGGTGGCCGACGACGTGCCGATCGAAGGGCGGATCGTCAATTTGGAAGGCCAGCCGGTGGCCGGCGCCGATTTGCAAGTCATCGAGCTGCACGGGGATACCGAGAACAGCCTCGACGCCTGGCTGGACGCGGTGCAAAACAAGAACGCAAGTTTCTACGAAGCGCGGGAGCGCCTCTTCGGCGGCTTTTCGGGCACCCATGCGCAACATCAACTTGCGCAGTTATTCCCCAAAGTCGTCACCGACGCCGAGGGCCGCTTTCGCATTCGTGGCGTAGGCCGGGAGCGGATTGTGATGTTGCAGATCGCGGGACGCGCCATCGAGACGCGGCAAATCTTCGCCCGCACGCGCCCCGGTCCGACGTTTCACCTGCTGCGAGAGCGAGACAATCCTGACTTCGGCAAGTTTACGTTCTACGGCGCGAAGCTGGATCTTGTCGCCGCGCCGTCGCGTGACGTGGTCGGCGTGGTCAACGACAAAGACACCGGCCAACCGCTGGCCGGCGCGACGATCGAGGCCGAAGTACTGGCCGGCGAACCCGTCAGCGGATGGACCAATGCCTACGTCCGCACCGCGACCGATGCCCGGGGACGGTACCGGCTGTCGGGCTTGCCCATCGGCGAGAATCGCATCATGGCCCTGCCCCCGCCGAGCGAACCCCACATGCCGTCGCGCAGCCCGGCCGTAACCAGCCTGAACGAGGAATCCATCACCGTCGACTTTGAGCTCAAGCGGGGCGTGTGGATTCGCGGCCGAGTCACCGATGGCGCCAGCGGCGAACCGCTGCGGGCCTGGGTCGAGTACTTTGCCTTCCTTGACAATCCGAATTTCAAGGAGGCATCCGGTTTGAGAGGCGCCCAACTGGTAAAGATCATGACCGACGCCGACGGCCGATTTGCCGTCCGCGGATTGCCGGGTCGGGGAATGGTCGGCGTGCTCGCGCACCACCACGAAGAGTATCCGCGCGGCGTCGGAGCCGAAAAAATCACCGACGGGCGGGACGCCAATTCCGCGGCCGACAGCGGGACGGTCACGTTCCGCACCGAGCCACACCCGTGTTTCGCAACCAACTTCCATGCGTTGGCCGAGGTGAATCCGGCCCATGACGCCGACGCGGTGGAAGTCGATTTCGCGCTCCGCGCCGGACCACGCATCGAGGGCACCCTGCTCGATCCCTCGGGCAAGCCGCTGTCCGGGGCGATGTTCGCCGGCGAAAACCAGATGCTGGCATGGCGATTGCCGGCGCTGGAAGGTCCGTCGTTCACCGTTCGCAATCTCGAACCGAACAAACCGCGACGCCTGCATTTCTATCACACCGATCGCCAACTGGCCGGAAGCATGCTGCTTGAGGGCAATGAAACGGGACCCCTGAGCGTTCGGCTCGAACCTTGGGGAACCGTCATGGGGCGCGTGCTCCAGAGCAACGGCGAGCCGGCCGACAAGGTAACGTTGCTCGGGGCACTCTTTAGCGGGCAACCGCCGGCCGCTCCCGGTTTGCTGCCCGACCCGCACAACCGGCAGACCGACGACGAGGGCCGTTTCAAAATCGGAGGTCTCGCCGCCGGCATCCCGTATGCACTTTCAGCATCAAGAAGGGGAACGATTCTCGGCACCGTCATCGAAGAGCTCCAAGTTGCCGCGGGAGAAACCAAGGATCTTGGTGATTTGACGATCCATTCGTCGTCCGACAAGCCTAAAGCCAAAACGGCGACCGAAAGGAAGGGCGACCGGGCCGCGCCGACGATTGACGCCGCTGAGCCTTTCCAGTTCGCCGGCAACGTCGTCGACCCGAACGACAAGCCGCTGGCCGGCGCGAAAATCCACATCGTCTACTACACGCCCAACGGCATCGCCACGAAGCCGCGAGCTGAGACCAAGGCCGACGGCAGCTTTGAATTCACGATGAACGAAAAGGATTTTGACGCCGGCTTTTCGAACGATCCATGGAAATACGCCATGCTGGCGGCAGTGGCACCGGGTTACGGCGTGGGTTGGGCTCATGCCGCCGCCGCCGAGAAAACGGGCCGCATTCTGGCAGCCGTTCGCGCGAGTCCAAACTATCGGCCCGATCGCGCCGAGGACTCGACTGATTCCACCATTCGCCTGGTCGCCGACGACGTGCCGATCGAAGGACGCGTCATCAATCTCGAAGGCCAGGGCGTGGCCGGCGCCAAGGTGTACGTGATCGAGCTGCACGCCAACCGCGAAAACAACCTCGATGGCTGGCTCGACGCGGTGGAGAATAAAAAAGCCGACTACTATCAGGCCCGCCAGCTCGTCCAGGGCGGCTTTCACGGCCTGTTCATGCAGCAGCAGCTCGCCGAACTGTTTCCTCCCGTCACCAGCGACGCCGAAGGCCGCTTTCGCATTCAGGGCATCGGGCGGGAACGCATCGCCCATTTGCAGATCGAGCCCCCGGGGTGCGAAACGCAGCGGGTCTACGCCCGCACGCGCCCCGGCCCGGCGCTCTACGTCACTGAGGAGGCGGACCGAAGCGACGATTGGCCCAAGTTGACGTACTACGGAGCGCAATTCGATTACGCCGCCGCGCCCTCCCGCGCCGTGGTTGGCGTGGTGCGCGATAAGGACACCGGCAAACCACTTGCCAATGTGGGCGTCCATTCCGAGAAAATCGCGGGACACGAGCTCCAAGGCTGGTCGCAGCGCTACATCCAGACCACCAGCGACGCAGAGGGGCGATATCGCCTCGAGGGCCTGCCGATCGGCTCCAACCGGCTGATCGCCATCCCGCCCGACGGCGAGCCGTACCTGTGCATCGAGGCCACCGTCGAGACGACGCCGGCGGCCGAGTCAGCCACGCTCGACATCGAGCTGAAACGCGGCGTGTGGATTCGCGGAAAAGTGACCGACGCCGCCAGCGGTGAGCCGCTGCGCGCCAGCGTCGAGTACTTCGCCTTCGACACCAATCCGCATCTCAGGCCGGACGGCAAGCGAATCAACTTCGAGAACCCGATCCATCACTCGAACGGCGAGGGCCAGTTCGCCGTCGTCGGACTGCCGGGCCGAGGCATGATTACCGTCATGGCCAATAACGCCGACGACTACCCGCGCGGCGCCGGCGCCGACAAAATCGAAGGCGGCCGCGTCGACGGGCGGGACGAAATGTTTCACACCTCGCCGCACTACGTCGTATCGATGAACGGCAACGCCTTGGTCGAAGTGAATCCCGAGCCGGGCGACGAGGCCATCGAGCAAAACATCACCCTCGACCCAGGCCCCAGGATCGAAGGCACCGTGCTCGATCCCGACGGCAAGCCGCTGGCCGGCTCCGATTGCGCGGGGCAGCACGACATTAACTACTGGCGCACGCTCAATTCCGACAAATTCGTCGTGCGGCACTTGCGTCCCGATGAAACTCGGCGCCTGCTGTTCGCCGACAAAGAACGCAAACTTGCCGGCACCCTGCTCGTCAAAGGCGGCGACCAGGGGCCGCTGGCCGTCAAACTCGAACCTGCGGGCACCATCAAGGGACGGATGCTCAGTGAAGACGGCGATCCCGCCGACCAGATCTTTCTTTACCCGGGACGCGCTAAAGACGTGCCGGGAGTCGAGGGCAACACATTCCCCGATGCACAACGCCTGCACACCGAGGACAACGGCCATTTCACCATCCCGGGGCTCGCGCCGGGCGTCAATTACTCCGTCCGCGCCAGCCGGGGCAATCGGTATCTGGGCACCGCTTTTGAAAACGTCAGCGTCGCCGCCGGCGAAACCAGGGATCTCGGCGACGTGACGCTCAGGAAGGAACCGTCGCCGCCCGCCACCAAGCCCTCGGAAAAGAAATCCGCCGAACAAAAGCCGGCGGAAGGGAAGGCCACTCCCCAAGTGGCTCCGGAGGCCGACGCCGGCAGCCAAATCCAACTGGCCGGCAAAGTGGTCGATCCAGACGGCAGGCCGGCGGCCGGCGCGAAGATTTACCTGCTGCAAGACGTGCCCGCCGTTACCAAGCCAATCCTGATGGCGCAGACGAAACCCGACGGCACTTTTGCCTTGACCGTGGCCAAGAAAGAATTCAACACCGACGAGTCGAGCGAACCATGGCTCACGGCAAAACTGATCGCGACCGCCGACGGCCAGGGGATGGCGTGGGCCCTGGCGGCCAGTTTCGAATCCAGCGGAAAACTGCTGGAGAATCTGCCGCTGCACCCCAATTTCTCGGACCGCCGCGACGAAGTGGCCGCGGATAAGACCCTGCACCTGGTTGCCGACGACGTGTCAATCGAAGGCCGGATCATCGATCTAGAGGGTAAGCCGGTCGCCGGGGTCCGCGTGCGCGTGGTGCAAATCGATCGCGCGGCTCAAAACAACCTCGACCCGTGGCTTGAGGCCGTTCAAGACAAGGACAGAGCGTTTCACGAAGCGTGGAACATCGTCGGAATCTCGACCGGCTTCAATTTCTATCGGCAGTTGGAGCAATTCTTTCCCGGCATTAAGACGGGCGCCGACGGCCGTTTTCGAATTCGCGGCGTCGGCCGCGAGCGGATCGCGCTTTTGCAAATGGAAGGGCCGGAAATCGAAACCCGGCAAGTTTCGGCGCGCACCCGCAGCGGTCCGACCGTCCGCGTGTCCGACCCGCGCAATCCCCAAATGCAGGCCCGGATGTACCACGGCGCATCGTTTGATGAGGTGGCTGGTCCTTCGCGGCCGGTCACAGGCGTGGTGCGGGACAAGGATACCGGCCAGCCGCTGGCCGGCGTTCAGGTTCAAGCCTACCGATTGGCGCATATCGGCGTGCAGCCCTATCCCAATACCCTGTTTTACACGGTGACGGATAAAGAGGGTCGCTACGAGCTTCGCGGGCTGCCGGTGGGCGAAAACGAATTGTTGGCCCTTGCGCCGCGAAATGAGCCGTACCTGGTTTCCGCGCGGCCGGCCGAAGTGAACACGGCTGCCGACGAAATCGTGGTCGATTTCGAACTGAAACGAGGCGTTTGGATTCGCGGCCGCGTCACCGATGCCGCCAGCGGAGTCCCCCTGCGCGCGACGGTGCAGTATCACGTCTTCTTGGACAATCCGCGTTTGCGCGAAGCGCCCGGTTTCTCCGACGCGTTTTCGCTGTGGTTTGGGACGGACGTCGAGGGTCGTTTCCAGATCCCCGGACTGCCGGGCCGCGGGATCGTCGGCGTGCGAGCCAAGAACTATTCGGACTATCCGATCGGCGTCGGAGCGGACGGCATCGAGGGACGCGACGACGATAGTGACGCTCTCACGTTTCCCACCGCCCCCGATTTCTGCATGGCGCGCAACTTTCACGCCATAGCCGGCGTGAACCCGGCTGAAGACGGCGGGAACAGCGAGTGCAATTTCGCCCTCGTCCCGGGGCGTGCAGTAAGCGGAACCGTTCTTGATCCGAAAGGCGCACCGCTGGCCGGTGCGATGATCGCCGGTGCCGTGGAAGCCCAAGTGTGGCAACCGCTGGCAGGCGCCGCATTCAAAATTCGCAACCTTCAGCCGGAAAAATCGCGATGCGTGCAGTTCTATCACGCCGAGCGCCGTCTGGCGGGCACCGTGCTTTTAAGCGGCGACGAAAAGGGTCCGTTGACGGTCAAGCTCGAGTCTTGGGCGACGATCACCGGCCAGGTAGTCGACGCACAAGGCGACGCCCTGGGCGACGTCCGCATTTCAAGCGCCGGCGTCCTCGACCCCCAGTGGGGAATCCTGCCCAAACGGGACGCCTTCGAAGTCGATGACGAGGGCCGCTTCACGATCGAAGGGCTCGCGCCGGGCGTCCCCTACATTCTCGGAGCCGACAAGGCCAATCGGTATCTGGGTGTTTTCATCAAAGATCTCAAGCTCGCCGCCGGCGAAACCAAGGATCTCGGCGACGTGGCGGTCAAGCGATCGAACGATTAGAGGAATCCGTGGAATCCGCAGCCGACTATTGGAAGCCTTATGAGCCGACCGCGGCGGCACCGTGGAATCGGCGCCGGGCCGTCCACCTGCATCGCCGGGCGGGCTTTGCCGCCACGTGGGCCGAACTGGAACGCGATCTGGCGGGCAACCCTCAGGACGCGGTCACGCGGCTGATCGCCGGACAGGCGCGGATCGACGCGGTGCCCGGCGATTTTGAGGCGCTTGCCAAAATGCTCACCGACGCGGCCACCGCATCGCAGCTCGACCGGCGTTTGAAGGCCGCCTGGGTTTTCCGCATGTTGTTTTCGCCCGATCCGCTGGGCGAGCGGCTGACGCTCTTGTGGCACAACCATTTCGCCACCAGCAACCTCAAGGTCCAGAACCTGAAGTTCATCGACGCGCAGAACGACGTGCTGCGGCGGCATGGCCGCGCGCCGTTCGGCGAGCTGCTCGCCGCGGCCGTGCACAGCCCCGCCATGCTCGTGTGGCTCGACGCCGACAAGAACGTGTCCGCTCATCCCAATGAAAACCTGGGGCGCGAGTTGATGGAGCTGTTCACGCTGGGAATCGGCAACTATACCGAGGCCGACGTGCAGCAAGCCGCCCGGGCCCTGACCGGCTGGAAGGTCGTGGCGGACCAGTTCCGCTTTCGCGGCGAGCGGCACGACGGCGGCGAAAAGACGATTCTGGGCCAAACGGCGAAATTCGACGGCGACGGGCTCTTGGCGCTCTTGATCGAGCAGCCGGCCACGGCGCGCCGCGTGGCCTGGCGCTTGTGCCGGATGATGTTGGGCGAACCATTGATCGACGACGCGGCGATCGACGCGCTGGCCGAAAGTTTGAAAAAGCACGATTTGAACATCGGCGGCGCGGTCGAAATCGTGTTGCGATCCGAGCGGTTTTTCGCCGCGGAAAACATCGCCGCCACGATTGCCGCCCCACCGCAGTACGTGATCGGCACCGTCCGCGCATTGGAATGCTTCGTGCCTCCGCCGAGCACCCTGTTGCTGGCCGGTTGGATGACGCGCATGGGCCAGGACCTGTTCTATCCCCCCAACGTCGGAGGCTGGTCGGAGGGAAAGGCCTGGCTTGCGTCCGGCGCCATCGTGGCCCGCGCCAATTTCCTCACGGCGCTGGTCGAAGGGCGGCTGGCGCAATCGGGTGCCGCCCGCGATTTTGGCCCTTTGATCCAGCGGCACTGCGGAGAAGTGAATCTCGCTCAAAGCGTCGAATGGCTGGCCGAGCTTGCCTTCGGCGGCCTGCCCCAGTCGATCACGCACGGCGTGGAACGGGAAGCGGCCAGCCGAGGTAAAGACGGCGCAAGCGCCTTGTCGTCGGCGATTTTGCTGCTCTTTTCCCGGCCTGAAGCGCACTTGGCGTGAACGGAGAAAGATTTTGGAATTCATGCGAACCATCTTGTGGGAGATCTGAGAAATGATCACACGTCGCCAGTTACTGAAGCGGTCGCTGCTCGTGTCGCTTTCACCGGTGGTTCCCGCTTTTCTGACAAGGACGGCCGGCGCCGCGGAAACGGACAAAGACGGCCGCGTGCTGGTCGTCATTCAACTCGACGGCGGCAACGACGGCCTGAATACCGTGGTGCCTTACCGCGACGAGAACTACGCGCGGTTGCGTCCCAAGCTCAAGCTGCCGCAGGACCGGCTGATCAAGCTCAATGACGAGCTGGCGCTACACGCATCGATGAAGGCGGCGGGCGAGCTGTTCGAGCACGGCCGGTTGACGATCGTCCAGGGGGTGGGCTATCCGAACCCCAACCGCTCGCATTTCCGCAGCATGGCCATCTGGCACACCGCCCGCCTCGACGAAGCCGAGCATGGACAGTATGGCTGGCTGGGCCGCGCGCTGGACACGCAAGCGGCCACGCGCACGGGTCCGCACGCGGTATATTCCAGCCTCGGCTCGGTGCCCCTGGCGCTGTGGGGACGGCGCTCGGCGACGATCGAGGTGAAATCGAAGGACGAGCTTGCGCTCGATTCGCCCGTTGAACTGCTCCAGGCCGCGACGTCGACCACGGACGAGTGCTCCCAACTCGCGCGCCGCGTATCGGTCGAGTGCGGCGACGCGTTCGCGACGTGCGAGCGCTTGGCGCCGATCCTCGCCGGCCAGATGGCTCCGGGCGAGGACGATGGCCCGACGCGCCTGGCGGCCCATCTGTCGATTATCTCGGCGCTGATTAAGGCAGGCACCACGGCACGGGTGTACTACGCCGCGCAGCGGGGCTACGACACGCACGCCAGCCAAACGTACGAACATGCGCGATTGCTGCGCGAATTCGCCGGCGCCGTCAAAACGTTCCTCGACGATCTGGCGGCCAGCGGCCTGGCCGATCGCGTGCTGGTGCTGGCATTCAGCGAGTTCGGACGCCGGGCGGCGGAAAACGCCTCGGAAGGAACCGATCACGGCGCCGCGGCGCCCGTGTTTATCGCGGGACCGAATCTTGCGTCGCCGATCATCGGCCCCGCGCCGAATTTGTCTCAGCTCAAAGACGGCGACGTGGAGATGGCCGTCGACTTCCGCCAGGTGTACGCGACCATTCTCAGGCAATGGCTGGGCGTGCCGCCGGCCGAAGTGCTGGGGGCGGCGTTTGATGAGCTGGCTCTGTTTCGCGCCTGATCGATTCAATCGCGGTCAGAAATCCCCTCACCGTTGTCAGACGCCCGACCCTTGCGCGCGTGCGTGCGGACACTCCTGGGCGGTCGACCGCAGTTCCCGACTCTCGGGACCTCGCCTTGCCATTGCCGATTCGGCCGCCCCGAGCCCGGCTATTTAGTTCGGGCGTTGTACGCCCTCGGCGAACTCCCATCCGAAGGGGGGTGTGCGCTATGCCAGAACTAAACCCTTATATAGTGATAGCTTAGACAGAATAAGAAGAATAAGCAGATTGGGTAGTTGACTTGGTAAACTGCTGTAATTAGGATGACAGTTCCGATTGGTCTTGAGTGCCGTCCAGCGTCAACGTTTCGACGGACAGGCAAGCCAGTCGCTACACCGTTTTAGCTTCCCGAGGAACAACAATGAAGACGCTAGTGCTCGCCTTTGCGTTCGTAATATGGTCTGCGACCACGGCCCTGGCCGGCGATTTGGCCGTTACCAAGTCGACCCTGGACAGCATGGGCCTGGCCGGCATGCAACAGTTGTCCGATCACGACGGATTGGCTGTCCGCGGTAAGGGTCCCTTCGACGGCGTGCTGGGCGGGCTTTTTCCGGGCTGGCAGCTTGGAAACGACCCGAGCCCTCCGCCATCACCGATCCAACCCGAGTCGCCTTTCGATTCCTCGCCGTTTGGTGGCCGCTCGTTGCTCGATAACTTCCAGGGCGGTTCGCAGCATTTCGGCACGGGCGCGTCGGTCTTCGGCAATACGATGGGCTTCGGCGGCACCTTTCCGTGGCCTTTGTAGTGCGTCGCTGAAGCGCTAAATCAATTCCCCCTTTTCAATTCGAGGACTAATAATGAAGACCTTTGCGATTGCTTCTGTTTTCGTGTTGCTGTCCGCCGCCACGGCGTCGGCCGGCGATTTGGCCGTTTCGAAATCGACCCTGGACAACATGGGCCTGGGCGGCATGCAGCAGTTGTCGGACAGCGACGGCCTGGCCGTTCGCGGTAAGGGCCCGTTCGAGGACATGTTCGGCAACACCATGTCGAGTTTTTTTAGCAGCGCGCTAGGCGGCATCGGCGACCTGTCGGGCCTTGACCTCGGCGGCGTGCAGTTGGGCGACAACATCTTCGGCGGTTTCCAATCCGGCTTCCCCTTCGGCAACGCGTTCGGCGGCCTGGGCCTCAACCTGCCGTTTCCCATGTAGTGTGTCGGTTGAGTCGCCTGCCGCCGCGGCTTGGGGCGAGCCTTGTTGAAGCGTGAGAAACGGACGGCTCGCTTAAGTGTCGAAGCCGTCCGACCCTCGCCAGGATGACGTCGGTCGGCGGCGGACGGGTCGCCCGCGGGTCGCAAGGAATGCACCCGCGGTTCAGTCTCGAGGGAAGGCGGCTTTGGCCGTGCGACCGACAGTTTTTAGCCTAGCAGGGCGATCAAATACACAAGAAGCAAGATGCGAGAGCCGGGAGTCGAACCCGGACCCCTTGCGGGACTGGATCCTAAGTCCAGCGCGTCTGCCAATTCCGCCACTCTCGCAAAGTGTCAGCCACTTGCAGTTTGCGTGTGGTTCGCACGTGCGTCAAGAGAGGCCTGTCGGCGGGCGTGTCTCCATGCGCGGCGCGTTCTGCAATCGGGGATTTCCGGCCCGGAAATGGCGAGTGTGCGTGCGGCGTTGTGCCGGGTAATGGCCTGCCGTCCAGCCGCTGAGCCGCCGGGCGAAGGATCAAAAGCGCCACTGCGACGGAGAAACAGGGTCAGAACTATTTATCAAAAATAGTTCTGACCCGTTTTCTCTCCGACCCGTTTTCTCTCCCGTTTTCTCTCCTGCCGTCCAGCCGCTGAGCTGCGGGGCGAAGGATCAAAAGCGCCACTGCGGTTTCCCTCTAGCTAGTCGTCCCCAAGGGTGAATTTGCCGCTCGTTCTGACCCATGAAGGCCGTGCAATTCGCGGGCGGAGAAACAGGGTCAGAACTATTTATCAAAAATAGTTCTGACCCGTTTTCTCTCCCGTTTTCTCTCCTTGACCCGTTTTCTCTCCCTCTAGCTAGTCGTCCCCAAGGGTGAATTTGCCGCTCGTTCTGACCCATGAAGGCCGTGCAATTCGCGGGGCGTCAAAGAGGCTCCCGCGCGCGATTGCACTTGTGCGGCCGATGCTTGACCGCACCTTTTTCGGGCAGTAGCATGGCCGCCGTTGGATGTCCGAGCGCTCGGCCGAGCCCCGTCGTGGCGACGATTCCAAAGCGGCCCGTTTGTTGCAACTCGTTTATCTCGCCGCGCGCGCTCCACGGACTTCACCTGGTGGTTTTGCGATGGCCAAGAACCTCGCCGTTTGCTCGCGCGAATATAAGGTTATGCTCGACCATCGCTTGTTCCAGAAGCGCAAGGCACGGGCGCGCGAACTTTGGCGCGAGCTCGGCCGCATGGTCCGGCGGCTCGACGACGTCAAGTTGAGCGGCAAGTTCAACGACACGAAAAAACGGGAGATCGTCTTTCTCGACACGCCCGACGGCACGATCCACCTCAACGGGCTGGTGTTTCGGCGGCGCGCGGACCTCGAGCGCGACAAGACCGAATACACGCTGAAATGCCGCTCGCCCGATCGATACGTCGCCACGGGCGCCAACGTGAGAAGCGCCGACGGCGACGATTCCGGCGAAAAGTTGGAAGAAGACATTTCCGCGCCGTTCGCCAGCCGGTTTTCCCATTCCAACACCGTGGCCGGCCCGCGGAAGCCTCCCGACGATCTGAAGGCCGCCGCGAAATTGTTTCCGGCGTTGGTGCGGTTAGAGCGAGAAGGTCGCCGCTGCTCGGAGCAGCTCGCGCTAGAGCCGGTCAACTCGCTGGCGGTTTACGAACGCGTGCTGACCGGCCCCGCATTCTCGTTCCGTCGCACCGAAGCCGAGCTGGCCTTGATCTTGTGGTCCGACGGGCCCGACGGCCGGCCGCTGGTGGGGGAGTTGTCCTTTCGCTACGGGAATGACAAGGAAAACTTCTCGGCCAAGACGGCCCGCGTGGCCATGAGCTGTTTCGCCGAAATCCAGCGTCTGGATTGGTGCCTGCCCGAAGGGACGACGAAGACCCAATTCGCCTATCGCCTCACGTAGCGCGAGCGTCGTTGAAAATGGAGTCCCCGCTCGGGCGAAAGAATTCGACAGAATCCGGCTGGCAAATTATGATGAGGCGCCGGCGGGGCGACGTTCGTTGGCGCCGCGCCAGGTATTGTGGGCGGAGGGTCAGCTCGATGAAATCCAAGGGCGCGTTAGCGCGGCGGTGGTTCGCACGATGCTGCGCCGCGGGTGTCGTCGTTGCGGTATGGGCCGCATCGGGCGGGGCGCAGGAGGCCGGGGACGATGCGCCGTCGCTTGAATTCCCCAACGTCTGGATCGGCAGCAATCCCATCAAGCTCGCGGATCTCAAAGGCAAAGCGGCGCTACTCTACTTCTACGAGGAAACGTGTCCCAGGTGCAAAGGCCGTTGGCCGGACATCCTGGCGCTTGCGCAAAAGTACGCGGATAGGCCGATCGCGTTCATTGCCGTCAACTCGGGTACCCCGCTGCCGCTGGTGATGCAGTATGCCCGCACCGTCGGCGTGAGCTGGCCGGTGATCGTCGATTTGGATCGCTCCTTCGAAAAGGCTTGCGGGGTCGGGGAGATCAGCCTGCAGAACATCGCGCAAGTTGCCTACATCACGGCCAAGGGGGAAGTGAGGCGGGGCAGTTGGACCAAGTTGGACGACACCATCGAACGGGCGCTCGACGGCGCGAGCTGGAACATCGAACCGTCGGAGATTCCGCCGGAGTTGTTGCCCGTGTGGCGGAGCGTCGAATTCGCCGAGTACGCTCCGGCGGCAAAAGCGCTGGGCAAGGCCAAAAGCTCGCACAAAGCGGAAGTGAAAGCCGCCGCCGGGAAACTCTCCGATCTCGTCAACGAGCGCGGAAGAGAAGCCCTCGATGCCGCTAAAGCCGAGGCGGAAAAGAGCAAGCTTCGCGCCTACGACCTGTATGGCGCGGTCGCCGATCGGTTTGCCGGCTATCCGGCCGCCGGCGAGGCGTCGGCCGCCCGGCGGCAAATCGCCAAAGACCCCGCGTACCGCCAAGAGCTAAACGCCGTCAAGCTTGTCGAAAAGCAGCGTCCGCTCGCCAATTCTCCCAAGCCGGCGGTGCGCGAGCGGGCGACGGCGGCGATTAAAAAGATCATCGACGACCAGCCCGGCAGCGAAGCCGCGCGCTTGGGTCAGACCATTTTGGACGGCCAGCCCGTCTTCGAAGTGAAGTGAGCCGCCCGGATCGGAACGTCGTCGGCCAGACAAGGAACTTGAAAATGACCAGGTCGAGATTGCTAGTCGTTTCGTTGCTGTTGGGGTCGATCATGTTCGACATCGAAGTGATTGGATTTCCGGAAGCCCACGCGGCCCCGTACGACCGGCCGGCCGGAAATCCGCGTCAAAGCCGCTCGGTGGTGGTTGCCGAGCACGGCATCGTGGCGGCCAGCGTCCCGCTGGCGGCGCAGGTGGGTCTGGACATCTTGAAAAGCGGCGGCAACGCGGCCGACGCGGCGATCGCCACCAATGCCATGCTCGGCCTGACCGAGCCGATGAGCTGCGGCATCGGCGGCGACGTGTTCGTGATCTATTGGGATGCCAAGACGCAAAAGCTCTACGGCCTCAACGGCAGCGGCCGCAGCCCGTACAAGCTCTCTCGCGCCGTGTTCAAAGAAAAAGGCCTGACGTCGATTCCCGGCAATGGCCTCTTGTGCTGGAGCGTGCCCGGCTGCGTGGCCGGCTGGGAAGATTTACGGTCCCGGTTCGGCAAAAAATCAATGGCCGAAATCCTCGAGCCGGCGATCGACTATGCCGAACACGGTTTTCCCGTTTGCGAGCTGATCGCCGCTTACTGGCGGAGCGCGGCCGGCACCTTGAAAAAATGGCCCGACACGGGCAAGACCTATTTGATCGACGGTCGCGGACCGGAGGCCGGCGAAATCTTCAAGAATCCACTTCTGGCGGCCAGCTATCGGGCGATTGCCAAGGACGGGCCGGCGGCGTTCTACAAAGGGCCCATCGCGCAGCAAATCGTCTCATTCAGCGACGCTCACGGCGGATACATGTCGCTCAAGGATTTTGCCGATCACACCAGCGACTGGGTCGAGCCGGTGAGCACCAACTATCGCGGCTACGACGTGTGGGAATTGCCGCCCAACGGCCAGGGCATCGCGGCCTTGCAGATTCTCAACCTGATCGAACCCTACGGCGTGCGCAAAATGGGTCGTGGCAGCGCCGAATGGCTGCACCTGTTTATCGAGGCCAAAAAACTGGCGTTCGCCGACCGGGCGAAGTTTTACGCCGATCCCGCCTTTGGCAAGCTGCCCACGAAGGAATTGATTTCCCAGGAGTACGCGGCCAAGCGCGGCAAATTGTTGAGCATGGACGTGGCTGCCCGGGATGTTCCGCCCGGCAACCCGGTGCTCGAGCACGCCGACACGGTGTACCTGTCGGTCGTCGACAAGGACCGCAATTGCTGCTCGTTCATCCAGAGCAATTTCGGCGGCTTCGGATCGTTTGTCGTGCCGGGCGACGTGGGATTCGTGATGCAGAACCGCGGGCAATTGTTTGCGCTTTCCGACGATCACCTGAATCGGCTCGAGCCGCACAAGCGGCCCTTCCACACGATCATTCCCGCCATGGTCACCAAGGACGGCAAGCCGTGGTTCTGTTTCGGCGTGATGGGGGGCGACATGCAGGCCCAGGGACACGTCCAGGTTCTGGTCGACATGATCGATTTCGACATGACCGTGCAGGAAGCGGGCGATGAGGCCCGAGTGCGGCACGACGGCAGCGCCGAGCCGACCGGCGCGCCGGCGGAGCCCGACGGCGGCCGCGTGTTCATCGAGCCGGCCGTGCCGGCCGAAGTGGTCGCGGCCCTTGAAAAGAAGGGGCACCACGTGACGCGTGCCCGGGGCGGCGGCTTCGGCGGCTACCAGGGCATTCTGATCGACTGGAAACACGGCACGCTCCACGGCGCCACCGAGCCGCGCAAGGACGGCTGTGCGGTCGGGTATTAGGCCCTTGGGTGCCAGGCCGCAAGGCGTGCATTACACCCACTTTGCGCCCATTAAATGCCGGCGGCGCTTGAAGTTTGGACAACCCCCTTTTGCTCGGCCCGCTTCCTAACTATTCTGGAACTACCCAAATTGCCCGGTTATGGGATGGCCGGGATGGCACATGGGCCGAGTTGAACGGGAGGTGAAGCGTGCCTCAGTACGTTCTTGTGTTGGCAGGCTTGATGCTGGCGAGCCCCAGCGCCGATCCGATCTCGTATCAACAAGACGGTTCCCGCATGGCGGCTGCCCGCGTGAGGAATTGGATCAGCGGCTACCGGAAACCCGGTCCGACGGTCAACGGCACGGGCACGCTGACGGCGGTCGACGGCCATGAAGGGCTGGTGCTGACCGCGGCACACCTGTTCGAATCGGAAGTCGGTCCGATTACCGTTGAATTCAACGACGGCCAACTTTCGGGCGCCCGGATTCTGGCCATCGATCGCAAGCTCGACGTGGCGGCGCTGTGGATCTTTGCCCCCGACGGGATCCAGCCGGTGCCCCTCGCCGAGCACGACCCGCAGCTTGGCGAGAAGGTCGAAATCTGGGGCTACGGGCCCAAGCGGTTTCGCTCGTTTATGGCGACAGTCTCCCAGCCGATTCCTGTGGAGGGCGACGATCCCGAGGCACTGGTGGCCGCGCAAGGAGTGCAGGACAAGCAGGTGACCATTCCCGGCGACAGCGGCGGGCCCATTGTCTGTGGCGGCAAGCTGGTGGCCGTGCATTGGGGCTATCGCGGCGACGACGAAGATCCGCGCCGCTGCGTACACGCGCTGGGATGCGACACGCTGCGCGGCTGGCTCAAGGAGAAACTTGAGCCGTCGCTATGGCGACGCTGCCTGGCCGATCCGGCCAGAGCCGTTTCGATGAATTGAGCCGGCGCGTTCTCGGTCAAGGTGCCAGAAGCTCGTTTCAAACCCTGTAGCCGGGGTCAGTGACCCCGGCCCGGCCTGAGGCCGGCTACAATTCGTTTTGAAACGGCTTCTAGTCCTGCCGGAACGTGTACGTCAAATCGTCGAAGTAGATCGTCTGACTGTTGCCGTCGATCCAAGTGGTGACCATGCCAAAACGGTCGAACCGCGCGCCACTCTGGCGGGCGCCGCGATCGAGCTCGAGTTCAACCCTTCGCCCCGCGAGCGTGACCGTGATGGCGCCGTTGCCGCCGGCCGCGGCGGGGGAATAATCAAACGTCCAGTCGCGCGATTTGCCGTCGGGATAGATGGCGGGCGGTCCGGCATCGGCATTCACGCTGCGCGAATGATCGCCGAGGCGATAGGTGGGCGAAAAGTAAAAGCCGTCGCGACTGGGACCGTCGGTCGAGATGCCTAGAAAGCTGGCCGGCAGCCCCGCGTTTTGCGCCGGATTCGAGAGCATGCTTTCGCGCGCGTTGAAGAAGCCGAACAGCATCGTACTGTCGCTGACGCCCCGCCGCAGACAAACTTTGCCGGCGGCCTTGATCGGCCCATCCAGCGAGAGCGGCTGGAGTCGATCGGCGTAGGAGGCCATTTTCTCGGGGTACCGGCAGTCGCCGCGAAACACGAGCCCGCCCAGCTCGCCGCCGGCGCGCCCGCCGGCGAAGTGCGTGGGGCTATAGCCAAAATCGCAGCGCGGCCGCACGATGGAACTGGCGTAGGTGCGGCGGTTGCCCCGCGCGTCCCAGCGCGGATCCTCGTCGAAGTCGAACTTTCTGCCAATTACGGTGACGTCGTCCAGCCAGAGCTCGCCACCGGTGTCGGCCGACTTCATAACGGTCATGAGGCCAAACCGATTGAAGCCCGCGCCGTCGTGTTTGTGGCCCTGGCCCAGGTGGCACACGGCCGTCTGGCCGTCGATCGTGGCCGTGACCGCCCCGTTGCCGTCGTTGCCACCGGGATCATAGCTCAGGCTCCAACGGTGCACGCCGCCCTTGGCCGCGAAGCCCTGGGGTTCCATGCGGCCTGTTTGTTGGTTTGACACCATGGGAAAGCTTTGGGGAGAGTCGCCGCCGGCGCGCCACCGCGCGGTGCAATACTCGACGTAAGCGAAAAACACGTCGCCGCGACCGTTGAGCCGCAGCGCGATCGTGTTCGGCGTGCGCCACTCGTTGAGCGTGTCGGCGTTGAAGAAACCGACCAGCACGTGAAACGGCCGATCGCCGCAGGCCAGCGTGCCGGAGGCCGAAAGCGGCTGCTCGAAAGTGGCCGTCTCGATCTCGGTGGCGTAATACGCCCCTTCGCCGGCCGGGCTGATAAGTCCGCCGATCTCACCGGCCTTGCCGCCGGCGTGGGCCGTGCCGGTGTATCCAAAGTCCTGTCGCACGGTTTGGGGCTCAAGCGCCGCGGCCCGGTGGTTGCGGCCTTCCCAATTTGGATCCTGGTCAAAGTGTTCCGTGCGCTCCGCGGCAGCCGACAACCGGCAGGCGAAGCCGGCCGCGACGCCAACCAAGAGCAAACGCAATTTGCAACGTGGAACTGACATGGACAAGCCCCCAACTCGTCGACTATTCGGAACAACACCTGGCGATGGCCGACATTGTACCGCCACCGAACGGGCGGCGTCAGGTCGCGCGCAGTTGCCCGACGGGCCCCGGGCGATCACAATGGGTCCAACCGCCACGCGTCGGCGGCGATCCCGCCTTGAATAGCGCTCCCCCGCCGTATGCGAATTGCCTGGCTCTTCTTGCTCTTTGCGGTGCTCGTAAGCGTGCCGGCCGGCGCGGCGGGCGACGACGCCGCGCCGTTTGGCATCGAAAAGCGCACGACCTGGACCAATTCGCGCCTGGTCGGATCGCCCGAACCCCCCCTGCCCTACACCGTTGAGAAGACGTTTGAGAAGCTCGACTTGAAGACGCCGATTTACGTCGTCGAGGAGCCGCTCACCGACTGCCTGCTGGTCATCCTGCACGCCGAAGGAAAAAACCCCTCGCGGATCGTCCGCTTCAAAAATGATCCGGCTGCCGACACCTTCGAGCCGTTCTTCGAAAGCCCGAATCGGCTGATCTACTCGATTTGTTTTGACGCCGACTACGCCACCAATCGCCGGCTGTACGTCTTCACCAACGGCCCCACGCCCGAGACCCAGCGCAAGGACCGCCTGTCGCGCTACCGGGTGGAAGACGGCCCGCCGCGGCGCATCGATCCAAAGTCCGAAGAAATCATCGTCGAGTGGCGCTCCGCCGGACACGACGGCGGCGACATGGCGTTCGGGCTTGACGGGATGCTCTATCTCACCACCGGCGACGGCACGGGCGATTCGGACACTTGGAACAGCGGCCAGACGCTCGACGATCTGTTGGGGGCCGTGCTGCGAATCGACGTCAGGCAGGCCGAGGGCGACCGCCCGTATCGCGTGCCGCCCGATAATCCGTTTGTGAACCTGCCTGATGCGCGCGGCGAAATCTGGGCCTACGGGCTGCGCAACCCGTGGCGGATGTGCGTCGATCCCAAGACGGGCCACGTGTGGGTCGGCACCAACGGCCAGGACCTGTGGGAAACGGCGCATCTGGTGCGGCGCGGCGATAACTATGGCTGGAGCGTCTACGAGGGGAGCCACCCGTTTTACCCGGAGCGCAAGCGCGGCCCGACGCCGCTCACTGCCCCGACGATCGAGCACTCGCACGCCGAGTTTCGCTCGCTCACCGGCGGCGTGGTCTACTACGGCGGCCTGCTTCCCGAACTGGAGGGAGCGTACATCTACGGCGACTACTCGAGCGGCCGGATTTGGGGGATGAAACACGACGGCCAGCGCGTGATCTGGCACCGCGAGCTGGCTGACACGCGCTTGATGATCGCGGCGTTTCGCGTCATTCCCGAGGGTCAAATGATCGTCGCCGACCACGGCGGCGGGCTGTATCGGCTCGTGCCGGCCGAACCGCCCCAACCGCGGGCGCCGTTTCCCATGTTGCTGAGCGAAACGGGGCTGTTCGCCTCGACGGCCGAGCATCAGCCCGCGGCGGGGCTCGTGCCCTATTCGGTCAACGCGCCGGCGTGGGCCGATGGCGCCGTGGCCGAACGGTTCATCGCGGTGCCGGGCGAAGCGAAAGTCGAATACAACTCGAATCAAAGCTGGAATTTTTCCGACGGCGCGGCGCTGGTGCAGACGCTTTCGCTGGAGCGCGAGAGCGGCAATCCCGCGTCGCGGTTCCGCGTGGAGACGCGCGTGCTCGTGCGCCAGCAGGGCGAATGGGCCGGCTATTCGTACCGTTGGGACGACGCCCAGAGCGACGCGGAGCTGGTTAGCAAGAATGGAGCGACGGCCGATTTTGCGGTTCGTGACCCGACTTCGTCCGGCACGCGGCGCCAGACATGGCGCTTCCCCAGCCGCGCCGAATGCATGGCGTGCCACAGCCGCGCCGCGAATTTCGTGCTGGGACTTTCCGAGGCACAATTGAATCGCGATCATGACTACCCGGCCGCGCGCGACAACCAATTGCGCACCCTGGAACACATCGGCCTCTTTAGCGGCGAGCTGCCGAAACGGCCCGCTGAATTGTCGAAACTGGTCGACCCTTACGACGCGGCGCAGGATGCCGAGGCCCGCGCCCGCAGTTATCTGCACGTCAATTGCGCCGTGTGCCACATGGCGGCCGGGGGCGGCAATTCGAAAATGGAGCTCGCGCGCGCTACAGAGCGCGAAAAGATGGTGCTCGTCGAAGCTCGCCCGCAGCATGATACGTTCGGCATCGTCAATGCGATGCTGGTTGCCCCCGGCGATCCGGAGCGTTCGGTGCTGGTGCACCGTCTCTCGCGGCGCGGACGCGGCCAGATGCCCCCGCTCGTGTCGACGCGCGTCGACGACCGCGCCGTGGAACTCGTGCGCGGCTGGATCGCCGCCATGAAACCCACGAGGCCGATCGTGCGCGACTGGCAAACGGCCGATTTGCTGCCCGCGCTCGATCAACTGAAGACCGGCCGCTCGCTGGATGCGGGAAAGACCGCGTTCCGCGAAACGGGCTGCGTCCAGTGTCACCGCTGTGAGGACGAGGGGGGCACCGTCGGGCCCGATTTGACGGACGCCGCCAAGCGCTTCTCGGCGAATGAGATGTTGGAGGCCGTGCTCGAGCCCTCGAAGAAAATCGCCGACGAGTACGCCACCTGGCTCGTGCAAACCGCGGACGGCCGGGTCGTTTCGGGGCGCATCGAGCGCGAGAGCGACGGCGTGCTGGTGCTCGGCCAGGCATCGTCGGCCGAGCCGCCGGTCGAAATCGAAAAGAGCACCATCGTCGGGCGGCGAAAGTCCGAGACCTCCAACATGCCGGTGGGAATCGTCAACGTCCTCCACAAGGAGGAACTGCTGGATTTATTGGCCTATCTGATCAGCTCTCGCAAACCGCAGCCTGCGAATTGATTGACCCTCGCCCGGTGACGGGAGATAATCGGTTCGGCGCCGCGGGGCCCAGGCGGCCCGGAGCCGCCGACTCCCGAACCCGTTCGCGCTGCCCAAAGCGCACACGTCATTCAATCTCAAGCGGAGGATTCGCACGATGGCCGCCAAGGTATTCACTCGCTGCTCGTCGGCGCGCTCGTGTGGCGCGCTGCTGCTCGTTTTTGGTTTGTCGACTCAGGCGCTCGCGGAATACAAGGTGGTCATGGTGCCCATGCGCGACGGCGTGAAGCTGGCGACCAACGTGTTTCTGCCCGCAGGGGACGGGCCGTGGCCGGTGGTGCTTTCGCGCACGCCGTATGGCAAGGGGCCCGCCGACTCGCGCGAAGCGCGCGAAAAGCCCTACCTCGAGCGCGGCTACGTGCGCGTGGTGCAGGATTGCCGCGGGCGGTTCGACAGCGAAGGCGAATACCGCGCGTTCATCGACGACATGGACGACGGCTACGACACCGTCGAATGGGCCGCCTCGCAGACCTGGTCGAACGGCAAAGTGGGCATGATCGGCGGCTCGGCCTTGGGCATCACCGCCAATCACGCCGCCATGAGCGGCGCGCCGCACCTGGTGTGCACCGTCGTCTTCGTGGCGCACGGCAGCTCGTACCGTTACTCGGGCTATCCGGGCGGAGTTTTCCTGCAAAACCTGAACGAAGAATGGCTCCGCCGCCAGGGCGTCCCGCCGGCCGACGTGCCGCGGCCGATCCACCGCGTGTACGACGATTCGTTCCGGAAGCGCGACATCGAGCATTACTTTGCCAAGATGAAAACCCCCTCGATCAACATCGGCGGCTGGTACGACATCTTCAGCCAGGGGAACATCGACTGCTTCGCCGGCTTGCAATATCGCGGTGCCGAGCCGGCCCGCGGCAACCAGAAACTCGTGATGGGCGCCTTCGGCCATGGCCAGTTGGCCGGCGATCTGAAATATCCGGCCGACGCGGGCCTGCGCGACCAGGATCTGGCGTATCGCTGGTTCGACCACTGGCTGAAGGAAGCCGATAATGGAGTCCAGCGCGAGCCCGCGGTGCGCTATTACTTGATGGGCGATACCTTCGACCCCGACGCGCCGGGCAACGAGTGGCGCACGAGCGACGTGTGGCCGCCGAAATCCGACGTCACGCCCTATGACCTGCACGCCGGCGGCAAACTGTCCAAATCCGCAAGGGCGGCCGCTGCCGGCTCGTCGGAAGCGGCGGATACGTTCGTGTACGATCCCAAGAACCCCGTGCCCACCGTCGGCGGCAACAACCTGATGATGAAGCTGGGCCCGATGGACCAGCGCGAGGTGAGCGGCCGGCCCGACGTGCTCAAGTACGAAACGGAGCCTCTGGCCGAAGCGGTCGAAATCGTGGGGCCCGTGGCGGCCGAATTGGCCGTGAGCACCGACGCCGAGGATACCGACTTTATGGTCAAGCTGGTCGACGTCTACCCGAGTGGTTACGAAGCGCTCGTGCTCGACCAGGCGTTTCGGCTGCGCTTTCGCGAGGGCTTTAACCGGATGGTGCCCGCCGAAAAAGACAAAATCTATCACATCAAAGTGAATCTTTGGTCCACGGCGCTGGTGTTCAACACGGGTCACAAAATCGCGGTGCACGTCTCGAGCAGCAATGCGCCGCGCTTCGAGCCGCACTCGAACACCTGGGAGCCGGTGCCCGACTCCGACCAGGCCGTCAAAGCCAAAAACACCGTGCACCACAACCCCGAGCACGCTTCGCGGATCATGTTGCCGGTGACCAAAACGTACTCGGCCGCCGCTCGCGCCGCGGGCAACTGACCCAGAATGTGCACGCTCTCGATCATTCCCTATAACGTCGATCCCGGGCGCCGGCCTGCCGCCTGCGTGCGGATCGCCTGCAATCGCGACGAGTCGCGCTTGCGCCCCGCCGCGACGCCGCCGGAGTTGACACGCCTGGCAGGCCGCCAGGCCTTGATGCCGATCGATCCCGTCGGTCTGGGGACTTGGATTGCCGCGAGCAACGTGCCGTTGGCCCTGGCGCTGATGAACGTGTATGCGGCGCCCTTTGGCAGCAATCCCCAATCGATCGCTCCGCGCCGGGCGCCGCCGGTCAGCCGGGGGACGATTATTCCGCACGTGCTGCCGGCCGGCAGCCTGGGCGAGGCGCTCGCCCGCGCGCGAGACCTCGACCTTGCGCAATTTGAGCCCTTTCGATTGGTGATTGCGGATCGGGATCAATTCGCCGAGGTCGTGTGGTGGGGGGGCCGTTTCGAGGTCTCCGATCCGGCGGCCATTCGCGGGCCGCTCTTTTTCACCTCGTCCGGCTTGGGAGACGAAGTCGTCGCCGGGCCGCGCCGCACGCTTTTCGACGAGCTCTTTGCGGCGGATGCCGATTGGCCGGCCGCGCAAGACGCGTTTCATCGACACGTGTGGCCGGGCAAAGAATACGCCAGCGTTTGGATGACCCGTCCCGAGGCGCGCACCGTCAGCTTGACCGTGGTGGAGCTGCTTCGGCAAGACGTGCGGATGAGCTACTACGCGCGCGAAAACGACGGCTCAGATGCCCGCGACTCGCGAAGCGCGTCCGTGCCGATCGCACGGGGACAGGCCGACGTAACCTCATGACCCGGCCGTGACTCATGGCTCCGGACACGGACTACGTGCTGGCGATCGACCTGGGCTCGAGCGGCCCCAAGGTTGCGCTCGTTTCGGAGCGCGGAGAGATCGCGGCCCGGGCCTCCGGCACGACCTTGACGCGGAACACCCCCGACGGCGGCGGCGAGCAGGATCCCGACGACTGGTGGCGCGCGATCGGCGATTGCGCGCGGCAAGTGTTGGGCGAAGGGCGCGTGCCGCTCGAGCGCGTATTGGCCGTCAGTTGCGCCACGCAATGGTCCGTCACCGTGCCGGTCGACGAACAGGGCAGCCACCTGATGAACGCCATCCACTGGAGCGACTCGCGCGGCGCGGTGCACACGGCGCGCGTCACCGACGGGCTGGTGAAAATCAGCGGCTACGGCGTTGGCCCGCTCGTCCGCTGGGTGCGCCTGACCGGCGGCGCGCCGACCCAATCGGGCGCCGACGGGCTTGCGCATATCCTGTTCATCCGGCACGAGCGGCCCGAGGTGTATCGGCGGACGTATAAGTTTCTCGAACCGATGGATTACATCAACTTTCGCCTCACCGGCCGCGCGGTCGCCTCGCATGCCACGATCTATCCGTACCTGCTGACCGACAACCGCGACAATACGCGGGTCCGCTACGACGACCGCTTGATCGCCCGCTGTGGGCTGGATCGCGCGAAACTGCCCGATCTGGTTCCCCTCGGCACGGTGCTGGGCCCGATCCGGCCCGAGATCGCCGACGCGTGGGGACTCTCGCGCGCCGCGCGGGTGATCGGCGGCACGCCGGACAGCCAGGCCGGCGCGTTGGGCTCAGGCGCCGTGCGCGATTTCGCCGCTCACGTCTGCGTCGGCACGACGGCCTGGCTGAGCTGCCACGTGCCGTTCAAAAAGACCAACGTGTTCAACTATATCGCCACCATGCCGTCGGCCATCCACGGCCGCAACATGGTCGTGGCCGAACAGGGGGCCGCGGGCAAGTGCCTGCAGGCGTTTGTCGAAAACTGGCTTTTTCCGTCCGACGAACTGGCCGCCGACGGCGCGCCGGCCGACGTCTACCAGCGCCTGGAATGCCTGGCCGCCGGCGTTCCGCCCGGCAGCGGCGGGCTGTTGTTTCTTCCCTGGCTCAACGGGGCCGGGCCGCCCAGCGGCGAAGGCACCGTCCGCGGAGGGTTTTTGAACCAGTCGCTGCACACCGGCCGGTCGCACGCCGTGCGGGCCGTCATGGAAGGCGTGGCATTCAACCTCCGGTGGCTGCGCGGCAGCGTCGAGCGGTTCGTCGGACGCCCTTTCGATGGGCTAAACTTGATCGGCGGTTGCGCGCGGTCCGATCTGTGGTGCCGGATTCTGGCCGACGTGCTCGATTGTCCGCTGCGGCGGATGGCCGACCCCGAAATGGCGATCGCGCGGGGAGCCGCCATGGTGGCCTGGGTGGCGCTCGGGCGGGCGACGGTCGACCAACTGGCGTCGCTGGCACGCGTGGATTGCACGTTCCAGCCCAATCCGCGTCACCGCGCGCTTTATAAAGAACTGTTCGCCGAGTTCCTTAACAGCTATAAAGCCACGAGGGGAATCTTTCGCCGGCTCAACGCCCGGCGTTCGAAATAACTTCATTTTCTCTGCGTCCGCTGCGCCGTCTGCGGTAAATATTTCTCTCCACGTCGCCCCCAAGGAGAATCCAGCGTGTCCACAGAAAGCCAGTCCGACTTGGGAATCCTCGCGCCCTTGGACGAGATGATGCACCCCTACCGGGAGCGATTCGAAATCTTTTCACAACTTCCGGCGCGCGGCCGCGACCGGGCCGAAATCCTCGGCCAAATGGACCAGCTCGAGCACCTCGAGCGCTCGAAGTGGAAGGGAGGGTTTGCCTCCGGTTCGGTCTATCACGGCGACGGCGAGCACATCGCGTTTCTCAATTCCGTGTACGCCCTGCAATCGCAAGCGAACCCGTTGCACGCCGACTTGTGGCCCAGCGCCGCTAAGTTCGAATCGGAAATCGTCGCCATGACCGCCCACATGCTCGGCGCCGGCCAGATCGATGCCCCCTTCGGCAGCGAAGACGGCATCTGCGGATCGGTCACCTCCGGCGGTTCCGAGAGCATCCTGCTGGCGATGAAAACCTATCGCGATTGGGCCCGCGACAAGCGCGGCATCACCCAGCCCGAGATCGTGCTCCCCATCTCGGCCCACGCGGCCTTTCACAAGGCGGCCCAGTACTTCAATCTCGAAACGAAGGTCACGCCGCTCGATGCCGACTTTCGGGCGGATGTCGACGCGGTTGCCAGGGCCATTACGCCCAATACCGTCGCCCTGGTGGCCTCGGCCGTTAATTTTCCCTATGGCACGATCGACCCGATCGACGCGCTTGGCGAGCTGGCCGACAAGCACGGCATCGCCCTGCACGTCGACGGCTGCCTGGGCGGGTTCTTTCTCCCCTGGGTCGAGAAGCTCGGCCAAAAGGTCCCGCCGTTCGACTTTCGCACCACGGGCGTCACGTCGATGTCGTGCGACACGCACAAGTACGGCTATGCGCCCAAGGGAACCTCCGTCGTGCTCTACCGCGGACACCAGTTGCGCCGGTATCAATATTTCACCGTCGCCGATTGGCCGGGCGGTCTGTACTATTCGCCGACCTTTTCGGGCAGCCGGCCGGGTGGGCTGAGCGCGGCGTGTTGGGCTGCGCTGGTGTCGATGGGCGAAGAGGGCTATCTGGCCGCCACGAAAAAAATCCTGGCCGCCGTGGCCACCATGCGCAAAGGCATCGAATCCATTCCCGAATTGCGCGTGCTCGGCCAGCCGATCGGCCCCTATGCCGTCGCGTCCGATTCGCTGGACGTCTACCAGGTGCTCGACCAGATGACGGCCCGCGGCTGGTCGCTGACCGGACTTTTGAAGCCCGCGGCGATCCACGTCAGCCCCACGCTGCGCTGGGCCGAGCCGGGCGTCGCCGAGCGGTTCGTCGACCATTTGGGCGAAAGCGTGACCTACGTTCGCGACACGCCAAACATCGAAGGCGGGATGGCCCCCATCTACGGCCTCGCCGCCGCCATCCCCGACCGCACAATCGTCCACGACATGCTCAAGCAAGTAATGGATATTTACTACCGTTTATAAAGTGCCGAACCACTGCCGGTCCGCTTGCGGCATAGCCTCAAACCAACTCACGTCCATGATCCGCATTACCCTCACGCCGCGGCAGAAGTGCGATACCTTCGCGCTGTTGACCCGCAAGGAGCTGGAGCTGCGCCGCAAGAAGCAGGGCACGCTGCACAAATCCGGCCTGAAAAAGGCCGGGCAAGTCAAGTGGGTTCACCGCTCCTATCCCGGCTGGATTCGCATGCAGCGCTCGCTCGGCGGCGTAACCGTGGCCATCGTGCAGTCCAAGCGCGAAGGCGGCGAGAATCAGCTCCTGGCCTCCTTCGTCGGCTTCGTCGACCGCCACTTCCACGACCAGATCTCCGGCATCAACATCAGCTACGACTCCGACGGTTGATCCCAAACAGTGACCCCGATCACGTGTAATTCGTCCACTGTGCGCCAATAAAACGGTCTTGTTGATGGTGGCGGCGCCAATGTCTTGCTCGTATCGACCGCTTGGCGAGTACCGTAATTTATTGCGATACATGTTCGTGGGTGCGGGGGGGATCCTGGCAGCATGGACATGGATTGATCCCACATGGTTTCTCGCGGCGTGGCTTGGCCTGTTCATGCTGGTCTCGGCGATTCACGGAGCACCGCCCAAGCTGGCGTTTCGACGTGCGTTCTGTTTTGGATTGGCTGGCCTTATGGTCGCCTTTCACTGGTGCCCGGCGGTGATTGCCGACAATCTAAACCTGACTCGCGTCACCGCCTGGATGTTGTTTCTTGTGCTGGCCGGCTGGGATGCTCTTCAATTCGGCGTGTTCGGTTATCTAGTGGCCAAAGCGCAGTCGCGGCGTTTTCCCCTCGCCCTGACATACCCCATGGTATGGGTGGCGGTCGAACTGGTTTGGCCTCATGTTTTTCCGTGGCGGTTGGGGCATTCCCAGGTGGCGTGGAAACCGCTCATTCAGGTCGCGGACCTCAGCGGAGCGTACGGGATCAGCTTTGCCCTGGTTTGGGGCGCCGCGGCGGCCGCGGTGTTGCTGAACACCATGGTCCTGCCACGCCGCCAAATCGTGTTACGAGCGGGTCCGATCGCCATCGAAGCCCTCGTGTGCGGACTGACGCTGCTCGCTGCGATTGGCTACGGCCATTGGCGTATTGACCAACTTGAGCAATCGTTCCCGTTGCAGCCGTCCTTGCGGGTGGCGATCGTTCAGCCGGGGGTGAGCAGTTCGAAACAAATGGAGAAGTGTCGGGCCCTATCGCAGGAGCTTCGAGATCCCGTGGACTTGATTTGTTGGCCGGAATCGTCAGTGGGGACCTATTCGCTGCGACTCAACGCGTTTCGGCCGCCGGAGGATTTGCAGAAGCTTTCACGGTTCTCGCGTGATCCGCCGCGCCCGCTTCCAGAGCCCAATGCCTATTTGCTGTGCGCCGGGCGAACCTACGCGGATGACACGCCTCCGCAGGGTCCCTACTATGTGACGGCGTTTCTCGTCGACAAGCAGGAACGGATCATCGGCCGCTACTACAAGCGCGGCCTGATGCCCTTTGGCGAGTATGTTCCGGGACAGCAGTGGTTTCCCCGGTTGATCGACCTTTTCGAAATGACGATTCACTTCCGTTCGGGCATGAAGGCATCGAGCTTGCGGCTGCCCAATGATTTCCAACTGGGCGTTTTGATCTGCTACGAAGACCTCGATGAGAAGTACGCCCGGGACTCCGTCCTCGCCGGAGCCCAGGTCCTGTGCAGCTTGAATAACACCAGTCTGTTCGGGCGCACAGCGGCCGTGCCTCAGCATCAACAATTGGGTTTGCTGCGTGCCGTGGAAAACCGACGCTATTTGTTGCGGTGCGGCACGAACGGAATCACGTCGGTGATTTCGCCGACGGGGCGCGTCGCCGCGCAGGCCAAAGCGCACAGCGAAGCCACGCTAATCGCTACGGTCTACTCATCAAAGACGCGAAGTATCTACACGCGCTATGGCAACGTCTTCGGCTATGGTTGCCTGGGCATCACCGCGATCGTTCTTTACATCGCCGCGCGAGATCGGAAAACGAGAAGAATCGACTCCGCGAAAACAGAGTGAGGCATCTGCCCCGAACCGATCGCGTCCCGCCTGAGCTGATTTAGAGCGTCCTAACCGCGGCGCGCCATCAGGGCGGCCGACCCGTATACCAAACATAAACCACAACAGGCCAGCAAGGCGACCGTCAATTCCCGACGGGTACGGACGCGGTCGAAATCCTCGGGCTCAGGGCAGGTTATGGAGAATGACGTCGGGTCGTCCTCGTCGTCTTCGTCGAGAGCAACGAGCGTAACAACGCCCTCGACCGCTTCGCCCTTCGCCGCCACGCCCCCAACATGTTTCTCGTT
>JBBDNV010000205.1:36217-47019 GCA_040877415.1 Pirellulales bacterium
CGCCACGGGGTACACTTCGCCTGCTCGCGCTTCGACGAGATGAATGCCGGGACCGACCGGCACGGCTACGAGCTCGCCCGGTTCCAAGGTGTCGACCACCGGGCCGTTTAGAAAAACGGTGATCGCCAACGCCTCGGTGCCGTTAATAAACAGGAACGCGGTCACTCCGTTTTTCTTGTCCTTGGCTTCCAAGGGACCAGCAAGTACTGCGACGGCGACAAGCGTTAGCAAGGCGGTTCTCATGGCATCACCCTCTTTCATTCGATCGATTGCGATTCGATTTCACCGACGCCGCGCGTCGACAACATCCCAATGACGCGAGGCTCCATATCTTCACTCAGAAAACGAACAGAGCCATCCGTCATCAGGACATGCGCTCCCCAGGCGTGCTCGCTATAAATCTCTTTGGAGCGGTGGGAATTGATCGGGCCGTGGTCGTGCGCGAAGCATTGCAACCCGTTGGCCCACAGGCCGCCCTCGAGCGGAGAGCGGCCCGCGTCCTCCAGCACCATAAACGTGTGACTTGTTCCGTCGGTAACGTCTGCCGCCGCCACCGGACGACGACGGAAGTTGCCCCCCTGCCCCACGCGGAGGGCGACCAGCACGCCCGATTCCCAGGCCTGTCCAATTTGGAACCCGGGCTTCAATCCGGTCAAGGCACTTCCCGAATTGCCGCCATAATCGCTGCGGCCGGGCCAATCCCCGGTCGACGACGGACATTGAAAAACCAAGACGTCGCTTAGCGCCACCGACAAATTGTTCGTGCCGGGACTTTGGTCGTACCAGGGCTTTTGAAAATCGTAACGGCCGTGCAGAACGGCCTCATCCAAAAAAGGCAGTACGCGCGTTGCCCACGAGTGATTCCGTCGCTCGAAACCGTCGCGCCCCGCGGGGAAACGCTGGTGCCGGGAGTGAAACGTCAGAAGTGCCGTCCCCATTTCCCGTAGGTTGCGCTTGCACTGCGTCTGCCGCGCCGACTCGCGTGCGTACTGGACGGCTGGCATCGTTACAGCGGCAAGCACGCCGACGATCGAAAATGAGACCAGCAGCTCGATGAGTGTGAATCCGCTTTTTTGTGACTGGGACGACATAGCACAGGGCTCCCGTCACCGACACGTCGCCAAGGACCTCCCTAGTTTAGCGAAAAACGAGCGCGTGTTAAAATATTTTGGCGAAAAATTCGTGCCTTTTTGGCTTAATCCGCCGACTCGGGCCAGCGGCAGGGCACGCTGCACAAATCCGGCCTGAAAAAGGCCGGGCAAGTCAAGTGGGTTCATCGCTCCTATCCCGGCTGGATTCGCCTGCAGCGCTCGCTCGGCGGCGTAACCGTGGCCATCGTGCAGTCCAAGCGAGAAGGCGGCGAGAACCAGTTCCTGGCCTCCTTCGTCGGCTTCGTCGACCGCCACTTCCACGACCAGGTCTCCGGCATCAACATCAGCTACGACGCAGACGGTTGACGGCACTGAATCCAAATGGGCCAATATCTGATGTCTCACTTTTTATTCTGCAGGCAAGCAGTGGCTTCGCTTGTCAATAAGGGGCGAAACAACCACCTTGCGGCTGTCGCCAATGGACACGGCACCGCCGCCGCCAGCCGCAGCCTATCATTGCTACCACGCCGATACCCATCAGCGCCAAAGTAGATGGCTCCGGTACACGCCCATCGATAAATGCCCGCACCTCGACCTGTCCATTAAGCGGGTCGTTCATGAGGTATCCCACGCCTGGCTGGAAGTCGATCGGCGTGGTGGCAAAGAAGAAGCCGGGCAGGAAGGGGCTGGTGCCTGCGGAGATGCTGAACAACGTGTCTACCGGAGGCAGCATTGACTGGTCTTGGAGAAGCCATTGTCCCAGGTCGACACCGACGAACAGGCTCGATTCGTCGGTACTCGTAAACATTGGCATGAGCATCTCAATGTTGTCCATAAACAGCAGCGTTGCGGCGTCAAGGTCGAGTTCGTTCAGCATCCCGTCCACTTCGCCGACGAAGGCCAATGACGTCTCCGTGTCGCCGGAACCAACGGCGCGGATTCTGTAATCCGATAGTCGTCCCGTATTCGTCGCCGCGTTAGGGTTAGCTGGGTTGGTCCGGGTCTTCGGCAGATCGCCTTCCTTCCTCTGACCGGCCGCGATGTCGGGCACGGGAATGTCTGGGCCGTTGAACACGGCGCCAGTTCCATCACGGTAACTGGGCGTGACGACAATCGCCATTAACGGTGTCTTTCCGAGAGGATTGCGCAGCGACCACTTGAATTGGAAGCGATCATTGGCCTCCAGGTGTGATCCGTATTCGTACACGGTCCCGTTGGCTGGCGGTTCTACGCCGCCCGCGAGCGAAACGACAGCCTTGCCAATATCGATGCCGGTTCCGTGATTGGCTTGTTGGAGAAGTCCCCTGACCGAAACGCCGGCTACAGGCGGAACCAGCCCGGTGAATGGAAGAGTCATCACAGGTCCGCCGGGCAAGTGTGTGATCGCCACGGTCAGGTTGCGGGTGCCGCCACCACCCGCCGCGTCCGTTAAGACCGTGGACCAGTTCAACGGGGCGCCATTGGTCAGGGGAGTGGCTCCTCCGGCAGCCGTGAAAAAGTATGAGTGGCTTCTGACAAATCCAGATTTAGTGTCGCTCCCTCCCCCGAGCAGCACAAACCCTTCCCCGCGCACCATTTGGGGCACGCAAACAATAATCAGCACCAGAGAGCAACACGCAAATACCCTGGCTGCGATGGTCAGCGAGTTCAGCGTTTTCATTAGGACTCTCCTTTGATCTAGGGAAAAAATCGCTGGGTTAACCTTGTCGTTCGGCCGAGCTAGAGGCATCGCCCTGGTGGTTGCCGGATTGCTCGGTCCGCGCCCGCCGCTGCGGACGCGTAAGACCCCGACTCTTGGTTCCAAATTGGGCGGTCCAGCCGCAATGTGCTGGTTCGTCGGGAATCAGGTTTTCGTTGCGGGCGGGTTTATCGACGAGATCGACGAACGATTCCCCGGTATCCAACGCCAACGAAACGCCGTCGCCGTTTGCCGACGGGGGCGTTTACGCGGACCCTACAGTGTCCGCGGCCGAACGAGCGCTAAAGGACACCCCGGGTGCAGATCCCCAAGAGAGCTCACGCGCAAATGAAACCCCGACATTCTCGATGTCCAAGACGGTTTCACTAGCGTTCTCCTGGGAGTGCCAAGATATTAGCGCCACCTCAAAACGACATGAATTGCCAGCAAGCAGGGTGAAAACGCAGTGCAATGAAAATTCCATAATTTCTATAAGCGGTGCCGGCAGTCCTGTCAACTAGTTTTTTGCTAATTTTTTAACTTCGCCGACATTTCCCATATGGGAGTGAGCCTTCTCCGTGGTGGCCGAAAACGTCTCTTGCGTCCCGCGCAAAAATCTGAATTCTGATACGGTGGACAATTCTCGACGCGAGCAAAATTTTTCACATCGGGGGGTGCGTTGAAACGGGGCGCCGCGATTTATTCTAAATCCAACGCGCAACGTCACTTCCCGTCGGTCCGCGCGTTTTTTCGCGCGCACGCTGTATAGCTATGAAAAACTCGGCCCCTCGGGTGAGGTGAAATGGCCTGATTTTGAAAATCGAAATTAGGCCAGAGGCTGGAGGCGAGAGGCTGGAGGAAGCAAAAAGGCTCAAGGCAAACCGCTGAATTCTGACGCAGGGGTCAGGGGTCAGGGGTCAGAGGCCAGGGACCAGGGGCCCGGGAAACGCGCAAGCGCTTTGGCAGCCTTCAACAACTGAACCCTGGCCTCCGGCCCCCTGACCCCTACACCAGCTCGCGCACGGGCTCGTGTTCGACCAGGTACTGCGGGCGGCCGGTGGGATCGAAGAGCTTGGTGTTCGCGGTGTCGATGCCCAGGTTGTGATAGAGGGTGGCTACGATTTCCTGCACGTGTACCGGGCGGCTGTGGGCGTAGGCGCCGAGGCGGTCGGTCGAGCCGATGGCCTGGCCGGTTTTCATGCCGCCGCCGGCCAACAGTGCGCAACTCACTTGCGGCCAGTGATCGCGGCCGGCGTCCTTGTTGATGCGCGGCGTGCGCCCAAACTCGCCCCAGGCGATCACCGTCACGTCGTCGAGCATGCCGCGCGCGTCGAGATCCTCGACCAGGGCGCTGAACCCCTGATCCAGTTTCGAGCCGTGGTCGCGCACCAGGCTGAAATTCTGTCCGTGGCTGTCCCAGCGGCCGTAAGTGGTGGTGACGCAGCGCACGCCGGCTTCCACCAGCCGCCGGGCGATCAGCAGGTGTTCGTTGTCCGTCGGCGCGCCGTCGTACTGGAACTGGAACGGCTTGCCCGTGCCATAGCGCTCGCGAACGCGCGGGTCTTCCTTGCTCAAGTCGAGCGCATCCAGCAGCCGGCTGGAGGTGAGCACGTCGAAGGCCCGTTCGGTAAACGAGTCCAGCGCGCCGGCTTTTCCTTCGGCGTCGACGATTTTGTGAAAAGCGTCGAAGCTGGCCCGCAGTTGCTTGCGATCGGCCAGCCGCTCGAGCGTGATGTCGTTGAGCTTCATGTTGGCCATGCCCTGCCCGTCCGGCTGAAACGGCAGGTACGTCGGCCCCAGGAAACCGGGCTGTCCGGGGTCCTTCCAGACGCCGACGTTGGCCAGGCCCACGAACGGCGGCACCGAGCGATCGACCGGACCGGCGAGCTTCGAGATGGCCGAGCCCAGGCAAGGCCGTCCGCCCAGCGTGGCCAGGCTGTCGCGGGTCCAGCCGGTATGGCACTGATAGGGCTCGTGCCGATCGACACAGCCAATCACGGAGCGGATGACGGCGCAGCGGTCCATGATCGCGGCGATGTGGGGAAAGGCTTCGCCGATCTGGATGCCGCTCACCCGGGTGGGAATCGGCCGGAACTCGCCGCGGATTTCCAGCGGGGCGTCGGTCTTGATTTCCCACATGTCCTGATGCGGCGGTCCGCCGCCCAGGAAAATATGGATGACCGCCTTGTGTCCGGATCGGCCGGTTTCGGCCTCCACCCGCAGCACGTCAGCCAGCGACAGTGCCCCGGCTCCCAGCCCCAGGGCGCCGATCTTCAGAAACCCGCGGCGGGAGACACGATCGCAATACTGCCCGTGCCCGCGGCCAAAAATCGTCAGCATGGCGTTCCCCCCCAAAAACCTCTGTGCCTCGCATCAATGCTCCTTGATGTTATCCGATCGGGGCAGTTTCCGCAATTCCGCGGCGGAGGTTCCGCGGCGGGCGGGGGGAGCCTGTCAAACCTTAAGGCCGCCCGGAGCCATGGGAAGCGTCGTCGGGCGGACGCCGCAGGCCTGGAAAATCGCATTGCCGATGGCCGGCGCCACGGCGACGATCGGCGTTTCTCCGGCTCCGGCCGAGGGAAGGTCCTGGCGGTCAACAAGCACGGTCTCCAAAACCGGCGTGTCGGCAAACCGCGGCACGCGGTAGCGCGAAAACCTGGCGTTCGCGACCGCGCCGTTTTCGAGTTCGATGGCCTCGAACAGCGCGCCGCCGAGACCCATCACCACCGCTCCCTCGACCTGGTTCCTCAAGCCGTCGGGATTGAGCACCGCGCCGCATTCGAATGCCGTGACCAGTCGCACGACGCGCACCTTGCCGCTGGCGGGCTCGACGGCCACCAGCGCGCACGTGGCCACGTAGCTCCCCTTCTCCGAGCCGCCGGCGATGCCGAAGCCGTGATCGGCCGCGGGCTTTGCTTGGCCCCAACCAAATTGCCTTGCCGCAGCTTCTAACACGGCCCGCAGCCGCGAGTCTTTCAGGTTCGCCAGGCGGAAATCCAACGGATCGCGATTTACCGCGTGTGCCAACTGGTCGATGTGACTTTCCCGGGCGAAATGATTGGCCGTCGCGGCCAGAGCCCGGTACGAACCCTGCCGCAAGGGAGCCTGCGACGAATGAAACGCGATCTGCTGGTTGGGAATGTCGTACAGCGGACGGATGGCCGAGCCGCCGGAATTGTAATTGTGAAATTCCCAGGCCGTGATCTGGCCGTCGCTCGTCACGCCGCTTGCGACCTCAATCACGCCGGCCGGGCGGAAGTAGGCCCAGGTGAATTCCTCTTCGCGCGTCCAAACCAGCTTGACCGGCTTGCCGGCGGCCTTGGCCAGTCGCGCGGCTTCGATCGCCGCCTCGCCCGTATGCTTGCCGCCGTAGCCCGAACCCGTGTCGGGCACGATCACGCGCACGCTTTCGTCCGGCATTCCGAAAGCTTGGGCCAGATCTCCGCGCACCCCAAAGGGGCGCTGCGTGCCGGTCCAGACCGTGAGCTTTCCGTCTTTCCACTCGGCCACGGCAGCGCGGGGCTCGAGCGGAGCGTGAGCGATGTACGCCACGGTGTACGTCGTTTGCAGCTTGTGATCGGCAGCGGCCAGGCCCTTTTCGATCGAGCCGCGCGTATAGTTGCCACGGCCGAAGCCGCGCCCGCCCGCTGGCTGCGCTTGCTTCAATGACGCGAATAGATCGTCGCTTGCGGCGGGCGGCAGGTTCCACTCCGCGTGCATCGCCGAGATGGCCCGCTGGGCCAACTGCACGCTGGGAGCCGCCACGCCGACGAAATCGCCGTCGCGCACCACCGTGACGCCGTCCATGGCGTCGGCCTTGCTCGTGTCCAACGATCGAAGCGTCGCATCGACTCGCTGGGGCCTGAGAATCTTGCCAAACAACATTCCCGGAAGCGAGACGTCCGAAGCGTATTTGTGCGCGCCGGTCACGATCGCCCGGCCGTCGACCTTGGGGACGGAAGTGCCGGCGATCTTCCACTCGTCGGGCGCCGTGATTTTCGCCTCGGAGCCCACGCGCTTCGTCAATTTCTTATCCTTGGCCAGGTGGCCGAACCCGAGCGAACGATTCGATGCGGCGTGCGACACCTTGCCGTCGGCCACGCTGAGCGAATCGCGCGCAACGTCAAGCTCCTCGGCCGCCAGATCGATCAAAAGCTCGCGGGCCGTGGCGGCCACTTTGCGCAACTGCGGGGCCATGGACGGCGAAGTGCGGCTGCCAAATGTGCCGGCGTCGTACGGGGTCAAATCGGTGTCGGCCATCACCAACTCGATCCATTCCACCGGCGAGCGCAACTCTTCGGCCACGACCTGGCTGAGCGACGTGCGAATGTTCTGGCCGACTTCCACCTTGCCCGTGTAGACGGTCACCTTGCCGGACTCGCCGATGTGCAGCCAGGCATCGAGCTCCTGCGGCACGGCCAGGCGGGAGCGCCCGCCGCGCCGTCCCGATTCCTGCTGGGCCGCGGCCGGATTCCAAACCAGGCACACCAGGATGCCGCCCCCGAGCAGTTTGAGAAAATCGCGCCGGCCGGGCTCGAACTGGTAGCGGGGTTTCTCGAACAACTCGTAACGTTCCGGCTCGATCCACGACTCGTTGTGCCGGCTGTGCGTCATGATGCCACCCCCTTGCCGGAGCCGGCCGCCTGGCGAATGGCCGCCATGATGCGCTGGTAGGTCCCGCAGCGGCAGATGTTGCCCTGCATGGCCTCGACGATCTCTTCGTTGCTGGGGGCCGAATGCGTCTTCAAAAGCGCCGCGCCGGCCATGATCATGCCGGGCGTGCAATAGCCGCACTGCATGGCCCCGGCGTCGAGGAACGCCTGCTCGAGCGGGTGCAACTTGCCGTCCTGGGCCAGGCCCTCGATCGTGGTGATTTGTTTGCCGGCCACGGCGCTAATGACCGTCACGCAACTTCGCACTGCCAACCCGTCGATCAAGACCGTGCAAGCACCGCATTGTCCTTCGCCGCAGCCGTACTTGCTGCCGGTGAGGCCAAGCTCATCCCGCAAGACGCCCAGCAAATCCCGCCGGGGCGCGGCTTCGACGCGGTGCACCGCGCCGTTGACGTGAAGTTCGAGCATGTCGGCCACGAGTGTGCTCTCCTGAACTCACACAACCGACCGCATCGGCCGCTTGCGGTTAAGCCCGTCCGGGCAACCTTGCCGCGCACGGGCTGCTTAACGCTGTGATCTTAACAAACGGCCGAATCGCTCGCGCCCGAATTCCGGCACGAACCGGCCATTTTCAAAGGCCATCCGACCGCCGACGAACACCTGGCGCACCACCCCATCGGACCGCTTGACCATCCGCATGGCGCCGTGCAGCCGCTCGTCGTAATGTTCGATCGGCGGGCCGAGGCCGCTTTGCAGTTTCTGGGGATCGACGACGATCACGTCGGCCCGGGAGCCCGGCCGGACCGAACCGGCATCCAGGCCCAGCCATTCGGCCGACTGGCCGGTGAGCTTATGAATCGCCTTTTCGATCGGCATCACGTCGGGATTCAACAGCACCTGCTTGAGCATTTGCAGGCCGCCGTCCTGAAAGGCCATGTTGCGGGCGTGCGCGCCCGAGTCGTTAAAGCCGGGCAGTGACGTGTCGTGGGCGAACAAGAAGTGCCGCTGGGCCGGGCGATCATTGGTGACCACCGTCTTCCAGCGAATCGCCGTGTCGTGCTCGGCCAGCAGATCCATGAAGTAATCGAGCGGTTCTTTGCCTGCGGGGCGGGCCAGCTCGTCGAACGATTTTCCCTCCTGTCCGGCGACGGGCGACGAGACGATCCACATGTCGGCCAGGTTGCGGTGAAAGACCTTGGCCCCGCGGGCCTCCCAGTCGCCGCGGAACGCGCGGCGAAAAGCCGGATCGGCGAACATCGCGCGGCGTTTTTCGCTGGTTGCGCTGATGGCTTCCACGCCGGTGGCAAATTCCTCGAACAGCGGTGTGTACACCCCGTCGCAGTAGTTCAAAAACGGCTCGGCCAGCGTCTGCCAGCGGATATTGGCGCGAAACAGCGTATTCAAGAGCTTGCCGCCGATCGTGGCGATGCGATACACCTTGCGATCGGTTTTCACGTCCATCGCGGCCACGATCGTGGTGCGCAGCGGCTTGCGGCCGACGCCCGTGCTGAGCATGCCCAGGATGGCCACGGTGCGCTTGGTCAGCGCGTTGGGAGTGGCTTGCAGTACGCGGTCGCGCTTGCGCACCGGGATTGCCAGGCTGCGATACTCGCTCGGATGGGCGTGCTGCGAAGGAACGGAAATGCCGCGGAACCGCTCGCCGTCGAGCCGGTGCCAGGGGAGCATGTCGATCGACAGCCCGAGATAGCCCTCTTCAAGTGCCTCGTCGACGATCTGCTGCATCCGGCGCACCTCGTCGGGCTCGGCCCGCTCGACGCTCAGGCTGCGCTGCATGCCCATGACGTGGGCGCGAATGTTCGAATGGCCGATCAGGCTGGCCACGTTGGGGCCCATGGGCAGCGATTCGAGGTGCCTATAGTATTCGCGCACCCCGTTCCACGACATTGCGTTGCCGAGCCAGTTCGACAACACTTCGCGCGGCAGGCTTTCGACGCGGCAGAACAGATCCAACACGTCGGTCTTCGAGCCCAGCGCGGCCGAAAGCGAGCAATTCCCCATTACCACCGTGGTTACGCCGTGGCGGACCGATTCTTCGAGACCGCTCAGTGCTTCGATCTCGGCGTCGTAGTGGGTGTGGATGTCCAACATGCCGGGCATGACCCAGCAGCCGGCGGCGTCGATTTCGCGTCGGCCTCGTTGCGGCAAGCGCGGGCCGACAGCCTGGACTTTGCCGTCGTCGATTGCCAGATCGGCCGAGACGGCCGGCGCCCCTGCCCCGTCAAAGACCTGGCCCGAGCGAATGACGACGTCGCAGTTCGGCGCGGCGGTTTCAGTGGATACGGACATGACGCGCACAACTCCCGTGCCACTCTTAACGCGACGATTTCTCGTCCCCTAGCACTATTTTGTACATCCTCGGCGCCAATGCCAGAGCCCACGGCCTTGTGGGACGGTTTTTTCAGCGTCGACCAGAGCCGGGGGCTATTTCTGATCGGCCAACTGCTTCGCAAGCTTTTCGATCGCTTGCTCATAGACTCGCATGACCGCCCTGCGCTCGGAGTCGTCGGCGAATTTGGCTTGGACTTCGATCTGTTTGACGTCGGAATGCATCTCTGCGAGCAGGCCCGCGGCCGTTTCAGCATCAAAAACGCCCCGGCCGGCCAGGTTGACGTAGATCGGGCTGGCGTGGGAGAAGAGCTCGTGGCCGAATTCGTTCTTTTCGACCGGCTCGCGCAGCTCGGGGTCGTCAGGGAGCGGCGGCGGCGTACGCAAAGTCAGCCACGCGGGCTTGTCGATCGTTAGCTTTTCGTCGAGCAGGGCGACAAAATGTCCTTGCTTGGCGCGGCTCTTGGCCGAGCGGACGACGCGGCCGTTTTGCACCAGCTCGATGCGCTTGAAATCGGTCCGGCCGATGGCCCGGCCGCGAATGGCCAATTCGCCGGGCCCCTTCAATTCAATCACGCTTCCCAGCGGCCGGCCGTCGACGGTGAACTCCAACAGCGGCCCGTTGGTGATGTACGATTTGCCGGCGGCCAACAGATCGAGCCACTGGGTCGGCGTGATCGGCCGATCGACCATCACGTAGGCGCGCGAAAAGTCGTAGATAAACCAATCGGTGCCGGTGGAAAACGGCACGTGCAGGCCGATGTTGAGATAGCGATAGTAGGTGTCCTTGTAGCTCCCGCGATGGCTGCCGTCAAAGATGTTGTTGGCGTGCACGCGGCCGGTAATCCAATTGGGGATGTCCTCGAAGCCGAACAAGTTGTGGGCCCAGATCACCTTGCCGCCGACGGAGCGTGCCTTGTCGATGCCGGCTTGCATCGGCGGCGAGTCGGTTCCCGAACGCATGATGCCCGGCCCGATGCTGACCGGCTGGACGATGTAGGGAATGTCCAAAAGCAGGATGTGGCCATAGCCTTCGCCGTGCGAGCCGAAATTGTGGCGATGCTCTTCGCCGTG
>JBBDNV010000206.1:0-9448 GCA_040877415.1 Pirellulales bacterium
GCGCGTGATCGGCTACATCCGCAACGCGCGCAACCCGGGCATCGTCGATCCCACGATGTCGGTGATTCAGTTGATCGGCCAGGATGACAAGCCGATCGCCACCCTTGTCAACTTCGCCTGTCACGTCGAAGGACTCGAAGCGGGCGTGGCCGAGCTGAGCGCCGATTTTCCCGGCTACATGTGCGAGGCGATTCGCGCCGACGGCGGCGGCCAGGCGGTGTTTCTCAACGGCGCCGTGGGAGGCATGATCAGCGGCGACAGCAAGGCGCGCACGCACGAGGAAGCAAAGGTCACGGGTTTCGGACTGGCGGCGCTTGTGAAAGAATTGGCCGCCACGGCCCAGCCGCCGGCGACGTTCCACTATGGCGTCGAGACCCGCAAGGTGACGTTCCCGATGACCAACCCACGCTTTCTGCCTTTGTATATGGCCCGCGGCGGTCTGGACGAGGGGCGCGCGTCGAGCGAAATGGCGCTGATTACGCTCGGCGAAGCGCAGCTTGTGACCTTGCCCGGCGAACTTTTGCCGGAAGTCAGCTTCGAGATTCAAGAGAAGATGAGCGGCTTTCCGCGGATCCTGATCGGCCTTGCGAACGACGAGTTGGGCTACATCATTCCCGAGTACGACTTCCGCTCCGACGGCTATGAGGAAACCATGTCGCAAGGCAAAGGCACCGCCCCGGCGGTGCGTGAAGCGGCCGTCAAGCTTTTGGCGGGCGAGAAGTGACGTTTAGAAGCCAATCGAAATTCTTGCGTTTGGCACACGAGTTCAGGAAAAGGGGCGCGCATGGGACTGGATCTCATCCCACCCAAGATGCGCAAGCGTTTTCAGATCGAGGAGCGCCGACATGCATGCGCGATCCTAGCACAAGATTTCCAGGAAGAACTCTCCGACATTCTTGGCTGCTTAGGCAACTTCAAACTTGTCCGTAGCGAAATAGCCGTTGGTGGTGGCGGTCGTAGCAAAATCACGGAACGCCTGGACGGTTATTTTCGCAGCCGCGGCTGGAGGAAGAAAACGCATTCCATGTCCATGGTGGTCGACGGCAATGAGCGTCCCTTGGGAACTCACGAGATCGATAACCAGAAGGGGCGCATAGCAGTAGAAGTTGAATGGAACAACAAAGACCCATTCTTCGCCCGGGACTTGAACGCGTTCCGGCTACTGCATGAACTAGACATCATTTCCGTTGGAGTTATTATCACGCGAACCAATGAGCTGCAAGACATTTTTGACAGACTAGGCTTCGCGCAAGACAAGCGCGGTCGATGGGGGCCAATCGGCGCAAAATATCGGGGATCGACGACCCACTGGAGCAAGCTGATGCCGCTCGTCAATCGAGGTGGCGGAGGGGCGTGTCCATTGCTCTTGGTGGGAATCCGGGCAGTGTGCTATCGCGACGACATTCCCGACGTGCCATTGGTGCTCACTGACCCGACTAAGTGACCGTTATAGGCTTTGTAGATCGGCCGCGTGTGCAAGTAGGTGTCGAGTTCATCGCCCCACTGCACCCATCCGTTGCGCCGCTCCCTGGCGAATAGCTCCAGGAACGGGCCTAGGCTGCACGCTTCGATGATTTCGAAGACTTCATCTGGTTTGCGTGAATGTTCTTGCTTGCGCGTGCGGAAGAGGTTGACCTGGGTTCGCCCTGGCTTAAGCGTCCGTAGCTTGCCTCGTGTGCCGAATAAAAGCAGTTCTGTCACGTTGCGAAAATAGAATCCGACGCCGCGACCGTCCGGACCACCGTCCTTGCGGACCTTGTACCAAACGATGTTGGTTTTGTAGCTGAAGCCCCAGGCCCGCATGACGGACAAGCCCTCTTCGAGAAGTGCGTTCGGACACCACAAGTACAGATGGCTTTTTTCCGCCACATGAAACGGAATTGGCATCGCACGAATCTCGTCAAAGCTCATCGTGCGATACCGGCGCAGACGTTTGTGTTCGGGCGCAACCTTACCCGTCCGGTTTTGGAACTGCCAAGGCGGATCGGCGAGAATCGTTCCGAAATGATGCGATTTGAGTCCTGGCAGCCCACTCATTGCCGACTCCTTTCAATTAGGTGGCATGCGGCCTTGCGGATTTTATAGCCGAACAGTGAACACTTGTCAACCTAATGACCGCTCCACCGTTTTGCGTCGCCGACAACAAGATTTCGATCTCGTCGGCGTCTTGATTTTTTGGCGCGGACCAGTTACTTTGTAATACAAAGTGCCTTGTGTTCTCGTCCCGGGCTGAGATAAAGGTGACATGCCCGGAGGGAATCACCTATTCCTCCGCAGCGCATCCAGTGGTCAGGGTTTTGCATGGAACTTCGCGATGCGTTGACGCAGATCGCCGAAATTCGCCGGCAGATGGCCAAGGGGGACGTGTTTCGCGGCTTCCGCTCGGCGCCGGTCGCGGCCTCCGGCTTGCTGGCCCTGTCGGCCTCCATCGCGCAGCCCTATGTGGTCGCCAATCCGGCCGGCGACATCGCGACCTATCTGTGGCTGTGGATCTCGATGGCGGTGCTCTCCGTCGTGGGAGTGGCGGTCGAAATGGGCGTGCGCATGTATTGGACGCACGACTGGACATATCTGGAACCGACCCGGCTGGCGCTTGAGCAGTTTTTGCCCTCGGTGATCGCCGGCGTGCTGGTGACCGTGGTGCTGGTGCGGCACGCGCCGGCGAACGTGGCGCTACTGCCGGGATTGTGGCAGATCATTTTCAGCTTGGGCATTTTCGCCTTCGCACGGCTGCTGCCCCGGCCGATCTTTGCCGTGGCGGGTTTTTACCTGTTCACGGGAATTGTCGTGCTCGTGTGGGCCCACGATGGTTTTTCGCTTTCGCCGTGGTGCATGGGCGTGCCGTTTGCGGTCGGCCAATTGACGGCGGCCGCGATTCTGTATTGGACCCTGGAGCGACGCGCATGAAAGAGCCCGCGAAATCGCCGAAAACGAAAGCGCCTTTCGCCTACGAAGGCCTGGAGCGCGTGATTCACGAGAAGGCGCGGCTGGGAATCCTGGCCTCGCTGGCCACGCACGGCGACGGAGTGGCCTTCTCCGATCTGAAACAACAGTGCGCGCTGACCGACGGCAACCTGAATCGCCATTTGCAGGTGCTGCAGGAGGCCGGCCTCGTGGACGTGCGCAAGGATTTTGGCAAGCGGCGGCCGCAAACGCTTTGCCGGCTCACCCCGGAAGGGCGGCGCCGGTTCGTCGACTACATCGGCGTCCTGGAACTGGTTGTCGAAGACGCGCTGGAAGCGGGACGCGCCGAAGCGGCCGCCGCCAAGCGACTTGGCCAAGGCTTCTCGCCCGCGTGACGCGCACGAGGCGCCATTTGGATTTTTTTTTGCCCCAAAACTTTGCAGTACAAAGTAAGTTTCATGGAACAATATGACGTGCTGGTGGTGGGAGCGGGGCTGGCCGGCCTGCAGTGTACGCGGCTTTTGGCCGGTTACGGATTGCGCGTGTTGCTGGTGGACCGCAAGCGGTCGCCCGACGAGGCGATTCACACGACCGGCATCTTCGTCGAGCGTTCGATCGAGGATTTTGCCCTGCCATCGGCTTACCTTGGACCGCCGATCCGGCACGTGACGCTGTATTCGCCCGCAGGGCGGCAAGTGGAGCTGGCAAGCGAAAAGGACGAGTTTCGCATCGGCCGCATGGGTCCGCTCTATCTGCGGTTGCTGAAGGATTGCCGCGCCGCCGGCGCCGAGTGGCTGGGAGCGACCAGTTTTTGCGGCTGCGAGGCGGCCGACGGCGGGTCGCTCGTGCATTTGAAGAGCTCGGGCCGGGACGAGTCGGTGCACGCGCGGTACCTGGTGGGCGCCGACGGGGCCGATTCGCGCGTCGCGCGCGAGTTAGGGCTGAGCGAAAACCGGCGCTTGATCGTGGGCCTGGAAGAAGTCTATGAGCGCCGCTCGCTGGACGCCCGGCCGCGGTTGCACTGCTTTTTCGATCGTCGCGTGGCCCCGGGCTACATCGCCTGGATCGCCGACGACGGCACGAGCGTGCACGTCGGCGTCGGCGGCTACCCGGCGAAATTTCAGCCGGCGCTTGCGCTTGCGCAATTTCGCGCAAGCGTCGAATCGATCGCGGCCTTGGGCGGCGCAAAGCTGGTGGAGCGCCGGGCCGGACGCATCCCGGTGGGCAGCATCCTCGCGAACCTGGCCAACCGGCGGGGCTTGCTCATTGGCGATGCCGCCGGAGCGGTCTCGCCGCTCTCGGCCGGCGGGCTCGATCCTTGCCTGCGACTCTCCCAGCTCGCGGCCACCGCGACCTGGCGGTTCCTTTCGACCGGCGACGCGTCGCACCTGGCCCTGTACGACGGCCGAACGTTTCGCCGCCGCTATCGGGCCCGCCGCGCGCTGCGCGCCGTTTACGATCTGGCCGGTTCGAACGCGATGCTGGAAGCCGGCTTCGCGCTGTTGCGTCTGCGCGCGGGCCGGTCGCTCGCGCGGCGCATCTTTTTCGGCCGCGGATCGTTTCCCGATCCAGTCAGCGTCGAGCGGCCCGGCCGGGGAAAGCGTGGTTCATCGAAGCCCGAGAAGCACGAGGCCGTCGCGGTGAATTAGCGCTTCGATCGCGCGTTCGTCGAGACGCGGCAAGGCGGTGCCTTCGAGCATGCCGTTGAGCGACCGTAAGCCGTCGATCGAAGCATTCACCGTCGTGAACGGATAGTCGCTGCCGAACAAAAGCTTGGGCCACACGCCGTATTCCTGCACCAGCATCAGGCTGTGATAAAGCTGAAACGGCCGGTAGTGCAGGGCGCTCATGTCGGCGTACACGTTCGGATGCTTGCGAATGACGGCCACGCACTCGCCCTCGTAGGGATGGCCCAAGTGGGCCAGGATCATCTTCACTTCCGGAAATCGGATCGCGACCCGGTCCAGATGCCGCGGCAGCGTGCATTCGAGCACGGCCTGGGAAATGAACGTCGTGCCGGTGTGCAAAAGGACCGGCAGGTGATGCCGCGCGGCGTAGGCCCACAGCGGATCGAGCAGGTTTTCGTCGGGGCGATAACCGGCGTACATCGGCAACAGCTTGATGCCGCGCAGGCCCAACTCCTGATGGCCCGCGTGCAATTCTTGCTGCCAGCCGTCCTGGGTCGGGTCGACCGAAAGGAATCCGATCAGCTTGTCGGGATGCGCGGCCACATAGTCGGCCACGTAGCGATCATCGACCCAAAGTCCGCTCGCTCGCGCCTTGCCGCCGAAGACGATGGTGTGTGTGTCGGGCGTGGCCCCGCGCGAATAGTCCTCGAAGCGGACGGTCAGATCAACGTCGCCGCCGGCTTTTGCGCGTTTTGCCTGTGCTACAAAGTCATCGCCGAAATGCTCGGGAAAGCGCCAGGTGTGGCTATGCACGTCGATGATCATCGCAAGGGTCCCGGGGCCATACTAACCCGAAGCGCGAGCGAGGGTTTTTTGTCGGACCGGATTCCAATCCGCGCGGGCAAGCAAGACCGAGGAACGAAGAACCCTCGCTGGCGCGTCGGGTTAGTATAAGGCATGCTCGCGAAGCGTGAGCATGGGATGCGGGCCTCGCGGTGGCAGGGCCAAAAAATGACCCCGGCGTGGGGCGGTGTCAAACCCGCGCGCCGGGGCGTCCCTGGTAGTCCGATTTGGCGTCGCTGTTTCGACTTCCACCCACCCGCAGGCAAGGCGGAATTCGGCGACAACGGCGACGATATGGTTCCACCACCGGATACCCGGCTCCGGGCTCGAAAGATTCAGCCAGATTGAAATACTCAAATATCGCCCGGACGGGTTCACCGGCCGGCAGCCACGGCGGCTGGCGGCACGGCGGCGACAGACGGGGCGTCAGGGAATTGGGCGACCGGCGTGGTGTACTGGACCGCGGAGGGACCAAGGTAACCTTGCGGCGGGGCGACCGCTGTCGCCGAGAGCGTCTGGGCTGTTGACGCTTGGAGCGGGTCGACGGGCAATACTTGCGCCATGCCGGGCACGTAGTTGGGGATGAGCATTTCGGCGTGTTGTCCCGCTTCCCAATTCGGTATCAGCTCAAACGTCGCGGGCGGCGGAGCGAGGGGCGGCTGTGCGGGCAATTCAGCCTTGGGCTCGAGGTATCGCCGATAGCCGGGCGGCCATTGAACGGGCGTTGCCGGCACGGTCATTCGCAGCTTCAGGTACACCTCGACGTCCAGGGTCTTGCCTGCCGGCAGCGAGTCGCCGGCCGCCGGATTCGGGAGCGCGCGGATGACCGACGGGGTCAGTGTTGCCAGTGGAATCATCAGCGCGAAGGCGGACAGAATGCTGGCGGCCGAGCGGCGGCTGTCGAGCGCATCTCGCCGGCGGGCCGGATCGAGAATGGCGCGCAGCCGCCTTTCGAGGTGCGAGGGGTGAAACATCGTTTGGGCCACCGCCGGCAACCGGGCCCAGCCCAGCCGAGCGGCGATGGCCAGCAGTTGGCCGGCGTAGTCGGCGCGGTTGCCGCCGGCGCGGATTACGTAGTCGTCGGCCGCCAGCTCGCCAAACGCGCGCACTTGCCTGGCGGCATGCCATGCCAACGGATGAAACCACCACACGGCGCAGGCGACGGCGGCGACCATTTGAGACACGCAATCGCGGCGCGCCACGTGCGCCAATTCGTGCAAAAGCACGCTGCGCCGCTGCGCAAGCGGCCACGCCAGGCTTTCCTCGGGCACCAGGATCTGCACGCGGCCAAAGCTCCACACGGCCGGCGACATGGAGCGGCCGGTGACCCGCAATTCGACGCGGCCCGTTAGACCGGTCTCTCGCCGCAGGTCGGAAAGCAGATCGAGCCACGCCGCGTCGGCGCATGGCCGCGAGCCGCCAAACAGGCGCCGTGCCGAGACAATTCCCAAAACCATGTAACCAAGGCCGACGAGTGTGCCGGCGATCCAGATGACCACCAGCAGCTCGGACCAGAGCGGCGGCTTCGATTCAGCCGCCGGGCCGAGATTCCGCGGCCAGCCGGATCCCTCGACGTGCACCGCGACGAGCGGCACGCGCCAATCCGGGGTCAACGCCCAGACGATCGGCACGACCAGCGTGCCCAGCATGGCCAACAGCCAGACGCGGTGTCCGACGGCGGCCGATGATCGGGCACAAGCGCGGCTGACGAGCCAGCCCGTGACCAACACCATCGTGACCCGCGCCACCAGAATGACCATCACGCTCAGCGGCTCATCGGAGCCGCGATGATACGTCAGGGCTTCGAGCAGCAGTTGCATGCGTCACCTCGTCGCTGCCGGGCGGTCGAATCCCTCGCGTGCGCGCCGGCGCGATTGCGAGCGCAACACGCGGATGGGCGAGCGGGCCGCCACGGCCGCGCGTGTTCAAGTCGCCTGTTTCTTGTCGCCTTCCTTTTCTTTGGCCGTTCGAATCAGCGCTTGGAGCCGATCGAGCTCGGCGCGGGAGAGCCGGGCCGAGTGCATATTGATCAGCGTGGCCATCGCCGCTTCGGCGGAGCCCGCGAAAAACGTGGCGACGAGTCGTTCCAAGGCCCAGCGCTTGGCCTTCTGGGGCGAAACGGTGGGGGAATAGACGTAACGAGGGCCGTCGGATTTCTGCTGGACGTGTCCCTTGTCTTTCAGCACGCGCAGCAGGGTGCGGACGGTGGAATAGCTTGGCGCGTCGGCCATGCAAGCGCGGATTTCGCCGGCGCTTGACGGGCCGCGCTCGTAGATGATGTCCATGATCTGGCGTTCGCGGCGGCTCAGGGGCGGAGGCTGCTTTTGTGCCATCGAAGACATGCGGCTCGCTCGCGGCCGGGCCTCAAGTGCGTATTTTTTAGCACACGGCGTCTTTGTACCGCGCCGGCGCGGGGTCTGTCAATCGAGACGTGCGAAATTCTTAGCACCCCCTGGGCGACCAGGGCCCCCCCTACCAGTCCGACGCAGCAGCGAGGGTTCCATCGGCCGTTGCGCGGCGGGTCGCCCGGGGCTATAATCGGCCCCATGAGCGTGCCCTGCGATCGCGTGTCGTGCCACATTCCCAATCGCCGCGACGTGTTGCGCGCCGGCAGCCTGGGGTTGTTCGGACTGGGGTTGGGCGAGCTTTTGCGCTCCCGGACGACGGCCGCCGAGACGGCGGCGGCCCGGCAGCAGCCGGCGACCTTCGGACGGGCCAAGGCGTGCATCCTGCTGTTCATGTGGGGAGGGCCCGCCCAGCAGGATACCTGGGATTTGAAGCCGCTTGCGCCGGCTGAAATCCGGGGCGAATTCAAGCCGATGGCCACCCGCGTGAGCGGCATCCAGATTTGCGAGCATTTTGGCCGGCTGGCCGAACGGACCGACAAGCTGGCCATCGTCCGATCGATGACCCATACGGACGTCAACCATTTGACGGCCACGCATTTTCTGCTCACCGGTCAGCCGCCGCCCACCTCGGGCGAGCTGCGGGCCGATTGGCCGCACGTCGGCGCGGTGCTTTCTCAATTGGGGCGCGGCCGCGATCCGCTGCCGCCGTTTGTGTCGCTGCGTCCGAAGCTGGAAAACGACGTGCCGCGGTTCGTCGAGCAAAGTCATGGGCAGACGGCCGGGTGGCTGGGGCAGACGTTTGATCCTTTGTCGATCGACGCCAACCCGGCGGCCAGCGACTACCGCGTCGGCGAGTTCCGCCTGCCGGCCGAGGTTTCCGTGGCCCGGCTCGACGATCGCCGCGCGCTGTTGGGAGACGTCAACCGCCAGCTTCGACGGATCAACCAGGACGCGGCACACAGGGCGATGGATCGCCACGTCGCGCGGGCTTTCGACATACTGCACTCGGCCACGGCCGGCGGAGCTTTTGATCTGGCGCAGGAAGGGGACGCGGTTCGCGCGCGTTATGGGCTGAACCCGCACGGGCAGTCGGTCTTGCAGGCCCGGCGGCTGGTGGAGCGGGGAGTGCCGCTCGTGACCGTCTTCTGGCCGAGCGACGGGATCAAAAACGTGAGCGTGTATTGGGACACGCACAATCGCAACTTCATCGACCTGAAAGAACGCTTGATCCCGCCGGCCGACCAGGCTTTTTCGGCGCTTCTGGACGATTTGCACGAGCGCGGCATGCTCGACGAGACGCTGGTGGTGTGGACCGGCGAATTCGGCCGCACGCCGCGCGTCGGCCAGCGCAACAGCGATGCCGGCGCGGGCCGCGACGGACGCGATCACTGGCCCGGTTGTTTCAGCACGGTGCTGGCCGGCGGCGGAATTCGCGGCGGGCAGGTGTACGGATCGTCCGATCGCCACGCCGCCTACCCGGCGTCAAACCCGGTGGCGCCGGTCGACCTGGTGGCCACGGTCTATCACTTGCTCGGCGTGCCCGACGATTTGGCTTTGCCCGATGCGCAGGGTCGTCCTTTGGTGGTTTGTCCGGGCACGCCGATTCGGGCGCTCATCGGCTAAGCCGTTTGAAAACCCTGTACCCGGGGTCAGCGACCTCGTTGTTCTACACATCTGCGACTGCTAGCGGCCGCGTAGCGGCCCAGGATTGTAGCGGTGGGCGAC
>JBBDNV010000207.1:0-46477 GCA_040877415.1 Pirellulales bacterium
CCTAACTACTTGCTGCACGTGCTGAAACACGCCAATTTTGATGCGTAAGCCCTGGTGTCGACTCCCCTCGGGCTGCCGGAAGCTGGTGCCTTTGGAGCGGCCGGCTTCGGCGCGGCGGGTGGCGCGGGCTTGGCACCGGCCGCTCGGATGCGCCGCAGTAACAGCAGCCATGTTACCACTTCCGCCGCCAGACGCACGCCGTGAATCGTTTCCTCGCTGGCGCCGGCGGCACGCAAGCCGTGTTCGGCTGCTTCCCCGGCTGCCATCGCCGCTCCGGCCGCGGCCGCCGTCTTGGCAATCGTTTTGACAATCGCCCATTTGCCTCCTGTCTTAACGGCCGTGATCACCACGCCGGCGCCAAGGGCCACGCTGGCCGCGGTTCCCGCAGCCTCCATCACCTTCATGCCGAAGATGATTCGGTCCAGCGTCGCAGTGCGCTGGCCCAGCCGCTGGCCGATGCGAATCTCTTGCTGTTTCGCCCGCTGAGCCTGCCGCTCATCGGTGAACAGCGGCAAGTTGAAGGCCCTCGGCGTACTCAGCAGCACCAGCCGGTCGTACGTATCGCCACCCAGATCGTCGTCCAGCCAGGCCTCCCGCGCGCTCTCCAGTGCGTCGTTGTATTGCCAGATGAGGTTTTCGATGGTGTCGACTTCCGTTTCGACTTCGACAGTTTCATCCGCCTTCGCCGCATCGAGCTTCTGGCCGAGCGATTCCAGAACTCTTCCCATTTCGTCGAGATGCTCCTGGGCCAGCGCGAGCTTCCGGTTGAAAAACGCTTCGCGATTGTCTTCTTGCGCCCGAGCCTTGGTCGCCGCGACGCCGACGCTCACAGCCATCGCGAGCTGTACGGTAGGGCCCGTTCCGGCAGACTGCGGTCCGCCGTAGGGGCCGAGGACGGCGAAGGGGCCAGTGCCGTTCACGCGCGCTTCAATAAGGTCGTGAATTGTGCGGATTGATTCGGGCTCAATGATCAGGCCGTAGTAGCGTGTGTGCTCGACAAACCGATTGAGCTGCTCCCGCCAATCGTCGGTCGGCCAGTTGAGCATCGCGTACAGAAAGTCGCCGAGCGACACGCGAAACCGGTCCAGCATCTCGTCGACCAGCCGGCTCGTCTCTTGGATCACGCAGCGATAGTATTTGTCCCAACCGTCTTCACCGTCCATGACGTTCCTCTCGTAGGTCAGGGCATGCCCTGACAACGTTGTTGGCTGCGTTACCTCCCCCACAACACGCGACGTTGCTGCTCGCGCGCTTTGACTTCCTCATTGAGCTCGAACAACTTCCGGCCCACGACAAGAACTTCTCCGCGCGAGAATTCGGCCGCCTTGTGAACTGAGCCCTTGGAAACCTGCTCCATCGCCTCGCCGGTCAAGCTCACCAGCACGTCGACCGAAACCGTTGGCGACGCGCCGCCACCTGCGTTGTCTCTCGGAAAGAATGGCGGTGCCGCATCATTGCTCGAAGGCGGCGAAAGGAGTGACGGCGGCTGCGGCGGTTGACCCGCTCCCGGCTCGATCGTCTCCGCGTCGAAAATCGGTCGCCGCCCGTACACGAGTTCCCTGAGCTCGAAGCCGGCCTGATCCACCCTGCCGGTCAGGAATCGCGGCCTCCCTGTTTCCGGATCGGCATAGCCCGGCGCGGGCACGAAGTTGGACCAATCCGTCTGCGTGCTGGGCGCTGGCGATACATCGCTTTGTGCTTCCGCCGGGATGGAGGCATCTTGTCCGGCGGAAAGATCCGCAAGAGATTCTGCGGCCTGCGCGTCCGCTGGCGGCAAAGTTGGACTTCCCGTTACGCCGTCGTCAAGGTTCGCCGACGAAACATCGACCATCCCTTCAGTCGGGACCTCCGCGGCAATCTCGTCTTCGGCGGCGACATTGTCTTCCAGCGCCCGATTGTCTTCCGCCGGCGAAGTCGGCTCGATGTTGTCGTCCAGAATTTCGTCGTCGCGGTCGTTTTCCGGCAAATCAAGAATCATCGGCGATTCCTCCCTGAACGAACGCCTTCAAAGTTCTGGACAACCTTCAAGGCCGTTTGACGATCATGTTTTCCAGTGCCTCCGACCTTACCCGAAGTGCTGGCCTACTTTCATCCTCAAGTCCCGGCCCACGATCGAAAATCCAGGCCGGAGGCTGAAGGCGAAAGGCAGGAATTAGAACGGACGGAGATGAGGAGTCGGGATTGTGAGCGTTCTTCGTTTTAAGAACTGACCCCCAGCCCCCGACCCCAGACCCCCAGCCAGCGGTGGCTGAAAACGGGTTTGCGGCCAACGCGAAATTCTGGTTTAAGGGACGTTGGGGGAGTATCGGCTCGGAGAAAGTTTTTCACTTCGGGGGGTGCGATCGATTTTCACCGGCAGGAAGAATGTAAAACTTGCGCGCTGAATCACTTCCGACGAGGCCGGGCATTTTTCGCGCGCACGCTGTATAGCTATGAAAAAGTCCGACCCCAAAAGCAGGCCAATTGGACTGAAAATGGAAATCTGAAAACAGGCCACCAAACGGCCTGCGCGGGGGGCATGCGCCAGAGCGCGGCAGGGGGGCCAGAATAGCCACCGAGGGCACGGAGGTCACCGAGAGTTCCAGAGAACACGGCCACTGAATCGCACGTTAATTTTTCCACGCCCTCTGCGTCCTCTGCGTTTCAAATCTGCGATCCGAACGAACGGCGTGGAATCGCAGAGATCGCGGAGGGCGCAGAGATGAGAGGACCAGGCAGCAACGCCCAAAGACCAGAATTGCAATCGAGGGCACAGAGAGTATGGTCGAACGCAGAAGGTCAAGATTGCGGCGTGTTTCCGCCAACTGACCTCGGTGCTCTCTGAGGCCTCGGTGGCTCGATTGCTCGTTTCCAAGCCTGCTACAGCGGACGGCGTCCGTCGCCGCGCATCTCTGGCAGGCCGCGCTCGCGGCGGCGATCCTGGAGCTGGCGAAAATATTCGCCGAACATGGCCCGCTGCTGGGGCGAGGTGTTGTCGAGCATCCGCTTGCGCATCTCGTTTTGCTTGGCGGGATCCATGTTGCGGCCGCCGAATCCGCGCGGGGGTCCGCCGGCGCCCGGTCCGCCCGCTCGCCCGCCGCCCCGCTCGCCCCGGCGCTTTTCCCATTCGCGACTCCGCTTTTCCATGTCGTCAATCTGCTTGTCCAGCGCCGCCGTGCGCTCGTTGTCGGACAGGTCGAAGAAGGCGACGATGTTCTTTTCCATCTGCCGAGCAAACTGGGGCGGATGGTCCCGCATCAACTGGTCGCGCTGCTCGGGCGTGAGCTTTTCCATTTCCGTGCGAAATTCCTCAAACGCCTTGCGCCGCCCCTCGCGGGGAACCTGGGGGTTCTCGCTGAACAGCTTCTCTTGAAGCTCCGCGACCCTGGCCACCTGCGGATCGGATCCCGCCGGCATCAAGGCCCAAGCCAGTCCGCCAAGAACCACGACGGCCACCAAGGCGGCCAGAACCCACTTCTTTTTCATGGCCGAAAGCTCCGCGACAACGCGAGTACTCCAGGACGCCGAACCTGCCATAAGCGTACACAAGAACCCAAGTACTTAAAACACCGGCAGCATTTCAAAGTGTCGGCCGGCGCTGGGCGCCCGGCCCGGCCGGCTGTGCTGGCGAAGGAGCGGGCGGATTCGCCCGGTCTCTACCAGGGTTCATAGGGATGCAGGAACCGGCCCACCGCATCGGCGGCGTCGCCCCGCTCGATCGCGGCCAGATACTGCCGGGCAAGGTCCAGATTGCGATCTTCGTGGGGCGACATGGGGACGTCCTTGAGCGGTCACTCGGCAGCCATTGTTTCGTCGAAGGCCTGCATTTCGTCCACGCCGCCGACCACCAGCGGCGTGCGCTGGTGGATGCTGTCGGGCCTGACGTCCAGAACGCGGCGGCGGCCGTCGCTGGCTTTGCCGCCGGCTTGTTCGGCGATATAGGCAATGGGGTTGGCTTCGTAGAGGAGCCGCAACTTGCCTTGCGGACTTTCGTCGTTGGGGGGATAGAGAAACACGCCCCCTTTGAGCAGCGTGCGGTGGAAGTCGGAAACCATCGAGCCGATATAGCGCGAGTCATAGCGCCGTCCCAGCCCGCCCGAGCGCAGCCGCGCGACGTAGCGCCCGTACGGCTTGGGACAGTGATCGAGATGGGCCTCGTTCATCGAGTAGTATTTGCCCTGTCGGGGCATGCGGATGTCCGGATGGCTGAGCACATAGGCGCCGATGCTCGGGTCGAGCGTAAATCCGTGCACGCCGCCTCCGGCGCTGTAGACGAGAATCGTGGAAGAGCCGTAGAGCACGTATCCGGCGGCGACTTGCTTGCTGCCCGGCTGAAGCACCTCGTCAGCCGCCACGGGCTCATCGAGCGGACGCGTGCGCCGCAGGATGGAAAACGTCGTGCCGACGCTGACGTTGACGTCGATATTCGACGAGCCGTCCAACGGGTCGAACACCACGATGTACTTGGCGCTGGGCGAACCGCCGTGGGCCAAAAGCGGCTGCTCATTCTCCTCCGACGCCATCATGGCCACGGTCTCGCGCACGCTGAGGGCGTGTAACAGCATGTCGTTGGCGTATACGTCGAGCTTTTGTTGCACTTCACCTTGGACGTTCATGTGTCCCTCGACGCCCAGAATGTCCGACAGACCGGCACGGCGGACCTTGGCCTCAATCAGCTTGGTGGCCAGCGTGATGCCCGACAGGAGCCACGAAAACTCACCCGAGGCCCCGGCGATTCGCCGCTGCTCGCGGAGAATATGCTGTTGCACGGTCATGGGGGGCGAAAAGGTCAGCCGCGAGGGTCGCTCGATCGGTATGTTGGCATCGTCAGTCACGTGGGCAACCTCTGGAATCGAACGACAGCCGCCAGCTTGGCGCCGGAAACGGCAATGGCGACCAGACCAGTATCCCCTCGGATGACGCCAACGGCAATGGCGGGCGTCGAGCTTTGGATTTTCGAGGGACATACTTATATTGATATATCGAGACCGATTGTCTTATTCGAGGAGGTCACTCCCATGATTCCGTCCATTGCGCCGCAACAACTGGCAGAGCTTCGGCGGGCCGGCAGGCAGATCGACCTGATCGACGTCCGCCGGCCGGTCGAGTACCGCGACGTTCACGTCGAATTCGCCCGCAGCATTCCGTTCGACCAACTCGATCCAGCCGCGCTGCGGAACACGGGAAGCGGCAGCGGGCAAGAGCCCCTGTACGTGATCTGCGGTGCCGGCGTGCGTTCCCGACAGGCCTGCGCGAAGCTTCAGGCGGCCGGTCTGTCCAACGTGGTCAACGTCGAAGGAGGGACGCGAGCCTGGAATGCCGCCGGGCTGCCAGTCGTCCGCGGTCAAGGGACCATGTCGCTCGAACGGCAAGTGCGCATCGCCGCGGGCCTTTTGGTCGTGTTCGGCTCGATGCTGGGTTACTTCGTCAGCCCCTATTGGATCGCGCTGGCGGCGATGGTCGGGGCGGGCCTGGCATATGCCGGCATCACCGACAGTTGCGGCATGGCGAGCTTGCTTGTGCGCATGCCTTGGAACCAGAGGTGAAGGATTCCGCTGCCCGCGCGATCACGTAGCGACCCATGTCTACACGCTAAATCGAATGAGCAGGACGTCACCGTCCTCGACGACGTAGTCCTTCGGTTCCTGGCGCACGAGGCCGTGAGCTTTGATTTCGCGCTCGCTCCCCAGGCGGATCAGGTCCTCACACTTCGTCACCTCAGCGCGGATAAAGCCGCGGGCCAGGTCGGTGTGGATGGCCGCCGCCGCTTCCACGGCGGTGCCACCTTGGCGCAGCATCCAGGCGCGGACTTCCTTTTCGCCGGCAGTGAAGAACAGCATTTGCCCGGAAACGTCCAGCAGCATGTGCAAGAGAGCCCCGCGATCGAAGCTGCCAATGCCCATCTCCCGGCGGAAAGCGTCACGCTCCTCGGGACTCATCTGCGAAAGTTCGAGTTCCAAGCGTGCGGGCACAGCCACGGCGCGAAGGGATGGGGTGCGCGACGCCAAATGATCGACGAGCGACTTGGCGTCGCTCTCGTCATCGGGGATGTTGAACACGACGACTTTGGGTTTCTGGGTCAACAGGTGAAACGAGCGCGTCACCTTGAGCTGCTCGTCGTTCATGCCCGCCTCCGACAGCGGCGTGCCCGACTCCAAAGCCGCACGCAGCGGTTCGAGGGCCGACAATTCCGCCATTTCAGCGTCGCGGTTGGGCCGGTGTTTTTTCAAACTTTCGCGCAGCCGCTCGATGCGGCTGGAAACGGTCTCCAGGTCGGCCAGAAGAAAATCATCCGAAGAGCCGTCGACGTCGGCCAGCGCGTTGTTGCCGCGGTCGTAGGCGCCCACCACGAGTACCAGGCAGCCAGCTTCGCGAATCTGTGCCAAGCGGGCCGCATTGCCCTCGTGAGTGCGGCTCAGCCCGGCCGTGTCGACCAATTCGCAGGCGGCCAGCGTGGTTTTCTTGGGGTTGTAGATCTTCGAGAGCAGCTCGAGGCGAGCGTCAGGAATCGGGGCCATTGCGCTTTGTGACGCGTGCGCCAAGGCCGGGTCGGGCCGCACGCCCGTAAGCCATTCGAACAGCGTGCTCTTGCCCGAACCCTGATATCCAACCAGTCCAATTTTCATCGTCAACAGAGTCGCCAGAGACACCCGAGGAGGACCGGCGGCACGTGTGGCCGTGAGGAACGGTGGGGTTGGCGGGTAACGCTTTCGACCCGTTTCCCGTTTCTGCCTTGCGCTGTCGGACAGCGACACCCGAATTGCCGCCGCTATCGTTGGACGAGTCGCACGAGCACGAGTTCCAATTCGGCCAGCGCATGTTCTACCGCCTCGGCTTCCTGGTTGTCCAGGGTACGTCCGCCGAAGCGGACGCGGTAGAAGCTGTCGACGACGCGGCGCGGCAAGTGCGCGACGCGGCGGTACTCGACGCGTTCGGCCAGTTCGCCGCCGGCCACGAGCGCAAATTCATGGGCGGTTTGGGCAGGGTGGCGAACCAATCCCACGCGCCGCAGGGCCGCTTCCAAGCGGCGATACATTTCCAACACGGGCGGCCGAACTTTGCTTTTTCCTCGGCCAAACCAGCCGCGGCCGAGCAAAACCGGCGCCACGAAACGAACGGCGAAAAACGCGCCGACGAACAGCAATGAGAATCCGACCGCCACGAGTCCGCCGCGCCAGCTAAACCAGTGGCGGCGATACCAACGCCAGAATCTGCCCGCGCGGCTTTTTTCGAGCGATTCGATTCGGTCCTGCCAAACCTGCCGGCTGGTAAGGTTGTCGATGGCCGCGTCGAACCCGGCGGCCAAGGGCTCGTAAATACCCTGGCGCTGGCGCTTCGAGTTGAAGCTCGCAACGTAGTTGATCCAGAGCACGCGCGCGTAGTCGACCGATTGACGGAGCCGGGCCACAAACCCGGTCATTTGCGAGGCGGTATTGCCTTCCTGCGTGCCTTCTGTCGGATCGAGCACCAGCCACGCTCCGTGCGGAGCCTCCTCGCGGGCCAGAGTGCCGGGCGGAATCTGGCTGCGCTTCAGGTACACTTCCACCCAGGCATGCGCGTGCAACTGCTGTACCTGGTAGTACATGCCCAGTGGGTTCCATTCACCGCCTTTGAATCCAATGGCCATGCGCGCGGGGATGTTCAGGCTGCGGAGCATCAACACCAGAGCACCGGCGAAATACTCGCAGTGGCCGGAGCGATGCACCGTGACGAAGTCTTCCAGCGGATCGAGCTGCTCGTCGCGGAGTTGTGGATTGAGGCTGTAGAAGTATTGACCGGAGAGATGAAAATAGTCCGACAGCGCGCGAGCGGCTGCGGCAGCGTCTTCTTGGGGGTCGATGTTCTGTTCGGCGACAACGCGAGCGGCCAACGCACTCAAGCCCGCGAATCTATCGGGCGGGGGAAGATCCCTTAACGGTCGCAAGTCGCCTTGGGACACGCCCGCTTCGCAGGGCACGATGTCGCGCTGGCGATTGCCGGTGATGCCCGTCGTGGCCACTTCGAATTCCACCGTCTGCGCGCGATACTCCTGCAGCCGAATGAGCTGGTCGGAAGCGGAATTGACGCGCAGCCGCGGATCGGACTGATCGAAGGCAAACACCGGGAAAACGCAAAACAGCTCCCCGACGTCGAGCGGCTCGGCCGTGATCCGCTGGCGGACAATCGTACTCTTGGGCTCGGTCGGCAACATGACCGGATTGCTGGGCGAGTCACGACTCCACGTGCGGCCTTCGTATCGCGTCACGACCGTGCCGCGGAACAACGGCTCTCCATCGAGCTGAATCGCCCGGTTTCCGCGGCCACGAAAAAACTGGATGCGCATCACGAGCTCGGGATTGTTGACGACCTCGCCGAGTTCTCCCAGCAACACCGTCTTCGAAAACCCCACCGTGCGCAGGGGCTCGTTGTTGGCGACCTCAAAATTGGCGACGTTCCAACGGGGAAGAGTGAAGAAAAGCAGCGCGCCAGCTATCATGGTCATCGAGCAGACTAGCGCCGCCGGAGCCAACAATCCGCGCACAACTGCGAGCGGATCGACCGGCGCCGCGGCGCCGGTCAAAACCGGTCCCCGCAGTCCCGTGGACCCGGCAATCATTGCCGCGCCGGCGGATAGCCCTGCCGATTCGGCGTGCAACAGCAACAGTGAAAAACTGACAGTGGCCGCCAGCATGTAAGCCAGCAACATGAATCCGAACGCCGGGCCGGGCACCAAGGTCGAGGCAATCGCCACCTGTCCCAGGCTCAATAGCGCCAATTGCCAATAGACGCGCGGCGTTTTGACTTGGAAAAGCACGACGTACTGCAAATAGGATTGCAAGTTGGCCACCGCCACGAGCAGCCCCGCACGATCGGTTTGGGTGGCGCCCACCGCCGACATGATGACCACGCCCAAGGCCAGCACGTCGGCCGTCGGTTGCTTGAGGTGAAACCGTTTCGTCAGGTCGGTGACGTACGCTGAAACACCCAACAGCAGCAGGGTCGCCAACGGCAACATGACGTTGCGCTCGCCGATGCCCAACAACGCGGTTGCCACGATGATCTGCACGGAGATCGCCAGCCGCAACAAATGTTCCAGTCGCACGCCTCGCATGGGGCGCCTTTCTCCACTTCAAGGCTGAAAGTACCGCGCCAGCTCGTTCTCCCCGACGTGGATACCCTGCAACGTTCGCCCCGCCAACTCCGCGTCGCGCTCGGCGGCCGCTTGCCCGAGGGCATCCCAATCGATGGGCCGCGTGCTCACCACGAAGGTCGGAGTCGAAGCGGGCACAACCGCCAGGGCGTGGCCCAACGAGCTGGGAAACGCGTCTTCATGATGCGCCTCGACCAGCGCCAAGGCGTCCATCTGTTCGCGCAGAAACAGCGGGGTGGCGGGGCCCGAATGGCGCAGCGGCTCTCGGGCGGCCAGGTCAAGCATCAGTCGAGTGCCCGGCTTGCGGCACGCGTCGGCGATCAGCGTGGCCACAAAACTGATCGCGGTCTCCACGTGCGCCAACTCGTCGTCGGTCGGATTGACGGGCTGCCACAGATCGATCAAAAGCGCCAGGTTCTGGCTGCGCCGCTGCTCGAACTGGCGCACGATCAGCGACCCGCGCCGCGCGGAAGTCCGCCAATGGATCCAGCGGCGACTGTCGCCGGGACGCCACTCGCGCAGTCCGTAGAAGTCGGCTTCGAGCAATCCGCGCCGCGACATGCGCTCGCTGCCTGCTTCGTGCTCGCGGATCATTTTGGCCCAACCGTGGACCAGCCGCCCGAGCTTGGGGTGCACGAGCAACTCCGCGCGATCGTCCAGTTCGTAACTGTGCCGCACCAGGCCCAGCGGAAACCGGGTCGAAACGCGCAGCGGTCCGAAGCGATACAGTCCGCGCAGCGGCAGTCGTCCGTCGTAATTGACCTGGCGCGTTTCGCGGGCCGAAACCCTGGGGAAAAACACGCCCACGCCGGCCGCCTCCGCGGCGGGGGCACCGTCGCGCTCGACGAAGTCATCCACCCGAATCGCCCAGACACCGAACCAGCGGCGGCGATTCGTCACCGTCACATCGACCTTCAGTCGCTCGCCGGCGTACAGGTGCGTGGGAAGCTTGCGCTCGACGGAGAGCCGGCGCAATGCCAGGCGGCCGTATACCAGGCTGAATAACAACGGGCCCGATAGCGCGCAGCCCAACAGCATCAACAGGTTCAACTGCCGGCTGACTGCGCCGATGAGCACGGCCAGGAAAACCGCCGCGTAATAGAGGCCTTCGCGGCACAGCCAAATCTGGCGCTGGCGGGCCATCGAGTCACCTCTCTTAGCGCGGCACCGGAACTTCTTCCACCAGCCGGGTAATCAGGGCCTCCATCGTCTGGCGATGCGTGCCTTGCAAGTATGCTTTGGCGATCACGCGATGGGAAAGCACGGGCACGGTCAACCGCTTGACGTCGTCGGGAATGACGAAATCGCGGTTCTCGGTCAAGGCCAGCGCCTGGCTCGCGCGATACAGGCACAGGGCCCCGCGCGTGCTGACACCGACGCGCAGCTCGTCGCATTGCCGTGAGGCATCGACGATATCCAGCAGGTACGAATTGATGCTCTCGTCCATGGTCACCTGCCGCACGGCCTGCTGCAGCGTGAGGATTTGCGCGGCGTCGAGCACGTGCTGCAAATTCTCGATCGGCTCGCCGATTCGATGGCTGCTGAGCACCTGCAACTCGTCGTCACGCTCCGGATAGCCGACGGCAATCCGCATCAGGAAGCGATCCAATTGACTCTCGGGCAGGGGATAGGTTCCCTCGAATTCGAAGGGATTCTGCGTGGCGATGACCATAAACGGCTGGGGGAGCGAATAGGTTTGGCCGTCCACGGTTACCTGGCGGTCGCTCATCGCTTCCAACAGCGCGCTTTGCGTTCGCGGCGGCGTGCGGTTGATCTCGTCGGCCAGGATGATGTTGCCGAAGATCGGCCCGCGCGTGTAAACGAACTGGCCCGTCTGAGGGTTGTAGACGTTGCCGCCGGTGATGTCGCTGGGCAGCAGATCGGCCGTGAATTGAATGCGGCAAAAGGCGGCGGAAATGCTCTTGGCCAGCGCTTTGCCGATCAGCGTCTTGCCGACCCCGGGCACGTCTTCGAGCAACAGGTGATCGCCGGCCAAGAGAGCAACGACGCACAGGCGCACGACGTCGCTTTTGCCCAACACGACCTGGCCGATGTTCGATTCCAACTCGGCCACGAGGTTTTGCAGCTCGGTTGCCATGCAGTTCCCCACCTCAGCATCTTTGTGCGCTGGCTTTCGATCGCCGTAGACCCCCGCCCGAAGAGTTGCCGCGGCCGCGAGCCGTGCCTTTGCGCCGGCCCCAACGATTCATCCTAGCCACGCCGAACGCCGTCGGTCTAGTCCTGCTGCCGCGGCGGACGGCGTTATTCACACGGTGCTAATAACGCCCGAATTGAGCTTACCCGAGGGGCGACCAATGGGAGACCCAGTACTCGACGGATTTCGCGCCGACCCCACTAGGACATGATCGGCCTCACTCCCAATGGTCATCGCCCCCGCACGTAGATCGGGTTGGTCAGGATCCAGGGTCGAGCCTCGCCGGCCAGCGAAAGCCAGACCTCGACGCGGTAGACGCCCGGTTGCTCGACCGGAACGTCGATCGATGGTCCCTCCCGCTGGAGGATCACTTCGCCGTCGCGCACCAATTTGAAGCGCCCTTCCAAGGGGGCCTCGGCGCGCAGTCGCAATCCCTCGGCGGTGGACACTTCGCTGCCGATCGGCCAATTCTCGTTTGCGGCGTCGGCGCGGAACACGAAACCGGTCGGATCGGCGATCCAATCGAATGCCACGTACGCTCGCCCGTCCCCCAGAGCCTGCCATACGCTTGCTTCGTTCAGCTCGTCCACGAGCAGGTGCGTGCTCGTGTGATGGAAGCTGCGGGCGTAGGGATCGAGATCGAGGTCCAAAATGAGGTCGCCCGGTTGTTTTCCGGAGATCAACAGCTTGAGGGGCGCAAGCTTTTCAGGATCGAGTTCGGCCAGCTTTTTTCCCAGTGCGTCCTCGAGCAGCACCTTGCCGCCTTCGGTCAACCTGGCTCGAAACGCCTGGTTGTGATGGGAGTCGTTGGCCGAGACGCCGGTGTGAGGCGACTTCTGGCACAACTGGTCGTAGCGCTTCAGGTAGTCGGCCGGATAGTCCAAAAGCGCGCCAAAAACCTCTTGCGGATATTGCTTCACCGCCCCCATCAAGCTGAACATCGCCAGCGGCGAGCGGAGCGCGGCGACGAACTTGGATTCGTCCTTGAAGTCGGCGTGCGTGTTGTAGATTTCGGTGCCGGTGAGGTTGGCGATCTCCCAGTCCATTCGGTCTTCCAGGTGGCACAAGAAGACCAGTCCGCCGGTGGATCGCACCAGGTCGGAGAATTCCTGCGGAGTGTTGGTCTGGTGATTCTGAATACTGCGCTTGGGATAGGCCAGGAATCCGCGCGTCTCGGCGCCGGGAATCAACAGCACTCCGTCTTTCATTCCGCGGTGGCCGTCGTCGACGTAGTCGTAATGACCGGCCGGGTGCTCGCTGAACATGATCACGCGCACGCCCGTTTCCTTGGCGGCGGCGATAATCTCATCGAGCGTGCCCCGGCTGTCGTGCGAAAAGGCGGAGTGGACGTGCAGCAGGGTTCGCACGTCGTCGTAACCGCTGGACAGGCTCACCGCGCGCCGCTCGTTTTTCAAGGCTTCGATCTTCTCGTGCGTGGCGCGCAGCTTTTCAGGCCTGATCCGTTCCAGGGCATCGCCGGCGGCAAATTGCGCGCAAGCACCGGCGAGAACGACGCCAAGCACGCTGCGAAGCAGACTCATCGCGGAACTCCGAAGCCAACCGGGGCGGCACTTTGGCGGCCAGGCCACAAAAATGGCTCGCGCATGCGCGGAATTTCCCGCCGCCACATGCATCGTAACATGCCGCGCAGTCACGGAAAACCGCGCGAAGCGCCGGGCAAGGGCAAACCGCCAAACCAAACCGTCCCGAAGCGCCCGCTTGCGACTTGCCGCCCGCCATCGCCCGCTTGGGCGCCGACGAGCGGAATTGGTATACTGCCGCCGATCGAGCCGCTTCACGACCGCGCCCGAAAGACACGGAGGAGCCAGCCATGCCGTACTTGATTGGGACGGACGAAGCCGGTTACGCGCCGAATCTGGGACCCATGGTGGTCTCGGCATCCGTCTGGCGGATCGACGAGCCCGCGTCAGAAACCGATCTGTACAAGCGGCTGAAAAGCGTCGTCTGCAAATCGCCGCGTTCGAGCTCCGCCGGCCGGCTGGCCATCGCCGATTCCAAGCTGATTTACACGCCTTCCGGCGGGCTGAAGCTGCTCGAGCGAGGCGTGCTGGCGGCGCTGGCGCTTGTGAATCATTGCCCCTGCGATTGGCTCGACGTCTGGCAACTGCTCGATCCCGACTCCCTGGCGTACCTGCCCAACCTGCCGTGGCACGTCGACTACGACCTGCGGCTGCCGTTGGCGGCCGAAGCCGACGACGTGGTGCGGCTGGTGCCCAAGTTGCGAGAGGCCCTCGACCGGTCCGGCGTGCGCCTGCTGGCTCTGCGGAGCCGGGCCGTCTTTCCCGATCAGTTCAATCAATCGACCCTCGAGTACGGCACGAAAGCCGAAGCGCTGTCCAAGGTCACTCTGGCGCTCGTGGCCGAAGTGCTTGACCTGTGCGCCGGCGAGCCCGTGCTCGCCGTTTGCGACAAGCACGGCGCACGCAACCAGTACGGCCGCCTGCTCCAGCAGCAGTTCCCCGACGTGCTGGTGGAAGTTCACGGCGAAAGCGTCAGCGAAAGCATCTATCGCTGGGGCACGGGCGAAACGCGCATCGACGTGCGCTTTCGCGTCGGCGCCGAATCGTTTCTGCCGACCGCGCTGGCGTCGATGGCGTCGAAATACCTCCGCGAGCTGGCGATGCGCGCTTTCAACGACTTCTGGTGCCGGCGCGTGCGCGACCTGGCCCCGACGGCCGGCTATCCGCGCGATGCCCGGCGGTTCATGACCGCCATCCAGGGCGTTCAGGCCGAGCTGGGCATTGCCAGCGCCGTCATGTGGCGCGATCGTTAACTTGATTGACCGCCTTGAACGACAGCAACCCCACGAGGGCCGACATGACGACGCTGTACATCATCCGCCACGCATACGCGGGGCAACATGGCGATCCGCGCTGGCCGGACGACTCGTTGCGGCCGCTGACGGGCAAAGGCCAAAAGCAATTCCGCCGCGTGGTCAAGAAACTGGCGCGGCGCGGTTTCGCGCCCCAGGTCGTGGCCACCAGCCCGATGGTGCGGTGCCGCCAAACGGCCGACGTGGTGTGCGAGCGCCTCTCGCCGCCGCCCTCGTTGGTCCCGCTCGACGCTCTGGAGCCGGGCAGCCGGCTCGAGGAGCTGGTGGAATGGTCCAACGCCCAGAACGTCGAAACGCTGGCGTGGGTCGGCCATGCGCCGGACGTCGACCGACTGGCCGCTTCGCTGTTGGGCATGCGCGACGGGGGCATGGCGTTTGCCAAAGGGGCCGTCGCCGCGATCCGCTTCGACGACCAGGTCGCCCCCGGCGAAGGCGAGCTCGTCTGGTTCGCCAATCCCAAAATCCTCAAGTGCTGACGCGCGGCCCTCGGGAAGACGCACGACGAGGCCTGGAAACGCGATGCAATCCTTGTACTTCGTCCTGGTGGCCTTTCACATCGTGGCCGTGGTCGTCACCGGCATCTTGTGGGCCTACGTCGACATCGTGCCCAAGAACAACCTGCGGCCCCACATTCGCGACATTCGCGCGGTGCACTTCGGCTCGATTTACCTGGTCGCCTGGTTCCTGGGATTAGCCTACGCCTTCGATCGGCTGGGCGTGCCGGCGTTTCACTGGTGGTTCTTTCCTGTGGGATTGGGGGCGCTGGTTGGGTTTTCGAGCATGGCCTACATGTTTCCGCGTCCGAGCGATTTGGATCCCTTTTATTATTGGACCCGCGGCTGGCCGATGGTGTTGGCCCTGATCGGCCTGGCGTTCATGGTCGTTTGCCTCACGTGGACGGCGGCGGTGTTGGTGATTTACTCGCTTGAGCGGTTCGGCGTTTAAGCACGAGGGGAAAGCAATCTGTTAGCCACAGAGCACGCCGAGGGCACAGAGCAAGGTCTTTGCCGTCAACAATTCTCGACCTCGGTGTCCGCGCGTACCTCGGTGGCCAATGGCTCTTTTCCTCCGGCCTGGGGCCTGAGCGGGCGCTGTAGGGTTAGTTAGGGGAAAGCAATCGTTAGCCACAGAGCACGCCGAGGGCACAGAGCAAGGTCTTTGCGGTCATGATTCTCGTCCTCGGTGTCCTCGCGTACCTCGGTGGCCAATGGCTCTTTTCCTCCGGGCTCTCGCCTCCCCTCTGGCCTAATTTCGATTTTCAAAATCAGGCCACCTGGCCTGGTTTTTGACGGGGAGTTTTTCATAGCTATACAGCGTGCGCGCGAAAGACCCCCCGGCCTCGCCGGAAGTGATTCGTCGCGCTGGATTTACATTCTTCGTGGCGGCGAAAATCCATCGCACCCCCCGACGTGAAATACTTCCCGCCGAGTCGAGACTGCGCCAATATACCTTAAATCAGGTTTTTGCGCTCGAGGCAACGCGCGTTTTCAGCCACCCTGGAATACCACGGACCTGCCTTGAGGAAGGTCGGGTTCTCACGGCGCGATGGTCAAACCGCGAACCCACCAGTCGACCAGTGCCAACAGCGTTCCGCCGCCAAGGATCCAGCCGAGCGGCGCTTGATTCCAAGACTGGAACACACCGTCGGAGAGCGCTTCGATTTGTTGTTTGCGGCGTTCGAGGTGTTTCAACTGCGGGTCTTCTTTGGCGGTTGCGCTTGCCACCGACGTTGCTTTCGCATCGTCGCCGCCGCCTTGCGCTTTCCGTTTTTTCACGCGGCGGCTTTGGTTGGCGGCTTTGGCAGGCGCATCCGTGGGCGCCTCGTCGAATTGGCTTGGGAATGCGGAAATCCGGACTTGGATCGCGGCCAGTGCCTGGGCACGTTCCCGGCCGAATTGCCGCCGCAGCAGGAGCGCCGAACCGACGAACACGAGCATAGCCAGGCTGGTCATCACCAACACCCCGGTCGGCATGGGGGTCGGCGATAGCAACGGGTGATAGGCGAGAACCAGAACGAGCAGCAGCGCCATCAGCGCGGGCAACAGGCTGCTCGACACGGAGGTCAGCTTTCCCACCAGCCACAGCCGATCGTATTCACTGTCGATGTCGTGCCAGTCTTGCGCCTGGCGCCGGGCCTCGCGTGAGAATTCCCTGCACCAAAAGTGCGTGTAGAGCAATGCCGAGAAGAGTAGTCCCACCGTCGCGAACGCGAAGGCCTCGGCCAGCCAATCGGTGAATCGCGTGATCGCGTGTCGGCTGGTCGACGTGGGGTGCCACCCCGCGGCCGGTCCCATCAGGAAGGCCTCACACAGACGCATTAAGGCGGTAATGGCCAGCAAGGCCCCGATCGCCCAGATGATGGAGTTTTCGGGCTGCTTGCCGTCTAACAACAGGTTGTTCCGAACGCTGGGGATCAACAGGCCCCATTGACGGTCAGGTCCCTTGTGCCAATACAGGGCAGCGCCTAGCGCAGCGAAAGCGACGACGGCGGCCGCCAACGTGGCCCACGAATAGGCGCCGTACACAAACACGACCCCCGCGTAAACGAGCACAATCCCCAGCATCGTACTCTTCCAGGCATGCATCGTCGGAGAATGCTCGTCGGCCACTAGGCGGATCCAATCGGCCAAGTGTGGGGCCCGGATTGCGGTGTCGAGTTGGCCGCGGAACTTGAGGAACAAGTACCAGAGACAGCATACAGCACACGTTCCGGCGATCGCATAGAGCATGTTGCGGGGCCATGTGCTGTAGCCACCCAGCGGCGAGGCGATGTCCAAGCCCAGTCCTCCGACGACGCCCACGAGCAGAATCGTCACGATGCCCAGTCCTAATAGAGCGCCGAGGCTTCTGGTGACAGGGTTCGGAGGGCCTGGCTTGGGGGCCTGCTTACCGCTTTGGCCGCCCCGGTGCCCGTTGCCCGCATCGTTGCCAAAATCGAACAGCGCGTCACGATGCACGAGCAGCAGCGCGCCGCCGACGGCCACCAGCACGATGCTTCCGACAAAGAGCGCGTGCCACGCGTCCGAATCGGGCGAGGCGGGCGGCTGAATGCCGTCCAAGGCCTTTCCCACCGCAGGGGTCTCCAACTGCCGCGTGCTCGTCCTTCCGACAACAAAGCAAAGCGGTGGTACGCGAGCGCCTTTCTCCTGTTCGTACTCCTCAAACCAGCGCTCCATCTTCTCCCAGGCCGCATCGTCTTGGGCGGTTTGCTTGGTATCTCGAAGTGAGCCTTGACGCGCATCGTGATGAATCGCCAGGCGAGTCGCCAGAAAGGTGGCGGTCTGGTAACTGTCGCGGAACGGAGGGGTGTGCTGCTGAAGAGTGTTGCCGAGCGAGAGCCCGAAATGCGAAGCGATAATGAGGTTCCGGGTGTGCGCCCGCTCGTTGGGGTGCGTGTAAATGGCATCCAAGTCGGTGGTGAAAAAGACGCAGTCGGGAAACTGTGGGCGCAAGGCCCGCAGCACGAGCAGCTTGTCATAGACGTCGGAACCGACAACGCCAATGGCGGTGACCGGCCGGTTTTTTGGCTGTTCCTTGATCTGGAAAGGCAATCGCCTGAGGTAGTCGTATTGCGAACGGCCCTCGGGCGGCCGCTCGGTGACGTCGGGGGAATCCGACAAGAGGCCGAGGCTGTCCGATTTCGGCGCAGGCGTCGGTCGATCCTCTTTGGAATCGCTGGCCGGCACGTTGCCGTCGATGCCCCGCAAGACACGAAAGGTGAGATCGGGCTCGTTAGGCGCATTTTTCGGGAATGCGCTTGCGAACTCCTGCGGAAATTTACGCCCGTAAAGCGTGTCATGCTCCGTAATAAGGACGACCGTACCAGGCAGCGCGCCACGGGTTTCCAATTCATTCTTCAACTCGCGCGCCAGCTGTGCGTCGGTTCCAATGACACGATATAGCTTGGCAAAGTAGGTGTCTTCGAATTTGATATCCCCGGTCGCTCTGGGCGAAAAGATGAGAATGGGCCCTTGGGCTTCGCATTGATTGTCTGTTGGCTTCGGACGCCAAAGTGGGGAGAAGCCTTGCTGAGCCTGGCGCGGCTCGTATGACGCGATCCTCCAATGCGACAGCGAGCTGCGCGGATCGTCCACGATTTGCTTTACTTCCGCCGCTATGTTGGAAAGTGCGTCGGAGGAAGCGGGGCCGATGATCGCAATCTTGAGTTTGTCGCCCTTGTTCACGCGTGAAAAAACCGCCTGGAGGATTCGGTGCATGGCGAGTAACGGGCGCAGCCCGAGTTCCGGCTCGTTGATCCAAAACACGAGCACTTGTGGCCGCTTTTGCGCTGCGTCGCCGCTGTCATGCGTTTCGTGCCTGTAAAGCTTGACGGGCACGACGATCTCGCTCTGTTGCCATCCGCGCAGCACGCGAACGAAGACTTTCGGGACCACGTAATCTAAGTGGCTGGAATCTTTGGGGTGGTACCCCGATTCCGACAACGCCGTGTCCACCGCATAACGTATGCGCATCCGCTTCTCTTTGTCCTCCGCGTAGGGACTGCCGGGCAAGAAAACCGGCAGGCAAAGGGTGGCAAAGGGCTCGGTTTTGTCAACAAGATCGCGAAAGTGCTCCCGCATTTCCTTCGCTCGGATATCTGACGAGTCCGCGGTAAGGGTGGCAAGATACGTCAACGTACGCTGCAGAGTTGTTAGCCAATCGTTCAGTCCAGCGGGGTCGCCTTCACTTGGGCGAACGGAAGTGTCGGCAGCGTCCCTGGAGCTTGCTGCGGCTTTTTGAAGGGACTCCAATTGCCAGTCCATTACGGTCCTTAGATTCCGAGAGTGCTGCTCCGGCAAGGCCTTCCAATGCTGATACGCACTGGAAATCGGATCTTCCCACATGCGGCAGTGGACGGTGCGAACTCCGGGAGCCGGAACCGGATCCGGAACTTCGTACTTTCCCGGGCTCGAAGGGCGCGAAGAAACGAGCTCTTGCTGGGATGCCCAGTATACGTAGGTGCTCGCGAGGATGGCCAGCAGGCCGGGCCAGGCAAGCTGAGCGTAATTCTCGACTTTCATCCGACCTCCTTATCGACTCGGCGAGATCGTTGGCGGATTTGTGAACGAGCGACGAAACCGTGTCGAACAACGAGTGGCAACGTGAAAAGGCGGCACGGAGGCGATCGGCTCGGGCGCCATGAAATGTAACCATTCAATTAGCGCATAAGCAAGTATCGCCAGAAAAAATTATGACGGACAAAAAGCAATGGGACAGGTACGCTTAATAAACTTTAACGCAGGCCGGAAACTAACGATCATTGGTGCGGACCGAGATTCACAATTACCTTCGCAGCGGGAGATCGGGACGAGGTCGGTAAGTAGCACGATACGCACTCGCGAAAACCCGCTTCGCGACATAAGCGTAGACGCGATCACAACACGTCGTCGCGGCGGTCACCTATGTCGGAGTCGTGATGGAGTTGAGTGGGGTGAATGGGCAAAGTTCGGCGTCGGCGAAAAGACGTCGGCGGAGCGCTCGGACCGGGCCCTGTAACTCGTTGCCTCGTTTCCACCCTGTGCGCCAGTCGCCGAAGGGGACAGGGTCCGGAACAGGGTCGCGTGATTTATTCCTGCGCGAAGCGGTGTTGCGAAGGTTTTGTGGTGGCGGCAGGTGGCGGCACCGGCCGGTTGAATCTCGAAGTGCCGCGGGCGTAAGATGGCTTCGTCGAGGCATTTCGGCGCCGAGCGGACTCAGGCACTCAATAAGCGCAGCGGGCCAATTCAGGGTGACGCTTCGATAGTCGCTTCTCGTCCGGAATGAGTCCTTTGACGAGCCGGCCCCCGGGCAAGTTTGGGAAGCCCGTGAGGCGCGCGCTAGCCTGAATTATGCACAAAGAAGATAGAACCGCAGATAAACGCAGATAAGCGAAGTCACTCCCAAAAAACACGCCGCGGGCATTCGATTCAGGTAGGATTTTCCATGGATCATCCGTGTATATCTGCGTTTATCCGCGGTTGCAATGAATAATCCGGGCTACGTGCCTTTGATGGCCTGGGGCGATGGACAGCTCACGAAGTGTTGTAGGTCCGTAGCCTGCCGGCGATCGCTTCGCGAGTGAACTTGTAAAAGTGCCAGTGTGTCACGCAGCGATTCATGTACTGCGCGAAGCCGACGATGTCTCGTCGGTACCAGATGTTTCGGGTGAAGAAGTACTTCAGATAGACCATCCCGACCGACCTCAGCGAACCGTCCCGCAACAGAGCCCAGAAAAGCGACCAAAGCAGGGCCAGTCCGTAGCCCAGGGTCGGCAGGCGTCTTCCTTCGCCGGCCTTCTTGCAGATCTCGGCCCGTCGCTGGAGATACTCAGGGGACTCGTAGACCTTGAAGTAGCGATCAAAGAACGCCTCGGGGGTGTAGAGCCGCTTGACCAGGTCCCAGTAGCCCTGACGCAACTCCTCGCGGCTCATTTGCTTGGGGACGAAGTTGAGGTTGGGGTCTTCCTCGACCAGACGGCCCTCCCGTTGGAGTCGTTCGTAGAGCGGGGTCCTTGGAATCGCCTGCAGCATGCCGACCATCGCGAGGGTGATTCCGTTTTCCTGGATGAACCGGAACTGGTCCTCAAAGATCTCCTTGTCGTCGTTGTCGAAGCCGACGATGAACCCGGCATTGACGTCGAGGCCCGCGTTACGGACGCGCGCCAACTTCACCTCCATCGTGTCACCCCGGACGTTCTGAAACTTCCTGGTCTCGTTGAGCGACTCCAGACGCGGGGTCTCGATCCCGATGAACACACTGCGGAAGTTGGCCCGGTACATCAAATCCAGTAGCTCGGGGTCATTGGCCAGATCGATGCTGGCCTCGGTCGTCAGGTGGAGCGGGTATTGATGCTTCTCCATCCAGGGGATGAGCTTCTCCAGGAGGGCCTTGGCCTTCTTCTTGTTCCCGATGAAGTTGTCATCAACGATGAAAACGGAGTGGAACCCGGCCCGGCGCATGTCGTCTAATTCGGCCACGAGCTGGTCCGGGTCCTTAACTCGGGGCTTGCGCCCGAAGATCACGATGATGTCACAGAACTCGCATTCGAATGGGCATCCGCGCGAGTACTGCAGGGCCCCGGTCGCATAGCGATCGACCTTGAGGTGGTCGTATCGCGGGCGCGGCACCTTGGTCATGTCGGTCGGCCGTGACTGTTCGTAGCGACTCTCGGTGGGCTTGCCGCGGGCAAAGTCGTCGAGGAACTGAGGCCAGGTGGTCTCCACCTCGCCAATGAACTTTACGTCGCACACACCCTCGCAGAACGATTCCTTGACCGAAACATAGGGGCCACCCACGACCGTGAATATCTTCAAATCGCGCAGCCTGACGAGTATCTGGTGAATCCGCTCCTTCTGGACGGTCATCCCCGTGACGCCGACAATGTCGTACTTGCGAAGGGACTCCCAGTCGATGTCCTCGATGTTCTCGTCGAGCAGGTACACATGGTGGTCCCCGCAGAGCCCCGCCACCGAGGAGAGCGACCCCGAGATCATCGTGCTGCGCTTGTCGCCTGGATAGAGCGGAAGGGCGTACTCGAAACCCCAGTAGGACGGATCGAAGCGCGGGTTGATCAGGCAAATCGACAGCGTCCGCTCCGGCCGGCTGGTGGCTCTACCATCCTCCAACAATGGCAAGGTCGTGCTCATCGGTGAGATCCCACTGGGTTCGCCAACTCGACAAAAGGACCAACCTGGAACCCTTGGGTCGGATGACTGACGGTAGGTTACGGGATATGAGGCGATTCCCCAATATCAGACTCTGGGACGGTTCGATCGTTTCGCCGTCCACGAACGAGCCAGGACTCGTCGTGACAGCGGCAGCAGACTCGCGAACGCCTGGTTTTCGTCGGTCAAACGTCCTTCGCCATGAAATTGGCCTGAGAACCCGTACGCGCCAGGGTCGCGTGATTTATTCCTGCGCGAAGCGGTGTTGCGAAGGTTTGTGGTGCCGGCAGGTGCCGGCAGGTGGCGGCACCGGCCGGTTGAATCGCCCTGCGGCGGCGGCGTAAGATGGCGTCCGTCGAGGCATTTGGGCAACGGCGCACGTGGCCAATCAACACAAGGAAACAACGCCCCATGCGAAAAGCACTTTTCGTTCTGCTGGCGATCGCTTTTGGTATCTGCGCCGTACCCGCGGCGGCGCAGAAAGTGAGCGTCAAACCGGGAATCAACAAGCGGTTCGAAAACCCGAACGTCGCCGAATTCGTCGGCACCTTTGAGCGGGAGGGACGGGATGCTTTTGATCACAAGGACCAGATCGTGGGGGCGTGCAAAATCGAGCCGGGCATGACCGTGGCCGACGTCGGCGCGGGCACGGGGCTGTTTACGCGCGAGTTCGCCGGGCTCGTGGGGCCGAAGGGTCGAGTCTATGCCGTCGACATCTCCGATGAGTTTGTCCAGCACATTGAGAAGGCGGCGAAGAAAGTGGGGCGCGAGAATGTCGTGGGCGTCGTGTGCCGGCCCGACGCTGTGAATCTGCCGGACGCGTCCGTCGACCTGGCCTTCATCTGCGACACGTACCATCATTTCGAATTCCCCGAACGCACGATGACGTCGGTGTATCGCGCCTTGAAGCCCGGCGGGGCCCTGATCCTGATCGATTTCCATCGCATCGAAGGAGTCAGCTCGGCCTTTGTCATGGGCCACGTGCGGGCGGGTCAAGAGGTCTTTGTGAAGGAAATCACCGCGTGCGGATTCCGCCAGGTCGACGAGCAAAAGGACATGCTCAAGGAATCGTATTTCATCCGCTTCGAAAAAGTTCCCGGCGGGGGAACGGGGGGATAGTGGATGGTGGTTAGTGCGTGGCCGCCCGCGAGCAGCCAACGTCGAGCGAATTCTCTTCCAGACCTCTTTTTTACGGGGCGCTTGAACCAATAATTATTATTGATATATTCGACTTCCCGCGATTGCGCGTGAGTTTCGAGCGAATCTTGCCGGCGCGAGGTGACAGGTATGGATCCCAAGGCGGCTATGGCGGAGCTGGTCGGCACGTTCACGCTGGTTCTGATTGGCGCTGGTGCGGGGGCGCTGGCGGAAACGTCCGGCGGCGGACTCGTCGGCGTGGCGCTGGCGCATGGGCTGGCGCTGGCGGTGATTATTTATGCCTGGGGGAGCATCTCGGGCGCGCACGTTAATCCGGCGGTAACGTTCGGCGTGGCCGTGGCGGGACGCATCGAGTGGGTTAAGGCCATCAGCTATTGGATTGCCCAGTTATTGGGCGCGATCGCCGCGGCCTATTTATTGCTGTGGATCGTCGGTCACGGGACGAACTTGGGCGCCACCGTTGGAAGTTTGACGCCCGTGGGCCCGGATCCTGCCGAAGGCACAAACGCGCTTAAGGTCATCGTCGTGGAAGGCGTCTTGACGTTCTTTCTCGTCGTGGCCGTGATGGCTTCCGGCGTTCACGGGCTCAATGGAAACGCCGCCGGCCTGGCCATCGGACTGGTGCTGACCATGGATATTCTGTTCGGCGGGTCGTTGACCGGCGCCAGCATGAATCCGGCGCGAACGCTCGGTCCGGCGGTGGCGAACGGCGATATTACGTACGTGTGGATGTATTTCGTGGGTCCCCTTGCGGGCGGAGCCATAGCGGGCTTGTTCTACGAGAAGTATTTTTTTGCCGGCAAGAGCGGCGCCAAGAGTTGAGGCGGCCGAATCGCGCGGCAATCGAAGGAATTTATTAAAGATGACCATGACCGACGCACCCAAAAAGTTTGCCGCCGCGACGCTGGTGACGCTTGCGGCGCTGGTGGTTTGCGGCTGTCCCGACGGCAAGAGCAAGAGCGCCCCGGCCAACACGTCCGAGGCAGCCAAAGAGCCGGCCGGCGACGAGCCGATGCCGCCCTCGGCCGAACCGACCGCGAAGGCGGAGCCGGCCGGCGAACCACCCGTTCCGGAGGAGGAGAAACCGGCCGAAGCGCCAGCCGCCGCGGAACAGGAAAAACCATCCGCACCGTGACGCGCAGGCCCAATATCCAAAGCGAGCGAGTGAAGTCCTTTCAACGCCGCTATCAGGCGGTGATTTCCGTGGATACTTAAGAACGCCCTAAGTCGACGAGGAGTGCAATCTCATGAACGACCATCCCCAGAACCGACGGGTCCTACCCCTGACACTCATTGCCGTGGTGCTTTTCGGCGGAGTGTTGACGCTTTCCGCCGCCGAAGAAGAAGACTTTGCCACGCTGGTCAAGCGCCTGCAACAGGAAAAACCGGCCTTCGCCGAGCGCCAACAGAAGTTGCTACAAGAGCGTTATGACCTGGCGGACCGACCGGCCGAGGGTGTCACGATGTCCAAGGGCAAGCCGGTGCAGGGGGGCGTGCGCGCGCGGCTGCCCAAGGGCACGACCTGGGCGAAGCTGGCCGCTTTGTCGCCGGACGAGATCAAGAGCAAAAACCTCTGGCCCGCCGGCTTTTTTCCCTTGCCGCATCCGCACCACGAAGCGGGGGGCATGGTCTTCCCGAAGCCGGAAATCGACGAAGTCAAAAAGCAGACCGAGCGCGACCTAGCGCGGTTTGATCTCGATTTTGATCTTCCGCAGCATTTCCTGCCCGAGTTCCCCGCGCCCATCTATCTGACCACCCGGCCGGATTTGGGCGACGTGTCGCGCGGTCAACTGGTAACGCTGGCCAACTTCAATGAGCTGTTCAAGGACATCCTGAATCCCAAGCAGCTCGAAGGCTTGCGGCTGCTGGTGACGCCGTTTGCCCAGGCGCAGTTCAACGGCACCGAAGACCGCCGCGCGCTGAAGGCTCACCAGGGCGTGGCCTGCCTGGACTGCCACGCCAACGGCCATACGAACGCCGCCACCCACACCGTCGGCGACATCCGCCCCAACGAGCACCGGCACCGCATCGACACGCCGTCGCTGCGGGGCGTCAACATCCAGCGCCTGTTCGGTTCGCAGCGGGCGATGAAGAGCGTGGAGGACTTTACCGAGTTTGAGCAGCGCGCCGCCTATTTTGACGGCGACCCTGTCCAAGCGCAAAAGAAGGGCGTCAACATCCTCGAGCGCGGCAGCCAGGTGCATTTCATGGCGGAAATGCAGGACCTGCTCGACTTCCCGCCGGCGCCGAAGCTGAATCTCCTGGGCAAGCTCGATCCGGCCAAAGCCACCGAGAGCGAGCTGCGCGGCCAGGCATTATTCTTTGGCAAGGCCCAGTGTGGGGAGTGCCACCCGGCCCCGTTCTACACCGACAACCTGATGCACAACCTGCAAGTAGAGCGTTTTTTCAACGAAAAGATGATCAACGGTCGCAAGGCATCCGCCGACGGCCCGATCAAAACCTTCCCGCTGCGTGGCATCAAGGACTCGCCGCCCTACCTTCACGACGACCGCTTGTTGACGCTGGAGGACACGGTTGAGTTCTTCAACCTCGTCCTGGGAGTCAAGTTGAACGACCAGGAGAGGAAGGACCTGGTCGCGTTCCTGCGGACGCTGTAGGCTACAAGCATGAGGGGACAAGATCGTTAACTGGGATTCGCGAGCCAGTGACGTGCCACCGGTCGCGGGCGTGCGGCCGGTGGCACGTCTGTTTGACGTCACATGCTCACGCTCGGGCGTGAGCATGGCACCAGGAAAATCGCACCGGGGCCACGTCTTGTTGGTTTCGGCACGCAGCCATAGGATTGATTGACCCAGCGTGCTTGTTCGCGGTGAGGGTATCAACCTATCGGCTTGATCTGACGATGCCGCTCGAAGAAGACGAACTGTACCAGCAGCGAATTCTGGATCACTACGAGGAGCCGTTTCATCGCGGGCCTTGCCCGCTCGCGACGCACGCGCACGAGGACGAAAACCCGCTGTGCGGCGACGTGGTGCGGGTGGAGCTGGCCGTCGAGCCGGACGGCAAGATTCGCGACGCTTACTTCGAGGGCGAGGGCTGCTGCATCAGCCAGGCCTCGGCGTCGATGCTGGTGGAGCGGATGAACGGCCGGCGAGTTGACGACGTGAAGTGCTTTACGGCCGAGGATATGCTCGCGCTCGTCGGGGCCAGGCTGACGCCCAATCGTCAAAAGTGCTGTCTGCTGCCGTGGCGGGCGCTGCAAACGGCCATCTATTCGCCCGTCGCCGGCAACGGGGCGCGCACCCGCGACGCTCCCCACTGAGTGTTTTGACCGGACACAAGGGGCGGCCCATGAAAACCGCTAGCCCGACGGCACTCGACGTCGAGCGCCTCCGCGCCGACTTTCCGATCCTGGCCAGCGTGCTGCACCGCTCGGCCGAACGGCCGGGCGTGCCGCTCGTGTATCTGGACAACGCCGCCACGACCCAGCGTCCGCGGCAGGTGATCCGCTCGATCGTGGACACTTACGAGAAGCATTACGCCAACGTGCACCGGGGCGTCCACTGGCTGAGCGACCAGTCGACCGATCTTTATGAAGACGCCCGGGCGAAGGTGCGGAACTTTATCGGCGCGCCGTCGGGCGAGCAGGTGATCTTTACGCACGGGACGACCGAGGGCATCAACCTGGTGGCCCGCAGTTGGGGCGACGCGAATCTGGGGCCGGGCGACGAAATCCTGCTTACCGAAATGGAGCATCATTCCAACATCGTTCCCTGGCAGCAGGCTGCGGCTCGCTCGGGTGCCGTGGTTCGATTCTTGCCGATCACGGACGACGGGCAGTTGGCGCTCGAAACGCTCGACGAGTTTCTTACGCCCAAGACTCGCATCGTGGCGGTGGCGGCGGTTTCCAACGTGTTGGGCACGATCAACCCGCTCGCGCCCTTCATCGCCCGGGCGCACGAGGCGGGGGCGCTGGTGTTGGTCGACGCGGCGCAAAGCGTCCCCCATCAGCACACCGACGTTGCGGAGCTGGACGCCGATTTCCTGGTCTTTTCCGGCCACAAGATGCTCGCCCCGACAGGCGTGGGCGTGCTTTACGGCCGCCGCGAGCTCTTGGATGCGATGCCGCCCTTTCTGGGCGGCGGCAGCATGATCCGCCGCGTGACCACCGCCGGGTTCGAGCCGGCCGAGCTGCCGGCGAAGTTCGAGGCGGGCACGCCGCCGATTGTGCCGGCGATCGGCTTGGGCGCCGCGATCGACTATCTGGCGGCGGTGGGAATGGACGCCATCGGCGAGCACGAACGGCGATTGTGCACGCTGGCGCACGAAGTGTTGGGCGCGATCGGCGGGCTCAAAATCCTCGGCCCGGGGCCCGAGCGCACCGGCGGCATCGTCAGCTTCACGCTCGAGCGCGTGCACGCGCACGACGTGGCGCAGATTCTCGACCGCCATGGAGTCGCGGTGCGCGCCGGGCATCATTGCGCCATGCCGCTGCACAAGCGGCTGGGCATCACCGCCAGCACCCGGGCCAGCTTTTACCTCTACAACACGCCGGCCGAAGTCGAGCAACTGGGCCGCGCCATCGAAGACACCAAGCGCATCTTCCGGAGGAAGTAGAATCGCTAGCCCGATGCAGCAGTTTTGAAGTTGCGTATCGGCCGTTAACCATTTAGCCCCCGGCTTTGCCGGGGGATTCCTCGCTCGCGTAGGAGAACGACCCGTCGAGCGCCGCGGTACAACGATCCCCCGGCAAAGCCGGGGGCTGACCGACGATGCGCACCAGAAAAAATCGCGAGCGTGGGTGCGCGCTACTTGGTGGCGGCTTCGGATTCGTAGCGGGCGGCCAGCTCGGAGCACTTTCGCGCCTCGTCCAAGTCGCCCAGGGCCTCGTGCATGCTGGCCAGGTTGTTGTAGGGAATCGCCAGCGCCCGAGTCGCCAGGGCTCCGTCGCGGACGGCTTGCTCCATAAACTTCAGACCCTGGCTCGTCAGCCGCAGCGCCTCGGGACGATTGTTTAGCTCCCAATAAGAGACCGCCATGCTGACGAACGTCTCGCCCTGCGTGCCGGCGTTGACGGCGGCGACGGGCACGGGTTTCTCCAACAACGGCGCGGCCCGGTCATACCACCCAACCGCCAGGGTGTGGTCGCCTCGCTCGACCGCGTACACGGCGCCCAGCAGGTAGCTCAATTGCCCGCGCTCGTAGCTGTACATGGGCAGCCGCGCGGCGAGGGGCGAGCTTTCGTCGAAAAGCACAATCGCGGCCTTGGCCAGCTTGATCGCCTCGTCGGGCTGGTGGCGCGCGGCGGTGATTTCGACGGCGTGGCTGAGGCCATTGGCGATTTCCCAGGCCAGCCGGGCGCGGTAGGCCGGATCGGCGGCCCCGTCGACCATCCGCTTGCCGTGCTGCTGGATGCCGCGAATCCATTTGCTCGCCTCAGGCGGCTCGGCGATGCCGGCTAGCGCCGCCAGCGCCCCGGCGTAAACTCGCAAGTACACCTCGGCATCGCCGCGCTCGTTGGCCAGCATCTCGTCGGCGAACGAGGCGGCCCGATCGATCCACTTCGGAACGACTTTCGATTTCTGCTGCCAACGTCCCCAGCCGACGTCGTAAGCCACGGCCAGATGCGCGTCGACGAGCAACTCCTTGGCCGCGCGCCTTACGACGTAGCGCTCGTGACGGGCCAAAGGCTCGGCCAGCTTGATGGCCTGCCGGTGATGCTTGATCGCGCCGGCGTAGTCGCGATCGCTCGACTTGGCCAGGTAATCGCCCCATTGGCACCAGGCGCCGGCCGCGACGACGTCCGGCACGTTGGGCTGGTCGAGCACGTCGCGCACGCGGGAGATCGCCTGCGGATAGTCGCCCGCGGCGGCCAACACGCGGGCCAAGCACAAGCGATGTGCCGGCTGGTCAGGCTCCAGCTCGATCGCCTTTTGGGCGGCGGTGAGCGCGGCGTCCAGGTCGCCGCTGCGAAGCGAAACTTCCGCGTGCAGGCGATGGGCCAGGCCGCTATCGGGCGCCAGCTCGAGCGCTTGCCGGACATCGGCCAGGCAATCGGCGTAACGCGTCGTCAGGCGGACCTCGGCCCGGGCCAGAAACGCCTGGGCATCAATCTTCTCGACGACGACTTGAAATACGCGCGGCGGATTGGATCGAGGCACGTAGCCCAACAGCACGCCGCGCGGCGGATACGCGGCGCCCAGCAATTCGCCCTGCTCGTCGTACACCGCGACCGGCTCGACGTCGTCGATTGCCAGTCGAACGGCGACGACCGCAATCGCCAGCGGCTGTTCGACGTGAACCGACAGCGAGTCGACCACGTCCTCGACAATCGTGGCCCGCACGCGGCCCAACTTGTCGAGCTGGTACATTTCGCGCGCGCCGCCGGCAATCCTTTCGACCTGCCGCGGCTTGCCCCATTTTTCGTGCAGCTCCTGGCGTGTCGTACTGCCCGGACGCACCCCGTCCAAGCTGGCCGGGTCGAGTGAAGGGCGCGTCGCCTTTTTTTCGGCTGCCGGTTTTTCCTCGATTCGGGCGGCGGCTGGCGGCTTATCGCCGCTCACTTCGGTCGGCTTGTCCGCGGGTTTGCCTGCGACGGGCGCCGCCTTCTCGCCCTTCTCCTCGGAGACGGGCGGCTCGGGCTGGGCCGGCGGAGCATCGCCACTTTCGGCTTCGACGTCCTGCCCGCGGCAGATCGAAGGAGAAGCGGCGACGCCCAAAGCGGCGGCGTACAGTGCCAGAACGAAAACCGCCGGCGGAATCGATCGACGCAGTTGGATATACATGACGGGTTCCTCCCGAACCACGGTCATTGAGCACCGCCGTTTGGGGCGTCACCAAGCGCGCGCGATTTGATTCGCAGGCGCAGCCCCATGCGGCCGAGCTTGGAAAATGGCGGCAAAGTATGACGCACGCTTCCATTTGCGCCTAGGCCAAGGGCCGCGGTTTGACAAGCTCGGGCGCTTCGTCGATGCGGGGTGTTCGCGCGGACAATGCCAGCTAGCACGGTGGCATCGAGGGGACAGGTACCGAGCGAGGATTTTTGCTCACGAAAACCGGTTCGTGCTCGGAGCCAGTCCCCTTCATTTCCAGCTAGCAAGGGCGGAATCTTGCGAGCAGCGACTGGGCCCGCGCGATCTGGCCGGCGGCAAGTGCCGCACGGGCCGCGGCCAAAGCATCGACGTGCCAGGGCAAAAACGGCATCGGCTGGCCTTCCGGCGGAGCATCGCCCACCAGGTGCTCGGCGATCGCGCGCTCGAGCTTGTCCATGCCGTCGCCGCCTAGCGCGCTGGTGCGGATTCCCGGCCGCTCGCGCAGCTCATCGTCGACCGCCAGATCGCACTTGTTGAAAACGCGCAAGGCGCCGGGCCGCTCCCGCGACAAGGTCTCGTCATCGCTCGACCAGGGCCTGCTTGCGTCGAAGACCAACACGACCAGATCGGCCGCCCGCAGCATGTCGCGCGCCAGTCGCATGCCGGCGGCTTCCAGCGGGTCGGCGGCGGCGCGCAAGCCGGCCGTATCGGCCAATTCAATCGGCCACCCGTCGACGGCGGCGGCCGCCGTCACCACGTCGCGCGTCGTGCCGGGCGTGGCGTGCACGATCGCGCGCTCATAGCCAACCAAGGCGTTGATGAGGCTGCTTTTGCCGACGTTGGGACTGCCGGCCAACACGACTTTCCACGGTTCGACCAGATGGCGGCCGAGCGCGGACCAGCGCACCAGCGTGTCGATGCCGGCAATGGCCCGCGCGGCTTCGCCGGCGGCGACCAGCCGGTTGATTTCATCAAGAGCGCGGCCGAGGGCGCCAGCGTGCTGGTCCCACAGGATCATTGCGGTGCGCTCGGTTGGCGCGGCGGCCAGAGCAATCCGGGCGTCGGCGGCAAGGGGATCGCTGAGCGATCGGCGGATCCACTCCTGCCAGGTGATTTCCCGGCAGCCGCGCTCGACGAGCGCGGCGACGATCGCGCCAGCCGCCGCACGGCCGCCGTGACAGTGGAGCTCGACGCGATCGACCGCGCGGCGGCAAACGACAATCTCCTCGCCGGAGTTCGCGGATTGCCAGCGTCCGAAGGCGATTCGCCCACAAGGGTAATCGTCGAGCGGCCGGCGGCTCGCCGGGTGAAACAACTCGCCGACGACGCGGGCCGCGTCGGGGCCCTCGACCAGCAGGCTGGCCACCGCGCCGCGGTTGGGGCTGGTCAGGAGCACGACCCAGGTACCCGATTGCGATCTCACCGCGACCCCTTTGGCGGCGCCGCGCCGTCGGCGGCAATCGCAATGCCGGCCAGCGTCAGGTGCGGCACAAACCGCGGCGGCCGCGCGCTCTCGGCGGCCAGAACGCCGGCGAACAAGGGTCCGGCGCCGCCGGTCAAAAAGATTTGAGCTGCCAGCGGATCCGGGGCCAATTGCGCGACCAATTCGCGCACGCCGCCGACCGCGCCCCAGTACAAGCCGGAACGGATGGCCTCGATCGACGATTTGCCCAGCGCCGGCGGCGGCTCGGTGACGTCGACCAGCGGCAACAGGTCGGTGAATTCGTGAAGTGCCCTGGCGCTGGTGCCAATGCCGGGCAAAATGGCGCCGCCGACAAAAGCCCCTTTGGCCGACACCAGGTCGACGGTCAGCGCCGATCCCATGTCGATCACGATGGCGGGCTCGCCGGGCTCGCGAATCCGATTGACGGCCACGGCATTGGCCAGCCGATCCATGCCGACGCGTTCGGGATGCGCCAATTCGACGACCAGCGGCAGATCGGTGTCGGCCAATTGCCGCACGCTTGTCACGCCCGCTTGTTTGAGCCAATCGACTAGCCGAGCCGTGGCCGGGCGGTTCACGCTGGCAATCCACCAGTCGTGGTCCGCCGGTCCCTGGGGAAAGGTGGCCGCCAGGTCCGACTCGGTCCAGTCCAAGCCGACCGAAGCGGCGCGCGCCGCGTGCGGCAGCGGCTCAGCAAACGGATGTTCGAACACGCCAATCTTGACGCGGCTGTTTCCCACGTCGACCGCCACCAGTGGAAACCGTTTCGCGCTTGCCATCGCGTATTTCTCAAGGGCGCCGGTCGAGCGCGCCGGTCACTGAGTGCAGTAACTGGTCGAGGCCAGCACCGGTGACGGACGAAATGGCCGGCACGGGGCGGCCAAGTTCGCGCTCGAGCGCTAGGCGAACGTCGGCGGCGCCGGGCAATTCGGCCTTGCTCACAACGACGATTTCGGGCCGGCGGGCCAGATCGTCATCATACTGCTCCAGCTCGCGGCGGACGACCCGATAGTTCGCCACCGGCTCGCTGCCGTCGGCCGGCTGGGGCTCGACCAGGTGCACCAGAATGCCGGCCCGTTGGATGTGCTTGAGAAACTCGTGCCCCAACCCGGCGCCGGCGTGCGCTCCTTCGATCAAGCCCGGTATGTCGGCCATAACGAATGACCTGTCAGGGCCGACCGAAACGATGCCGAGGTGGGGATGCTTGGTGGTGAAGGGGTATTCGGCGATTTCGGGTCGAGCCCGCGATAGCCGGCTCAAGAGGGTGCTTTTGCCGGCGTTGGGTTTGCCGATGAGTCCGACGTCGGCGATGACCTTGAGCTCGAGTCGCAGCGCGCGCGATTCGGGCTCTCCGCCGGGAGTGAACTTTCGGGGTGCGCGGTTGGTGGCGGTTTTGAAGCGGAGATTCCCTTTGCCGCCTTTGCCGCCGCGCGCGGCGACGACGCTTTCGCCGGGCGCGGCCAGATCTTTTAGGACGTGGCCCCGCCGGGCGTCGATCACCAGGGTTCCGGGGGGCACTTCGATGAGCAGGTCCGGGCCGTTTTTACCGTGGCAGGCGGCGCCGGTCCCGGACCCGCCGTTTTGGGCTTTCCAATGGCGGCGTCCGGAAAGAGCCGCCAGGCTGTCGATGCCCGCGGTGGCCGCGACGATCACGCTGCCGCCGTGCCCGCCGTCGCCGCCGTCGGGGCCGCCGCGCGGCACGAACTTTTCGCGGCGGAAGCTCACGCAGCCGTCGCCGCCGCGTCCGGCTTCGACTTGGATGGTCACGGAATCGACGAACATGGAAACAGTGCTAAATCGCAAGCGGGACTTCGAACGCGGCGGCAATAAAAAAGGGGGTCGACCCGAGTCGGGCCACAATCGCCAAATCGATTGACGAATCGGATGCGCGCCGGCTCAGGCCGCACCGACGACGTTGATTCTTCGACCTTTGCGATCGAACTCGACGATGCCGTCCACGAGCGCGAAGAGCGTGTAGTCGGAGCCTTGAGCGACGTTGCGCCCGGCGAAAAATTTGGTGCCGACCTGTCGCACCAGAATGTTGCCGGCGCGGACTTGCTCGCCCCCGAATCGCTTGACGCCGCGGCTCTGAGCGTTCGAATCGCGGCCGTTTCGGCTCGAGCCTTGTCCTTTTTTGTGTGCCATGGCGAGGACTTACCGGGGGCGATTGGTGGTTCGATGCTAAACCGCAAGCGGGGCGGACAACGGTTCGTAAGTGGGAACTCGTGAGTCTAGCGGTAGACCCAACTGTAGTCAACCTTGTCGGGGATGCCGTAGCGAATGATCCGCTCGTCTTCGCGGTAGCGGTCGCCGGGACGCCAGAAGTTGAGCATCAGGTTCTTCTGCATGAGCTGGCGCCCCGTGGTCGGCGGATCGCCCGGTTTGAACTCGTCCGGCTTATCGATCCACTTGTAGGCGTTGGTCAGACCCTCGATGTAGATCGAAAAGTAGTCGACCCGCGGATCGACGTCCTCCCAAGTGGCCACGCCCCACACGCTCTTGTCCAGCAAATCGGTGCTGAGCGGAATCAGCTTGCTGCCGACTTCCACGCTGTCGAGCAGCTTGCGGTTGGGGTCTTCCTTCTGCCGGATCGCCTGGATGGCCACCGGAATGATGCGGTCCAGATAGGCCTTCTGGTATTCCTGGGCTTCCAGCACGAAGGTGGGGAAGAAGCGGATCTCGCGGTTCACCGGCTCGATGACGACGGTGCCGTCGTCCTTTTGCGCCGGCTTCAGATTGCCGCCGGTGTTCTTGACGCGGTAGACCAGATACCAGATGAGCTTGCGTTGCGCCTTGCCGCTGGCCTGCGGCACGTCGACCCAGATCATCCGCAGCGGCTTGAAGGTGAGCTCCAGGCACCAGATCTCGCGGCGAAACTCGGTGCCACTGGCCATCTGGCGCAGCGTCTCGGTTTCGGGCGCATACTTGGGCGACCACTCGAGGCCGGGAATGCCTTGCAGGATTTCCACGACGTCCCCAGTGGTCACCGTTTCCTGTTCCTGGCGGTCGGGCGGAATCGTGATTTCCACGCCCGGCGCCAGCGCGCGAAACGGGCCCGTTGTTTCGGCCGCCGGCAACAGCTTCGCCGGGCCGCAAAGGGCCAGCGCGGCCAACACGCCGCAGCATGGAAGTCGTAAACTCAACCGCGGGAGGCGCATGCGAACTTTCTTCTCGATCGGTTGGTGAAATGAAGTCGGCCGATGGATGGGGGCCTTGTTTGCGAGTTGCGTGCGCGCACGCTCGGGCATACTCGGCATTCGCAACTATTGAGTATAGTTGGGTTTATGCGAGGGCGTCAACTTTTCTGCCCCGCTCGCCCGCCGGCTTGCAACTGCCAGTGCAATAATACGGGTTGCGCGGGCGCGGCGGCCAGTTCGGCGCGGCTGGCGTAACGGCCCACCGGCACGGCCGTGCCGGAAACTTCGAGATTCAAACGCTCGACCACGAGCGGCCAGGGGGAAAGCCGTAGATGCCGGGGGTTTTCGGCCTCGGGCGCGAGCGAGAGCTCCGGTCCCCCAGGCGTCGGGACCAGGTCGGGCTCGGTCGCTTCGAAGCAGCAGAACCACAGGCTCAGCGAGTCGAAAAACTGCAATTGCGCCAGGGCCGCCTCGGCGATCGCCGCCGTGTTGGCCCGTGGATCGTCGATGTGCCATGCTTCGAGCCAGCGGTGCATGTGCGAAGTGTAATGGTCGATAAACTCCTGGGCCCTGGGCCACGCGGGATCAGCGTTTTTCCACGCGGCGGCACGGCGCGCCAAGGCACAGAAGTGACCGGCAACCAGATATCCCTCGAGCGTTCCGGCCCGGGCCGCGCCGTCGATCGAGCCGGACCAGATCGTCAGCGAATCGTCGACCTCCATCTCGGTAAAGGCGCGGGGCTCGCCGCGCGCCAGTTCGACGCCGGGTGAGCGGTCCCAATCGCGCCAGCCGTCGTCGTGATGGTAGACTGCCCACAGCAATTCATCCCGGGGCCGCAAAGGGGCAAAGCCATCGGCCCCCCAATGATCGGCCAGGCGGCCGGCCAGGTGCGCATGTTCGATCTGCGGGATCAGCACCCAGCGGGCGGGCAAGGGGCCATCGGCTGGCAAGTCGCGGCGGATCACGTTCAGCCGTTTCCTTGGAAACGGTTCCCTTCGATGTCTCGAACCGGAAATGTCTAACTCGCGGCGGCACAGCGGGGGAGCGCATGAAGCGTACGATTTCATGCGCGACAAGAAAAGCGGAGGAACATCCCGCCGCCCGCTCACCTGGATTTGACCGGCCGGGCCACGGTGGGCGTCGGGGGCTCAGTGAGCTTTAGGGCTTCGACCACGCGGCGATCGGCCTCGGCAAATCGCTCCCGCAGGCTTTGTTCGAGCGTAAAGGCCAGCGAAACGCGGTGTCCCTGCCGATCCTGCACCAGGTAGTAGATCCATTCGATGGGCAATTGCGAGATCGTGCCGTCGACGACGACGCGGAACACGGCGTAGCCCGATTCGTTGACGGTTTGAGCGGCGCTTTTGAACTGCCCGAAGTTCTTGTCGAGCGAGCGCTCGACGTCGCGCTGGAATTCGGCCAGCGTGACCGGCTTTTTCACCACCGGCAGGGCCGACAAATTGCACTGCGCCACCAGCTCGCCGCGATCCAGCATCCGCAGGACGGCCAATTTCGGATCGTCGCTGGTCAGGTACCAGCGGCGGTCGTATTGAAAGCGAAACTGGCCCCCTTTGGGCACGTAGCCCAATTCGAGCAATTCGGGCGTGGTGCCAGGGGGAAGACGCCGAAACACCTCGCCGGTAAGCGTCTTCGACGCGGAAATGGGAGTGATTCGAACGATCAGTTTGGCCACCGTGTCCAGGCCCGGGCCGACGTGGCCGACGGCGCGTTTTTCCTTGATCAGCATGCCGAAGGCGGTGATGCGCCGGGCTCGGACGTCGAACTTGTACTTGATCTTCAACTGAATGTCGGTCGAAATGCCGCCGACGGCGCCGCTGACCGAACCGGCGGCGGCAATATCGGCCAGACCGTCTTTCACCTCGCCCAGGACGCACTCGACGTCGCTCCAGCCCACCGCGTCGAGGCACAACAGGGCTGCCAGCGTCGTGTCGGCCAGTTTCCACGAGTCGCCCAGCGCAACCGGCGCGGCGGGCAACACGTCGTCGAGCACCAGCGAACCGCCGGGCAGGTCGACGAGATCGAGCTCTTCGCGGACCAGCGCCGCCGTGGGGCAATACAACTGACAGGGCCCTTTTTCGGTTCGCTCGGCGATGATCAGCCGCCGGGCCGGGTGGAAATCGGGCTTTTCGCCCCCTTTGTCGATCTTGATCACCGCGCGGGCATCGTCGTAATAACGAACGGTTTTGGCGGGCCGGCCGGACGCGTCGAGCGCCAAGACTCGTTCGTCGTAGGCAAGATTGGCCACGACGCTCATCGGAAGGTTTTTGGTCTCGCCATCGTCGGCCACCAGGTTCACCTCGCCGCCGACCTGAAAGGCGATCTGGACCCGCGCCAGATCGCCGGGGCGGTGCTGCGCTTTTAATGGGTGCTTGTCGTCACTTTGCGCGGCACCCCCGGCGCGGACGATCACAACAACAAGGAGACAGCAGGCGACGAAGCCCCCCAAAGCGCGGCGGGAATCCATTCCACGGGCCCCCTGTTGGACGTGCGGCACACGGATTGCAAGAAACGGCGTTCGCAGATGGCAAACGCCGGTCAACAGGATTCATCGTCGCCCCGGGCCTTAGCAGTTCACTTGATCGCTGGGACGCGAAGTTGGGAAAAGGGCGAAAACTGGGGTAATACCTGTAGGGGGTTCGATTTGCGCGTGCCAGCACAATTCGGCCGACATGAGCCGGATCTGCTATAAGGTGGACAGGGGCGCGGGGCGAGATTTCCCGGTTAAGAGGGGGGCGAATCTGCGGAATAGACGTTACGGCGCGAACTTATTTCGATCCGTCGCGACTTTAATACGTACAGATAATAACTATCGCCAAAGGGGGTTTGTAAGAACGTAAATCGCGTACACGTCAAAGCTTTTGAAATTTGCCCCGGCCCCGGAAATGGCCGTCCAAGACTGGCCTGGCCGGTGGCGAATTGCAAAAGGCCGTTCGCGCCCCAGTGACGGGGCGTGAATCCCGAGGAGTCTGACCTTAGGTAGGGCGTTGGAGACGCAAGGAACACCACTAGGGTCAAGCGAACGAAGAGGTTCCTATCATGCATTCCGATTATCACAGCCCGATCATCCGCCAACTCCGAGACCAGCAGGTCCGGTTTGCCCCGCGCGACAAGAAAATCGAGCAGGTCAACCGGGCCGAGAAACTGCTGGCCGAGCTGGATGCACAGCGCACGTACACCTACGAGTATCTGTGCTTTCGGATCACCGACTATCGGCCCGAGTCGTTCCCGAACCTGAAGCTCTCCGGCAAGGACGCGGGACACGACTTGCGTTTGTTCGTCGAGGATCTATCGGACGCGGCCAACCTGCCCGCCACCGGCGCCGGAGAGCGCGTGCTGACGGTCGATGAACTGAGCAAGTTGTTCAAGGTTTCGACCAAGACGATTTCGCGTTGGCGGCAACAGGGGCTGGTCAGCCGGCGATTTGTGTTCGACGGGCGCAAGCGCGTCGGTTTCCTGAAAAGCTCGGTCGAGAGTTTCGTGGCGAAGAACGAAGAGCGGGTCAAGCGCGGCGCTCGTTTCAGCCAACTGACGCTCGAGGAACGCAGCGATATCGTGGAACGCGCGCGGCGGATGGCCCGCGCCGGCGGCAGCCTGTCCGACGTCACCAAGCGCGTGGCAAAGAGAATGGGGCGTAGCGTGGAAACCGTTCGATACACGCTGAAGCAGTTCGATCAGGATCATCCTGAGCTGGCGATCTTCCCCAACCACACGGGTCCGCTGGGCGAGGAAGACAAGAAGCGCATCTTTCAGCAGTATCGCCGGGGGGCTCCGGTCGAAACGCTGGCCAAGCGTTATCACCGCACCAAGACCAGCGTGTACCGGGTGATCAACGAGATGCGCGCCCGGCGCATCATGGAGCTGCCTTTGGATTACATGCCCAATCCGTATTTCGGCCGCGCCACGGCCGAAAAGACGATCATGGGCCAGATGCCGGAAAACGCCGCGCCGGCCAAGAAAACCCGGTTCCCCAGCGGATTGCCGCCGTACCTGGCGAGCCTGTACGAGGTTCCGCTGTTGACGCGCGAGCAGGAGGCGCACGTGTTCCGCCAGTTCAACTACTTGAAATACAACGCCTCGAAACTGCGCGACGAGCTCGACCCGGCGCGGGCCAGGAGCAACGCGATGGACGCCATCGAAACGCTCTACGAGCAGGCCGTGACGTTGAAGAACCAGATCGTGCGGGCCAATTTGCGGCTGGTGGTTTCGATCGCCAAGCGGCACGTGGGCCAGGGAGACAACTTCTTCGAGCTGGTGAGCGACGGCAACATGTCGTTGATCCGCGCCGTGGAGAAGTTCGATTTCGCCCGCGGCAACAAGTTCAGCACGTACGCTAGCTGGGCGATCATGAAGAACTTCGCCCGCACGATTCCCGACGAGCATCGGCTTCGCGATCGCTTCCGCACGAGCCATTCGGAGATGTTTGCCAGCACCGAAGAGCCGCGGAGCGATCAGTACGAGCAGGAAAGCGCGCAAGCCCAGCGCGAAGCCCAGATCGGCAAGATTCTGGAACGCCTTGACGAGCGCGAGCAGAAGATTATCATTAGCCGCTTCGGCCTCGATCACGGCCACGAGCCGCAAACCTTGAAAGAGGTCGGCGCTGAAATGGGGGTGACGAAGGAGCGAATCCGGCAGATCGAGGCGCGGGCCTTGAACAAGCTGCGGGTCGCGGCTCACGAGGACAAGATCGAGGTTCCCGGCCCGAATTGACGGATCGGCCGAACGAACCGTTTTTCGGATAGTGGATTGAGCACTTTCCGCGCGTCGCGCTGGGCGACCTCGCGGGGGGTGCATGGATTGGCGCCCCAAGCCAGGGGATCTAGCCCAAAAGGAGACCGGCGACGGCCGCGCGGACCGAAACCGCCACGAGCGGTGCCGGCAGCTAGCGCTTTCTTTCGCCCGTCGGACCCGGCCCAAAGACCGCAGTCGTGGCGAGTTGCTGCGCCGATTGGGCCGGCAAATGGGCCGCGGCGAGGGCTTTTTTGGAAGATTTTTCCGCATCCGGCGGCGATTGAGGTGAAACACAGGGCGGCAGGCCCACTTTTGGGGGTCCCGAGGCGGGCCGACTGCTCGCCCGGCGTGCGCGGCAAAGAATTCTGGCAGTAGCTGAAGTCGCAAGACTTCAGTCGGCTTCGGGCTGAATTCTTGCGAATCCAGCTACGCCGCCATAAAGTCTTGCCGCACCCCGCCCGGCAGCCGTATTGCACGGCCGGATAGGTTCGTTATATTTAGTGGTTTTCGTAGGGGGACTCGAAGGCTAGCGTAGCTCAATCGGCAGAGCAGCTGATTTGTAATCAGCAGGTTGTGGGTTCGAGTCCCTCCGCTAGCTCGTTGGCGCGCGCGGAGCGAGGGGCGCAAACTCCGCTTGAATGTAGGACATTCCGGGAACAGCCCGCAAAAGTGCATTGCGGTTGACGGGCCGATCTGGAGCGGGGGGTTTCCCGAGCGGTCAAAGGGGTCAGACTGTAAATCTGATGGCACTGCCTTCACAGGTTCGAATCCTGTACCCCCCACACCTAAATTGCACCGGTAGTTTGGACGTGCTCGTACGGCGACTCGCCACGCAAGGGGATCAGGAACGACGCTTCAAACCGCTCACGCAGGCGACGACGACTGCGCGGCAACCATGAGATGCTCGTCGTCGCCCGCGCCGCACGCGGGTGTAGCTCAATGGTAGAGCCATAGCCTTCCAAGCTAAAGACGAGGGTTCGATTCCCTTCACCCGCTCTTACGCTGTTAGACGTGCCAGGAAACACCACGCAAAAAAACGGAGAAGCCAGGTCGCCTGAACGACCGTACTCGTGACTTGTTTCGCGCCGGAGCGAATCCGGGGTGAGAAAACGCCGCCTGGGAACAAACTCAGGCTGCTGTAGCTCAGTTGGTAGAGCGCGTCCTTGGTAAGGACGAGGTCATGGGTCCGAGTCCCATCAGCAGCTTTGACCTATCGACCAGGTTCTGACCTTATAGGGTAAACCTCAACACTCTCGCATTCTCGAGATCAGGGAGAAAGAATGGCCAAGGACACATTTGAACGGAAAAAGCCGCACGTCAACGTGGGGACGATCGGTCACATTGATCACGGAAAAACCACATTGACCGGGGCGATTCTGGCGGTGCAGTCGGCCAAGGGGCTGGCGCATTTCAAGTCCTACGCCGACATTGCCAAAGGGGGCACGGTCCGCGATGAAACCAAAACGGTGACCATCGCCGTAAGCCACGTCGAGTACGAAAGCGACAAGCGGCACTACGCCCACATCGATTGCCCGGGCCACGCCGACTTCATCAAGAACATGATTACCGGCGCCGCCCAAATGGACGGCGCGATCCTGGTCGTTTCGGCGGTCGACGGCCCGATGCCGCAGACGCGCGAGCACATTCTGCTGGCGCGCCAGGTGGGCGTGCCGGCGCTGGTTGTTTTCCTCAACAAGGTCGACCTGGTCGACGACCCCGAATTGCTGGAGCTGGTCGAGCTCGAGCTGCGCGAACTGTTGACCCGCTACGGCTTCCCCGGCGACGAGATTCCGATCATTCGCGGCGCGAGCAAGGAGGCCTACGACAATCCGAAGGACGCCGAAAAGGCCAAGTGCATCGGCGAGTTGCTGGAAGCGATCGACAGCTATATCCCCGAGCCGGTGCGCGAGGTCGACAAGCCGTTCTTGATGGCCATCGAGGACGTCTTCTCGATCGAAGGCCGCGGCACGGTGGCCACCGGGCGCATCGAGCGCGGGTTGGTCAAGGTCGGCGACGAAGTCGAGATCATCGGCCTGACCGACAAGCCGCGCAAGACGACGTGCACCGGCGTGGAAATGTTCAACAAAACGCTCGACCGGGGACAGGCCGGCGACAACGTGGGAGTTCTGTTGCGAGGGATCAAGCGCGAGGAAATCGAGCGCGGCCAGGTGCTGGCCAAGCCCGGTTCGATCACGCCGCACACCAAGTTCGAGGCCGAAGTGTACGTGCTTTCGAAGGAGGAAGGCGGGCGCCATACTCCGTTTTTTAGCGGCTACCGTCCGCAGTTCTACTTCCGCACGACCGACGTTACCGGCACGGCCAACCTGATCGGCGACGCCGAAATGTGCATGCCGGGCGACAACGCCCGGCTGAGCGTCGAATTGATCACGCCGATCGCCATGGACGACGGCGTGCGCTTTGCCATCCGCGAGGGCGGCCGCACGGTCGGTTCCGGCGTGGTCACCAAAATCAGTCAGTAACCAAACGCGTCCGGCCGCGCGGGAAATCCGCACGCGCGAGCCGGACGGCAAGCGGCCACGCAGACGGCGCCCCCGGTGTGCCGGGAGCGTGGCAGAATGCGGAACGAAGACCGACTTGGGGTTGGGCGCGGCCGGCTGAGAGCGATTTCGGCGGCCGCGCGGGCCCGCATTACAGGGGTGTAGCTCAACCGGCAGAGCGCTGGTCTCCAAAACCAGAGGTTGCGAGTTCGATTCCCGCCGCCCCTGCCAGCCAATACCAGGGAAACGACCCATGAAAGCGGCCCGCAGCGAGGTGGCCGTCGAGCGATCGTTTGCCTGTGATCAACGGTGATTCACGAGCGTCCCGCGCGTCGCGGGGCACAACAAGCTAGCCATCGGACAAATCACGAGACGTCATGGCCAAGGAAAAAAACGCCCCGTTGAGCCTGTTTGTGCGCGAGTTTTTCCAGCTCGGCATTTACAAGCGGAGCCAAGGCCGCATCGCCCGCCAGATCACGTTCGGGGCGCTTGCCGTCGGCGTGCTGCTGGCGGCCTGGCGAGTGAGCGTGTATGGCACAAGCAGCGGACACGTGATGCAGTTTGCGGTGCCGGGCGTGCTGGCACTGGTCGGCACCTGGGTCGCGTTCCGCGTGGTGAACCTGCCGAGCTTTGCCGACTTTTTGATCGCCGTGGAAGCCGAGATGAACAAGGTTTCCTGGCCGACGCGAATGGAACTTTGGCGCAGCTCGCTGGTGGTGATTTTGTTGATCCTGTTTCTGGCGGCGGTGCTGTTCGGTTACGACGTGTTTTGGAGAACGCTGTTGAGTTTGCTGCGCATCGTCAAAGGAGGCGAGTAGGGCGCGTCCGAAGGGTCCTGCCGGGTGCCGTGCCTACGAAGCGGATGAGCATGGCACCCACCAACCTCATGGCGGCGCGGCAAAGCATTGATTGGATGGGGAATTACGCGTGATTGAGAATTCGCACAATTCGAGCCAGATCCGCGACGATGCCGCGATCGATTCGCCCACCGTCGCGCCCTCGGCGCCCCCGATTGGCGCGCCTGCGCGCGAGCACGAGTCTGGGGCGTCATCGGGCAACGTGCCAACGGGCGAGGCGGCACCGGAAGAAGTGCGCGCCGAACAAGGCGACCCGGCAGTGAGCGAATCGCCCGCCGCGGCCGCCAGCGCTCGGCGCGAGACGGGAGCCGAAAATCCGCTTGCCGAGGGGCCGGTCGTCGACGAGGACGAACGGGTCGCCGAAGAGGAGGAAGTCGAGCCGCGCGGCCCGATCGAGGAGACGCCCGTCACCGAAGAACCAGTTCGTATGAATTGGTTCATCCTCAAGGTGCAGAGCAACCGCGAGGAATCGATCCGCGAGAGCCTGCAGCGGCGCGTCAAGGTAGCGGGGCTGGAACGCTATTTCGGCGAAATCATCGTGCCGACCGAAATGGTTTCGGAATTCAAGGGGGGCAAGAAACGGGTCGTCAAGCGCAAGCTTTACCCGGGCTACCTGGTGGCCCACATGGAGATCAACGACGAAACGTGGTTCCTGGTGCGCGAGACGCCGGGCATCGGCGACTTTACCGGCTCGGCCGGCAAGCCCACGCCCATGCAGCCGCACGAAGTGGCCAAAATTGTCGCCAAGCAGGAAGAAAAAACCGACGAGGCGCCGAAGCTGAAGATCAACTTCAACGTCGGCGACCGCGTGAAGATCAACGAGGGGACGTTTGACAATTTCGAGGGCGAAGTCGACTGTATCGAAGAAGCCAGCGGCCGGGTGACCGTGATGATCAACATCTTTGGCCGCTCGACCCCCGTGGAGTTGGAATACTGGCAGATTGAAACAATTTAGGGTTTGGGGATTAGGGATTAGGCGTGAGTTAAAACAGCTAGCCATGATCTTTGAATCTCCAATCCCTCGCTCCTAGACCCCTAATCACTATGGCCAAGCAACTCGTAGGAACGGCGAAGTTTCAGGTGCCGGGCGGGCAGGCGACACCGGCGCCGCCGGTCGGCACGTCGTTGGGCAAATTCGGCATCAACCTCGGGCAGTTTGTGTCGCAGTTCAACGAGCGGACGCGCGACGCGGGCGGCATGCCGATTCCGGTCGTCGTCAACGTGTACAACGACCGCTCGTTCGACTTCGTCACCAAGAGCCCGCCGGCCGCGGCACTATTGAAACAAGCGGCGCAGATTGCCAAGGGGTCGGGCGTGCCGAACAAGGAGAAAGTGGGCACGGTGACGCGCGAGCAAATCGCCGCGATCGTGAAGCAAAAAATGGCCGACCTCAACGCCCGCGACGCCACGCACGCCGAGCGGATGATCGAGGGAACGGCCCGCAGCATGGGATTGGACGTGGAAGGGTGAGCCGCGGGCGCTCCGTAGCCGGGGTCACTGACCGGGGAAGGAGCACAACAGTGCCCGGGAAGGAGCAACAGGCCGGCCTCACTGAGGCCGGCTACAAGCATGCGATCGCGACGACGGATGAGTCCATATAACAAATAGCGAATCATGGCCACCAAAGCAGCAAAGCGCATTCGAGCACACGCCGCCACGCATCCCGGCAAGGTTTCGCAGACCCCCGCGCAGGCCGTGGAAGTTTTGAAGCGCTACAACACCACGAAGTTCGATCAATCGGTCGACGTCGCCATGCACCTGGGAGTCGATCCCAAGCAGGCCGACCAGATCGTGCGCGGCTCGATCGTGCTGCCGCACGGCATCGGCAAGACGCTGCGCGTGATTGTGTTTGCCAAGGGCGATCTGGCCGAACAGGCCAAAGAGGCCGGCGCCGATGAGATCGGCGGCGAAGAGTTGGCCGCCAAGATCAAGGAAGGCTGGACCGACTTCGACGCCTGCATCGCCTCCCCGGACATGATGGGCATCGTGGGGCCGCTGGGGCGCGTGCTCGGTCCGCGCGGACTGATGCCGTCGCCGCGCGCCGGCACGGTCACGCCCGAGGTGGGCAAGACGGTGCGCGAGTACAAGGCCGGGAAAGTCGAGTTCCGCACCGACGCCGGCGGCAACGTGCACGCCGTGGTCGGCAAGCTGAGCTTCGAGCCCGCGAAGCTGACCGAAAACATCCAGGCCTTCGTCAATCACGTGCTGTCGATGAAGCCGCATTCGGTCAAGGGCCAATACATCAAAGGCGCAAGCGTCAGCGCCACGATGAGCCCGTCGGTGCGATTGGCCATTTGACGCAAGACCAAACAACCAACGTTCACGACCGTAGCCCAGAGCCCTACTGAGGCACTTTGCCTCAACATTGGACCGATAAAGCAGCCGATCATGAGCAAGCCCGTCAAAGACCTGGTTACTGGGCACTTGAAGCGCCAACTCGAGGGCGTCGAGGAATTGCTGCTGGTCAACGTCATCGGCCTGTCGGCCAATCACACGACCGCCCTGCGCAGGCAACTGCGCGAAAAGAACATCCGCCTGCTGGTCGTGAAAAACAGCCTGGCCCGCCGGGCCACCGAGGGGACGCAACTGGCCGGCGCCTTCGAGGGCTCGACCGGTTCGCTGGCAATGGTGTGGGGCGCGGCCGACATCGTCACGCTGGCCAAGGAAGTGGCGCGGCTGGCGCGCGACAAGAAATTCGAAAAATTCAGAGCCCGCGGCGGAGTCATGGGCGGCGCGGCCCTGAAGCCCCAAGAGGTCGACGCGATCAGCCGGTGGCCCACCCGCGAGGAACAGTTGAGCATCCTCATGGGCCAGATTCTCTCGCCCGGCGCCAGGCTCGCGAGCCAGTTGAACAGTGGCGCGGGGTCCTTGGCGAGCCAGATCAAACAGATCAGCGAAAAGTCAGGATCGGCGGACGACGCCGCGCCAGAGGCTGGTAACGCGGCGGCGGCCGGCGAAATGGGCGAAGCGGCTTCGGGGGCGGAAGCCGGCCAGTAGTGCAACGAGTTGAATCCACGTAATAGCGACAACAACAACTTCGACCCAGCCGGCTTCGTCGAGCGTGATCGCCGCGGCCGCGAGAGTGAGAAAGGAAGAAATTGCGATGGCAACTGACGTGCAAGAACGTGAATTCTCGGCCGGCGCGAAGGAACTGGGCGACAAGATTGTCGCCTTGACGCTGAAGCAGGCCAAGGAGCTGAGCGATTACCTGGAGGAAGTGCATGGCATCAAGCCCGCCGCGGCGGGCGCCGTCCTGATGGCGGGCCTGGCCGGCGGCGAAGGCGGCGGAGCGCCGGCCAAGGAAGAAAAGACCGATTTCGACGTTGTGCTGGAAGGATTCGGCGACAAGAAGATCGGCGTCATCAAAGTCGTGCGCGCGATCACGAGCCTGGGCTTGAAGGAAGCCAAGGATCTGGTGGAGGGCGTCCCCAACAAAGTGAAAGAGGGCGTCACCAAGGAAGAAGCCGAGAAGATCAAGAAAGAGCTCGAAGAAGCCGGCGCGACCGTTTCGATCAAGTAGTGAGCTGGTGTTTCGCTTCTCTTGGCCCTTTGCCAGGGGGGAAATTTGGCTCGCCTGCGCGGAAAACCGCTTGAGTGGTTTTGTTTCTCTAGTACACGAATTGTCTCGGGTCGCCGCGCCGGGGGTGCGCGCCCGGACGACGCCGCGGCGCGCGCGATTCGTGTGGCTGTTTCACGAGTAGATTAGGAGCCCAACATGGCGACATCAGCCCAACGGCGCCTGCGTCCCAAGGAAATCCGCCAATTCGGAAGCCTGCGCCAAATGCACGCGATTCCCGATCTGACGGAAATCCAGACCCGCAGCTACGAATCGTTTCTGCAATACGACGTGGCGTCCAACAAGCGGGCCGACCAGGGCATCGAGGGCGTGCTGCGCGAGATCTTTCCCATCGAGAGCTACGACAAAACGCTGCGGCTGGAATACATCCGCTACGAGCTGGGAAAGCCGCGCTACGAACCGCACGAATGCCGCCAATTGCGGCTCACCTACGGCCGGCCGTTCCGCGTCTGGCTGCGGCTCACCAAAGAACAGCCCATCGAAGAGGAAGTCTACCTGGGCGACATGCCGATCATGCTCGGCGGCG
>JBBDNV010000208.1:0-46263 GCA_040877415.1 Pirellulales bacterium
TTGCGAGTGGCGATCGTTCACGATTGGTTGGTGACCTACGCCGGCTCGGAGCGCGTGCTCGAGCAGCTCATCGCGCTGTTTCCGCAGGCCGACGTCTTCAGCCTGATCGATTTTTTACCGGCCGGCGAGCGCCGCTTTCTGGCCGGCAAGCGCGTGACCACCAGTTTCCTCCAGCGGCTGCCTTATGCGCGGCGCAAGTACGCGGCCTATTTGCCGCTGATGCCGCTGGCCGTCGAACAGTTCGACCTCTCGCCGTACGACCTGGTGATCTCCAGCAGCCATTGCGTGGCCAAGGGCGTGCTCACCGGACCCGACCAGCTCCACATCAGCTACGTACACACGCCGATGCGATATGCCTGGGACGCGCAGCACGAACATTTGGCCGGCGCCGGCTTGGATCGCGGGCTGCGGGGATGGTGGGCCCGCTGGATGTTGCACAAGCTGCGCATGTGGGACGTGCGCAGCGCCAACGGCGTCGACTCGTTCGTGGCCAATTCTCATTTCATCGCGCGGCGCATCGAAAAGGCCTATCGGCGAACGGCGCGGGTCATCTATCCACCGGTCGACACGGACGCCTTTTCGCCCAATGAGAACCGCGAGGATTTTTTTGTCACGGCATCGCGGCTGACGCCGTATAAAAAGGTCGGCGTGCTGGTCGAGGCGTTCCGGCGAATGCCCAGCAAACAGCTCGTCGTGATCGGCGAGGGCCCTGAGCTAAAATCGCTGCGGGCTCGCGCGCCGGCGAACGTCAAGCTGGCCGGTTATCAAAGTTTCGAGGCGCTGCGGTCGTACCTGGAGCGCGCGGCGGCGTTTTTGTACGCGGCGCGCGAAGATTTCGGGATCGTGGTGGCCGAGGCCCAGGCGGCGGGCTGCCCGGTGATTGCCTTCGGCCGGGGCGGAGCGGCCGAGATCGTTCGCGGCGCGCAAGCCGAACGGCCGACCGGCGTGCTGTTCGAGGAGCAAACGCCCGAGTCCGTGGTCGCGGCGGTTGCCGAATTCGAGCACGGGCGCAACCGCATCACGCCGGCCGAATGCCGCGCCGGCGCCTTGCGGTTTGGCGTGGATCGATTCCGGCGCGAGTTCTTCGAGCACGCGATGCAGGCGTGGGAGGACTTCCAGCACAGCAAGTCCCGCCGTGCCCCCGTCACGTCGCTGCGGGTGGCGTGAAACGTCGCGGCTCAGGCGGCGCGTTCCATCAAGCCGCGTTCGGCCGGGCCGGCGGCGTCGGGCTGGCGAACCACGGCCTGCCCTTCCTTCAAGCGATAGAGCAAATCCAACCACTGATGAGTGCATCGTTCGAGAGAGTAGCGTTTCACGCGCTCGCGGCCGCGAGCGATGAGCTCCGCCCGCAGCGCAGGCGATTTTTCCGGCGCCACGAGCCGTTCGATGGCGTCGGCAATCGAAGACACGTCATACGGATTGCAATAGAGGGCCGCGTCGCCCATCGCCCAACGATGCGCGGGAATGTCGGAGGCGATTACCGGCACGTGGCACTGCATGGCCTCCAATGGCGGAAAACCGAAGCCCTCGGCCAGCGAAGGGAACACGAAGGCCTCGGCGTGCGTGTACAGAACGCGAAGCTCGTCGGTGGAAACGCGCTCCAGATGGATCAAGTCGCCGCATTCGATGAGTTCCCGCATGGCCGCCAGAATGGGAAGATACCGCCAACCCGGACTGCCGACGATCAACAGCTTCAGGTCCGGCACCGCTTGCTTGACCGCCTCACGAAATCTCACGGCATTGAAGGCCTGGATGAGACCGATGAAGTTCTTGCGGGGCTCGAGCGTCGAGACGCACATCAGGTAGCGTGGCTTCTGTTTGAGCCGCTCTTTCGGCCTGGCCCCCGTCGCCGGCGAGCGCCGCGTCTCGATAATGCAACGGAGCTGATTCGGATCGGGATCGGGCCGATGCGCCTCGCAAAGCATGTTCGGCACCGTGTCGCTGTGCGGGCCCAATTGCGGGTAGACCGTGGTCAAATCGTCGCGCGTCGGCTCCGAATTACAAACGAAGAACGCGCGCTTGAGACATTGCCGGATTCCACGATGGTGCGCCTTGATCACGAGCGGATTCACCATCGTGTCGGGGTCGAGAAGCGGGATCATGTCGTGGTACCGCACGATCTGGCGAGTGCCGGCGCTTGTGCGAAACGGGCGCGGACCCTGCACGATCAAAAAATCATATCCGCGCGTGTCGATTCTGACCGGCCGCCGGTTGGTAAGCGTTCGCGCGTGCACCATTCCATCCGACAAGTCCGACAACAGGAATCTGCCGTTTCGCGCCAAGGAAATATCTTCCGCAGCCAAGGTGGGGCTGAACAGCAGGCGCCACACGACGGGCCAAAAGATCTCCACCTCCAACAGATCCAACCGCGCCCGGCCGGAGCACGCCAGCGCCAGGAGGTGCCGCACTTTCTTGAGAATTCGCAGCGGCCTGAAGCTCGGCCAATCGGCGCTCCCATTCGAAAGCTCCCAGAGAAGGCGCGCCTGGTTGTCGAGCCGGTCGCCCAATGGCGCGCCGGCCGCCAGGAACCGGTGCAGCGGCTTGAACTTGTGCGGTTGATACACAAGCCCGGTCACTTCCACGTTCGGGCTGGTGGCCAAGGCCTTGTAGAGCAGCCTGACGTCCTGGGCAATTCCACAGTAACCGCGCAGCGCCACGGACAGGTCAAGTAACACGCGTAGCTTCCGGTGCGCCATCTCTTGCGTCCTTGCTTGACAGGGCTGCTGGTACCCGGCGTCGAGTCACAACCGCGGATTTGCGGACCCCCCTTCGCACCTCAGAACCTCGTGCGAAATAATCGTTGACACGGAAAACTAGCATAGCAGCAAGGTTTTTTGAATCCCAATCCCGGCGGGCAACGCAGTTAACCGCTTCTCTGGCCGCGGCGAGCAGCTAGCAGCACGGGCCGTCGAGCGTCGTCAGGCGCCCGGTCGGATGCCTTACGTGGCGAACTCTCTCGCGGCACCATCCACTGGAAACCGGCGTTGACAAGTAGTTGCGGGCACATGTAGGTTGCCTGCCGCTCTAAACTTTCGCGCCTTCGGAGTGCAGCGAGAGTTCGCCGAACGAAACCGTCGGCCCCAAACGCTTCCCGGTACAAGGAAATTGGTAACGTGAAACTTTGGCCGAATTCCATGTTTTTCAGGATGAAGCTACTCAGTCGCGGTTGGACGTCAGGCAGCTATTCGCGTTTGCTCTTGGATCAAATCTTCAATCGACTACGCACCAGCGCCGTATCGACGGGTGAACAAACACTGGCACTAGGCACCTGCGCGGCCGCTGATACCAAAGACACGAAAGCGCAACCGACCGCGGCGAGCGTCCTGCCGCACTATCGACGGCGTCCTTTAACCTGTCTCGCCGACGCGGCCGAACTCGAAGTCGGAAACGCGTCGGGATTTGCCAGGCAGATGCCCGACGACTACGGGTACAGGCAACTGCTGCGGAAATGGTGGGAGTGGGACTACATTGCCAAGAGTGCCGAAGACGTTGGGGTTTTGAACGGCAATTCACTCGGCGTCGGTATGGGCGTTGGAAATGAGCCGCTGATTTTTTACTTTGCGAATCACTGCAAGAAGATTATTGCAACGGATCTTTACGCGGCGGACGCGAGTTGGAGGGAGGCGCGCTTCGACCACGCCGACGTCGTTTGCCAGACGTCTCCCATTCCATTTCCGCGCGAGCGGGTCGAGGTCCGCAATGCTGACATGAGGGCGCTGGGCATCGCCGACGCTTCGGCCGACTTCGCCTGGTCCTGCTCGAGCATTGAACACGTGCCGACGTTGCGTGATTTGCTGCTCGTATTCGATGAGTTGGCGCGCGTGTTGAAGATCGGGGGATACGCGTTTCTGACGACTGAATTCTGCCTGTCCCAACCGCCGTACTTGTTGCCTGGCGTCAACGCCCTGGATCCCGGCCTTCTCGAGTTGCTCCGCGACTCGCTGGGGGCTTTCGAGTTCGTCGGCGTGACCGATTTGTCCTACAACTTCGCGTATCCCGCCAATGCGCCGAGTGCCCGCCGGTATGTCCCCCCCGGACTCACGCGGCTGCCATGCGTGCCGATCCAACCGGCGTATCGTTGGGGACAGGTGGCCAATCTGGTCGGTTTATCGGTTATTGCACCGATCGCATTCGTGCTGCGCAGGCGTGAGGGCGCAAACGCCAAATGGAAGGATCTGCGAATCACGCGTGAAGTCCGGGCCTTCACCGAATCCGTGGCGCAGCTGAAAGCCGACAGGATCCATGGCGTCGTCAGGCGCCTTCAGCCTCTCGTCGAAAGCGGTCCGCACGGATTGACGCCCCAATTCTATCATCATGTGTTTCGGTTCTATATTGAAGCCATGGCGAAGGACATCACGTTTTCCAAGCATGACGTCACGCGAGAAATCGCCAAGTTCATGGGTCAGTTGCCACAAGGCGTCGTCCATGATGCGGACTGCCTGGACATGGTCGGCTACTTGCTCGAAGCGGCCGGACACCACGAAGACGCTGCTCGCCTCTATAAACTGGCCATGAATTCGCCCAGCACGAGCCGCGAACACGTCGTCAAGCTCGCATTCGACTATTGCCGAGCCATGAAGCACTTGGGCAAATTCGGCAAGGCCGTGGAGGCGGCTGCGCCGGTACTGCACGACCTGATTGTTACCGGCAGTTCATCCGACGAGTTGGCTCGCTTGGCGAGCAACCGCAAGCAGTGCGGCAGCTTAAATCGCAGCGATCTGCACCATCTGCAGAATCTGGTAAGCGACCTCGTTACCCAGTCGAGCACAAACTTCAAAAATGAAGCGTTCCGTTGCGCTCAGTCATTAGAAGCCGCTTAAGGCGTCGCTGCGCAGAGCGAGCGTCGAACGCATTGGTCGGCCGACGCAACGCCTTCCATTTCTATCGCGTCAGCAGAAGCTCGATGTGCTGCGCCGCCAGAAGCTGGTCTTTGGACATCGGTTTCAATTCCCCGCACGGGTTCTCGATCCGCCAACAACGAAAACCGAGACCCTCGACGAGCTCGAGGAATTGCTGCGGGGGTTCCGCGGGGGAAATCATTTTGGGATCAAACTCGCAGATGATTTTCACGTCCTGGCTCCTCCGGAGCAGGCGTTCCATTCCGCGAAAGACGTGCGGTTCGCTCCCTTCCGCGTCGATCTTGACGAGATCCACCTTGAACGATTCGTCAGGGAACACCTCGTCCAGCGGGACGGCCTCGACTTCGATCGCACGCGCGTGATCCTGCATCTGCTCCAACCATTCTTCGCTGAACGGGTGAATGGAGCTCGACCCCGGATAACGTTCCAGGACGTGAAACGGAATCCTGCGACGATCGCCGTAGGCCGCCTTGTGAAAAACCGTCACGCGGTCGCCAAATCCGTTGATTCCGACGCTCGTGCTCAATAGCCGGCCGATATGCGGGTTGGCCTCGAAGGCGTAGTAGCGTCCGGTGGGTCCGATTATCGACGCGCCGAGCAACGTGTAGAATCCCACGTTGGCGCCGACTTCGATGACGGTGGCGCCCGGATGCAACAAGCGTTCGAAGCGGCCGGCGATCCAGCTCTCCCAGGTTCCTTCCGTGATCAGATGGATGCCCACACCGACGTCGCGGCTGTCGACGAGAATGCGGTGTCCGCGCGTCGTTTTGGCGACAACCGTGTTGTCTCCCAGGTAAACCGGCGGCGGACGCATCGATTGGGTCCGCAACTCCTCAACGGCCTGGCCCAGGCGCGCGATGCTTTCAGAGACTTCGTCCAGTCGATCGACAGCTTTGGTGGCGTTCGAGAGCAGTTCCCGGACGGTGCGCACTTTGCGCATCGCCGGCTGAAAGACGGAAAAATGAGCCATCGTGCCTCCCTGCCGAGACCACACGCCCTTGCGGCCGCCAGCCGGTTCTCCGCCGCCGCGCAGCTCTAGAAAGACATGGCCCCTCGGACTCGTGCGCAGGTTAGACGTTGACTCAAATCGTGTCAACGCGGCTTTGGCTCGAGGGACAGGTCGTCGGCTTTTTTTCGCCCGGGGGGAGCGGGGAAGGCCTCAGGCGGCGGACGATCGATTGCGATACGTGTTGATCACGCGCGCGGGCTCGCCGACTTCCAGCAGGCGCCCGCGTTCGAGCAGCGCAACGCGGTCGCTGATTTGAGCCACGGTGGCGACGTCGTGGCTGACAAAAACCATCGTCGTATTGCGCTCGCGAAACTGCTGCATGCGGCGACTGCATTTTTTCTGGAATTTTTCATCGCCCACCGCCAGCACTTCGTCGATCAGCAGGATGTCTGGATCCAGGTGGACGGCCACCGAGAAACCGAGCCTTGCTACCATGCCCGACGAGTACATGCGCAAGGGAGCGTCGATAAACTCGCTCAGCTCGGAAAAGGCGATGATCTCGGCCGCGCGCTCGGTGACTTCGCGCCGCGTCATGCCCAGCAGGATGCCATTGAGCACGATGTTCTCGCGCCCGCTCAGCTCGTGGTTGAAGCCGGCCCCCAGCTCCAGCAGCGGGCAGATGCGGCCGGTGGTCTCGACAATTCCGCTGGAAGGTCGCAGCACTCCGGCGATCAGTCCCAGCGCGGTGCTCTTGCCGGCGCCGTTGTGACCGATCACGCTGAAGCACTCGCCGCGGCGCACGACCAGCGAAACATCCACCAGCGCGTCGAACGGCTTGTGCTGCCGCAGCGCGATGATCTGGCTCGGCAAGTGCAGCACCATGTTCTTGAAGCCCGCCGAAACCTGGCTGCCCATGCGATAGCGCTTCGTCACGTTCTCTAGGCGAATGGCCACGTCGTCAGACAATTTCGGCGAACCTCCACACGTTCTTGCAATAGATCAACATCCCCAAGGCGAACCATCCCAGGCTCCACGCCATGGCCACGCCCAAATGGACCAACGGCACGCTTCCGTTGTAAAACAGCCCCTGCCAGCAAATCACGATCGACGCAAACGGATTGGCGTAGAACACCCAGGTGTACTCCGCAGGCACCGCTTCCAGCGGATACACGACCGGGGCCAGGTAAAAGAAGATTTGCGTCACCAGCGCCGTCAGACGCTCCAGATCGCGAAAGAACATGTTGGTGGTGGCAATGGCCAATCCCAAGCCGGACGTCATCACGAATTGCAGGCACAAAAGCGCGGGCACCGCCCACAGCCAATTGAGCCCGGGATACTTGCCGTAATACAGCATGAATCCGACGATCACGGGGATCGAGCAGATGAAATGGACCGAGTCGCTTAGCACGCCGGAAAACACCAGCGCCGCGCGCTGGAATCGCACCTTCTTGATCAACGAGCCGTTGCCCAGAAAGTACATATTGGACGCCGCCGTCGTGTTGGCAAGCCAGTGCCACGGGAACAACCCGGCGATCAAATACAGCGCATACGCCGGGATTTGCACGCGCACCACGACGCGGAAAAACATGAAGAAAATAAACGCCAGCACCAAGGGGTGCAGCACGCTCCAGGCGTAGCCCATGAAGGTGCTCTTGTAGCGAACCTTGAATTCCTTGCCCAGCAAGACCAGGATCAGGTCGCGGTAGTAGATGACGGTCCGGCCAGGAAGCCAGCCGGGTGCAATAGCCGGGGTTCTCAAATTTGCAATCCTTTGCAGTCAACCGCGGCCGTGATGAACGGTCCTGGACGGCTTGGCCGAATGGTCTGTTGGCCGTCTCCGAATCGCCAGACATGGAATCGAGTTGGCCCGCTAGTTTGTGCCATCCATGGCACCTGCCCCCGGCGGACATCGATTTCAGAGAGCAGGCGTATACTCGGAAATCACCCCGCGCGTCAACACGATTTTTCCCGCGGACGCTAGCGGCGTCGGCGCGCCGGCCAGGCAACAAGATCGCCTGGGCAAAATGCCCTAGGCCGCCGGCGCTTGGGTTTGATATAAGATCGCCGCCGCCCGTTCCGGCCGATCCTCACCGAGCTAGCTGGATAGATGAAATCCGACCCGCCTTCGGCCACCCTCCCCGCATCCGCTGGTTTTCGAACGCGCCGGCGCAATCGCGAGCCGGGTTCACGCGGCCGCCCAGCCGCGCGGCGCGGGCAAATCGCGCTGGTCGTCAATCGACTGCTCGACGTCGGCGTCTCCGCGGTGTTGCTGGTCCTTTTGGCGCTGCCGATGCTCGTGATCGCCGTCGTGGTGAAACTTTCCAGCCGCGGGCCGGCACTGTACAAGCAAAAGCGCACCGGCTTGGGCGGCAAACCGTTCACCATGTATAAGTACCGCACGATGCAAGTCGACGCCGAAGCCGAAACGGGCCCGGTCTGGGCCAAGCGCGGCGATCCGCGCTGCACGCGCGCGGGAAACGTGCTCCGTCTCTGGTGTCTCGACGAGCTGCCGCAATTGTTCAACGTGCTCAGAGGCGACATGAGCCTGGTTGGACCCCGACCCGAACGCCCTTATTTCGTCAAGCAATTCTCCCGATCGATCGCGGCCTACGACCAGCGCCACCAGGTGCGGCCCGGCATCACCGGCTGGGCCCAGATCAACGGTTGGCGCGGCGATACGTCGCTGGAAAAGCGCGTCGAATTCGACTTGTATTACATCCGCAACTGGTCGCTGTGGTTCAACCTCAAAATCCTGCTATTGACCCCCATCAGGGTGCGGGTCGACCAAAACGGAAATTGAAGCATGGATGCTTCACGGCTCGCCCGGTACGCTCCCCTGGCGACGATCCTGCTGCTGGCGACCATCCTTCAAGCCATCGTGCTCGGGCGGCTGTCGACGATCAGCGCCGACGGGATCATTTTCATCGACATCGCGCGCGACCTGGCCGAGGCGCCGATCGAAACGATCCGCGCGCAGGATCAGCATCCCGGCTACCCCGCGATGCTGTTGGCTTGCACGCGGGCCGTCGAGTGGCTCGGCTACCGCGCTGAACCCGGGTCCTGGATAGCCGGCGGCGTCATCGTTTCGTTCGTCTGCGGTTTGTTGAGCGTGGCCGTCGTATGGTTTTTCGCGCGCGACCTGTTCGACGAAAAAATAGCAAACGTGGCCGCGATCGTGTTCATCGTGCTGCCCGTGCCGCGAACCAACGCGGTCGACGCGCAAAGCGATACACCGCACGCGCTCGTCTATCTGTTGGCGGCCTGGATGGCCACGACGGGCATCACGAACGGGAACCTGTGGCGATTGGCCGCCGCGGGATTGGCCAGCGGCGTGGCCTTTTGGATTCGGCCGGAAGGTTTGGAAGTCGTGCTGGTGGCGATCCCCTTGCTCGCCTGGCACGCCTTTCGCGCGCATTGGTCGTGGCCGCGACGCGTGCTGGCGGTCGGCACGCTCGCGGGAACCGCGCTCGTGGTCGTCGCGCCGTATACGCTGCTGGCCGGCAAAATCACGAGCAAGCAGCTTCCGGGCGTTCAGGCCAGGTTCGTTCAGCTTTATCAGAATCCTGCGCCGGCTCCCGAATCGGCGCAGTCCGCGGTCACAAGGGTGCCCGAAAAGATTGAACAGCCCGCCACATCGCCTCCGTCCCCTGCCCTGCCGCGATCGCCGACGCCCGCCGCGGTCGATCCGTCGTCTGCGGACGCGCCGATGGTCGACGCGCCCGCCGCCGCGCCGACGAACCCCGTGCCGGCGCCGCCCGCGGCTGAGCGTCGCTATTCGGCCGCGTTTATTTTGTCCGTGATCGGCGGCGCGATTTCCGCCTTCATCAACAGCATTTGCCAGGGATTCAAATTCGTATTCATCCCCCTGTATTTGCTGGGGGACGTGGCGCTCGCGTGGCACCGGCCGCGGGGAATTCAGATCGGGCTTCTTTCGCTGCTTGGTGCAACGCATATCCTCATGTTGATGTGCCTTCATGCTCTTTCCGGCTACATCGCCCATCGGCACGTCATCCCGCTGGTCGGCCTGGCGATGCCTTTTGTGGCGCTGGGCGTCGTTCAGTTGGGCACTTGGGCGGCGCTCGTGTTGAAAACCAGGCCCGTTTATGGCACGCTGGCCACGCTGGCAATCTCCTCGGCCATCGTGATGCCTTACACGCTGCGCCGGCTGAATCGCGAATTCGTGCCGGTGATTGAAGCCACGCGTTGGATTCAATCGCGCGCCCGGCCCGGCTCGGGCATCGTCTGCAATTCGCCCTACGTGGGTTTCTACGGCACGCTTCCGGTGGCCATGTTGGATCCGAAAGCGCCCACGCTGGACGAGGCTTTGGCCAGGGCACCCGCCGGCGCGCAATACGATTACGTTGTGCTGCACGTGGGCGCGCACGCCTATCAGCCCGAATGGGTGAACCAGTTGGCGCGAGTTTATCGCCAGGTCCGGGTCCTTCCCGACCCGTACTCGCACAACGAACTCGGAAAGGTGCTGGTGTTTCAATCTCAAGAAGGTCGGGTCCGCCACGCCGCGCGCGGGCCGCGACCCTAGCGGCGTGCCGCCTGCGACACGGCTCGTTCACCCGTGCCGCGGGCACTCTCTTGACAAGCAAGCAAGGTCACCCGGCGAAGCTGATCGCGCGGCGCGGCAGCTGGGTGGTCTTGTCGGCGCGCGCCGCTTCGGTCGACTATACTGGCTACTGTTATGTGGCCCGATTCTTCCGAGACAAAGCAACTGCTGGCTGCCGCACGGGGCGGCGACGAGGCCGCGCGCAACGCGCTGCTGGATCGCCACCGCCTAGCGCTGCGGCGCATGGTCGGCATGCGAATGGATCGCGGTCTAAAGCGGCGCGTCGATGCCAGCGACATCGTGCAGGACGTGCTGGTCGAAGCCAATCGCCGGCTGGCCGAGTACCTCGAATCGTCGGGCATGCCGTTTCAGCTCTGGCTGCGCCACCTGGCGCGCGACCGGCTGATCGACGCCCATCGCCGCCATCACGCGGCGCGGCGCAGCGTCGATCGCGAACAGCCGTTGGACCACGCCGCGAGCGGCGACCGCTCGGCCTTCGACCTGGCGGCGCTAGTGCGCGATCGCGAGCTGACCCCGGCCGCGGCGGCCACGCACCACGAATTGGAATTACGCTTTCAGGCCGCGATTGAAACCCTCGACGACGCCGACCGCGAAGTCGTGCTGATGCGCCACTTCGAGCAATTGTCGAATCGCGACGTGGCGCAAGCCCTGGACATCAGCGAGTCGGCGGCCGGCATGCGTTATCTTCGCGCCATGCGGCGCCTGCGGGCTTTGCTCGAGGAGCCCCCTTCCGAAGCGAGGTCGTCGTGAATCCCGAGCCGGCTCCTTCACGCGACGAACAGCGATTGGCCGAGCTGGCCGAGCAAATGGCCGACGGGCTTGGCCGCGGCGCGCCGCCCGACATCGACGCGCTCGTGCGGGAGCATGCCGATTTGGCCGACGAATTGCGCAGCTTGTGGGCCACGATGCTGGTGGCCGATTGCGTCGCGGCCGGCGCGAGCTCTGCAAACGGCATGGGCGACGGCCAACGGGGCGACGCGCCCACGGGCGACGTCGTCGGCCCGTCCGGTCCCCTCGGCGAAGCGATCACCACGACGCCCGGCGCGGCGCTTGGCGACTATGAGCTTGTCGAGGAGCTCGGCCGTGGCGGCATGGGAGTGGTTTACATGGCCCAACAGGCGAGTCTCGGCCGCACCGTGGCGCTCAAGATGATCCTGCGCGGCTCGATGCCTTCGCCGGCCGACCTGGCCCGATTCCGCACCGAGGCCGAGAGCGCCGCGCGGCTCGACCACCCGGCGATCGTCCCGATCTACGAGGTGGGCCAGCACGAGGGTCAGCCGTTTTTCACCATGAAGTACGTGTCCGGCACGACGCTGGCCCGTCGTCTGGCCGACGGACCGATGCCGCCCCGCGAAGCCGCGGCGCTGTTGGCTCCCATCTGCCGCGCCATCCACTTCGCGCACGAGCGGGGCGTGCTGCATCGCGATCTCAAACCGTCGAACATCTTGATCGACGAGGAGGGCCGTCCGCACGTTTCCGATTTCGGGCTGGCCAAGCGGGTGAAAACGCCCGACGACCTGACCGTTTCCGGCGCCGTGCTCGGCACGCCCTCCTACATGGCCCCCGAACAGGCCGCCGGAACGCGCGGCAAGCTCGGCTGGGAAAGCGACGTCTACAGCCTGGGCACGATGCTCTACCAGATGCTCACCGGCCGCCCCCCGTTCCAAGCGGCCACGCCCGTCGAAACCCTGCTGATGGTTATGGAGCAGGAGCCGCTGCCGCCGCGGCTGTTGAATCCGCGGGCCGACCGCGAGCTGGAGATGATCGCGCTTAAATGTCTGCAAAAGCCGCCGGAGCTGCGCTACGCGACGGCCGCGCAATTGGCCGACGATCTGGAAGCGTACCTGGCCGACGAACCGACCGCCGCCCGCAGCGGCCAGTTCATGCAAATCGTCGCGCGCGCCTTCCGCGAGACACACCACGCCACCGTGCTGGAAAACTGGGGCGTGCTGTGGATGTGGCACAGCCTGGCCCTTTTCATCACCTGTTTTCTCACCAACCTGCTGCAATGGCTCGGCACGACGTCACCCGTTCCCTACCTGGCCTTGTGGACCGCCGGAGTGGGCACCTGGGCCATGATCTTCTGGGGTCTCAGGCGCCGCGCGGGACCGGTCACGTTCGTCGAGCGCCAGATTGCCCACGTCTGGGCGGCGAGCATGTTTTCGATCGCGCTACTGTTCGTGGTCGAAATGATCCTCGGCATGCCGGTGCTCTCGCTCTCGCCGGTCTTGGCGCTGACCAGCGGGATGATCTTTTTGGTCAAGGCGGGCATGCTCACCGGGCAGTTTTACATTCAATCGGCCGCCCTGTTCGCCACGGCCATCGTCATGGCGGTGTTGCAGCGCTATCAAATGCCCGTCGGCATCACGCTGTTCGGCATCGTTTCGGCCGGCTGTTTCTTTTTCCCCGGCCTGAAGTATTACCGCCAGCAGCGGGCCGCCGGGGACCCGGGCGATTGACTCTGTAGCCGGCCACAGCGAGGCCGGCAGCGTTTGAGTGGAGCGTTGCAAGTAGGCGTCGGCCGGGGTCACTGACCCCGGCTACAGGAGTTTCGGCCCCGCGCCAAATACTGGAACTGGCCCACGAGTCTGCGATAATCACCTGTTGACGTTTCCGCAGCTTGTCCCGGCGGCCGCCTGTTGTCAGCGAGGTAACTGCCATGATCTCGATTTTGCCGATCGACCGGATTCAGCGCCGCTTCGAAAAGCCGGTCCTTGTGGAACAGATGGGCATGGATCGATTTGCCGACGTGGCGCAGCGAGACCCCAACGGACTCTTGAACGCTGCCTTTACCGTGTGGCACCGCCACGTGCGTAAGAACCCGGGGGTCAACCCAGGCGCGGTGCGCGAGCACATTCGCGAGCACGGCGGCGATTATCTGGCGGCAGCGCAGGCCGTGATCGGCCAGCCCATCATCCGCGACATTTCGTATTCGCGCTGCACGATCGACGACCCCGCGCTCGATGAGAAACTGGTGGCCTACCTGCTCGTGGCGCGCGTCTACCCTAACGACGTGCACATCGCGGACATGAATTTCGTGAACCCCTACATGCCCATCCCGCCGGAGCATCGCCGCTATAGATTCCAACGTTACAAGGGGCTGCACATGTTGAGCCTCGTTCTGGCCCGGGCCGAATCCTATGCTGCCAAGCACGAGTGCGACTACCTGACCTTAAGCGCCGCAACCGAAGACCTGGTGCCGTTGTTCGAAAAATTCGGTTTCGTTGTCGAAGACGACCAGGCCACCAGCCTGGCGATGGAAAAGCGGATCGCCCGCTCGGGGGCTAATCAATGAGATTCTGCCACGTGCCATACTCAACCATCGAAGCAAAGGACTAGCTATGGCATCCGGGAAAACTTGCTTCATTCTTGGAGCGCTGGCGGCCGGCGTCACTCTCTTGGGCGGCATCCTATTGATCGGGCCAACCCCGTTGGCGGCCGAAGTCGAGCAAAAGGCCAACGTTGCCGTCTCCAACACCAAGACGCCCGCGGCCTACGCCAACTTCTGTCGCGTCACGAGCACGCCCGAGGAAGTGATCCTCGATTTTGGCCTCAACACGCAGCCGTTCGGCACGCCGCAAAGCCCGATCGAAGTGAGCGATCGCATCGTCATGAACTTCTTCACGGCCAAGCGCATGATTGCGGCCTTGCAGATCTCGATCCAGAGACACGAAGCAGCCTTTGGCGAGATCGAAACCGACGTGCAAAAGCGAGTCAAACGGCCGTCGCCCTGACGCCCCCCTCGCGCCGCGGCGGCAGCTCGGAAGAACGTCTACCGCTACTGCCCCGGGATATCTCGGCTGGACGCGTCGGTACGCACTCCAATTGAAGCCTGATTGATGCCGCACGAGCGTCTTTTTCCTGACGCCCAAGGCCGTTAGAATGCCGGCGCATAGAAAACGCCCCTTGCGGGGCGTCGGTCCAGGGATGCTATCCCTGGAGATGTACGTGTTTAACTATACGTTAGCTGGTCCGGTGAGTCAAGTACGTCGTTGCTATTAGTTGCATCGGCGTGTCCGGCAAGATTCTTGAGGCACCCGTGGCGCAAGACCCTTCCGTTCAACGTGTCGGGTGCTACGTTGACGGTTTCAACCTCTACTTCGGGCTCCGCGATAGCAAGCTGCGCAGATACTATTGGCTGAACATTGCCGGACTTGCCCAGAAACTGATCATCCCCAACAAGCAGATGTTAGCCTTCACGAAGTATTTCACCGCCCGAATCAGCGGCGGAAGGCCTTCGGATACGCCGTCCAAAAGAACTGAACGTGATGCCAAGCGAAAACGGCAAGTGGATTACATCGATGCTCTCGAATCGGTCCGTAATCTCGACGTCATCGAAGGTCACTATCGAGAGGATCCACGATCATGCAACCATTGTGGCGCCATTTGGTACGTGCCCGAAGAGAAAATGACGGATGTCAATATCGCCACGCACATGCTTATCGACGCGTTCGCGAATCGATTTGATGTAGCACTACTCATCTCTGGCGACAGTGACCTCGTTCCGCCGGTTCGTGAAATCTTGCACTGGTTTCCCCACAAACGCGTCAACGTGGCGTTTCCACCGGGACGGTTTTCAAACGAGCTGAAAAAAGCGGTTAGCGGCCAATTTGTGATCGGCAAGCAAAAGCTGCGCAAGAGTCAGTTTCCTGACCGAGTCGTGTTGCGCAGCGGACATGAAATTGCCCGCCCCGCATCCTGGAAATAGGTCGGCCTCGTGCGCAAACGTCAATGCGCCGAGCTTGTTCCACGCAAGTAGTTGCCGCGCACGCGCGCGTCGGTTATCATAAACGGGCTTAAATACGACCTTTAGCGAGGGGCCGCCTTCCCGCCTCGGCCCTTTGTCACGCCGGACCGTATGACATGCGACACGCTGGCGTATCGCTGCTCTTGGCGCTCGTGCTGGCACAGGCTTCGCCCGTGTCCGCGGACGTCAATTACGAGCGCGACGTCAAGCCGATCTTCAAGCGGCATTGCTTTAGCTGCCACGGCACGCTGCGCCAGAAGTCGGGCCTGCGGCTGGATCACGTGTCGTTTATTCGAGCCGGCGGCGATCGCGGGGCGGCCATGGCCGAGGCAAGCGGCGAAAGCTTGCTGCTGGCGGCCGTCCGCGGCACGGGCGACATGGAGCGCATGCCGCTTGATGCCAAGCCGCTTTCGGACGACGAGATCGCCACGCTGGCCGCCTGGATCGACGACGGCGCAAAGGCGCCCGACGAGCCGCTGCCTCTCGATCCGCGCAAGCATTGGTCGTTTCAAAAGCCGGTCCGTCCCCCGCTTCCCGAGGTGGCCGGCGGAGCCTGGTCGACGCATCCGGTCGATCGTTTCCTGGCCGCCGAACACGAGCGGCGCGGACTCGCGCCGTCGCCGCCGGCCGACAAGAACGTGCTCGTGCGACGCGTGTACGTCGATCTCATCGGCTTGCCGCCGACTCCCGCCGAGCTGCGCGCGTTTCTGGCCGATCCGTCGGACGACGCGTACGAGAAAGTGGTCGACCGCTTGCTGGCCAGCCCCCGTTACGGCGAGCGCTGGGGGCGGCATTGGATGGACGTCTGGCGCTACAGCGACTGGGACGGCTACAACCAGGAAGTGCGCGAAAGTCAGCCACACATCTGGCGCTGGCGCGATTGGATCATCGAATCACTCAACGCCGACAAGCCGTACGAGGGGATGATCACCGAGATGCTGGCGGCCGACGAAATGGCGCCGCTGGACGAGTCGGCCCGCAGAGCCACCGGCTTTTTAGCGCGCAACTGGTACAAGTTCAATCGCAACGTGTGGCTGGAAAACACGGTCGAGCACACGGCCAAGGCGTTTTTGGGCGTCACGCTCAATTGCGCCCGCTGCCACGACCACATGTACGATCCGATCCTGCAAACGGAATACTACCAGTTCCGCGCTTTCTTCGAGCCGCACCAGGTGCGCACCGACCGCGTGCCGGGCGAAAGCGACCCGGCCAAAGACGGACTCGTGCGGGCCTTTGACGCCGAGGCCGACAAGCCGACCTTCTTGTTCGTCCGCGGCAACGAGGCCAGCCCCGACAAGGAGCATCCGCTCGTTGCGGCGGTTCCACGCGTGCTGGGGGGCGATGAGCTCGCCATCGAGCCCGTCGCGCTGCCGCCGCGGGCGTACTACCCCGGATTGCAAACGTTCGTGCAGCAAGAGTCGCTCGCCAAGGCGCAAGCGGACGTGGACCGTGCCGAATCGGAGATGGCGCAGGCCAACACCGTCTTACTTTCGGCGCGCAAGAAACTGGCCGACCTGGTGGCCGCCAAATCGGAGTCAAAACCACCCAAGGAGCCCGCGGCCGGCGGCGGCACGACGAGCGCGGACAAGCAGCCCGCCGATGACCCTGCGGAAAAGGGCCAAAGCGTTGCCGAAGAAGCCGGCTTGAACACCGCCGTGGGCGAAGCCGAAAACGGGGCCGCGCTGGCCGAAGGCAGCATGTTGGCGGCCGCCGCCAACCTGGTGGCCGTGCGCGCGAAGATTGCCGCCGACAACGCCGCTTTCGCCGCGCCCGCCGCAGACGATGCCAAACAACTGGCCCGCGAGGCGAGCCGCGCCGAGCGCGTGTTCAACGTCGAGCAGGCGCGGCACAACGTGCTGCGCGCCCAGCAGGAGTTGAACGAAGCGAAAAAGGGAGCCGACGAGGCCGCGAAGAAGAAAATCACCGACGCGGAAGCCAAATTGGCCGAAGCCAAACGGGCGCGCGACGCGGCGCAAGCCGCCCTGGGCGAAGCGACCGAATCGTACGCCCACTTCGGCAACGTTTATCCCGCCGCCAGCACCGGCCGCCGCGCGGCATTGGCACGCTGGATCGCGTCAAAGAATAATCCGCTCACCGCCCGCGTGGCCGTCAATCAAATCTGGATGCGGCATTTCGGCAGCCCGCTCGTGACCAGCGTGTTCGATTTCGGAATCAACGGCAAGAAGCCGACGCATCCGGAACTGTTGGATTGGCTCGCCGTTGAGCTGATGGAGCAAGGATGGCGCATGAAGGCCATTCACCGGCTGATCGTCACCAGCTCGGCTTACCGCATGCGATCGTCGGCTGCCGACGCGTCGAACCTGGCCCTGGATCCGGAAAATCGTTTTCTGTGGCGCACGAATCCGCGGCGGATGGAGGCCGAAGCGGTGCGCGACAGCACGCTCTCGGTGGCGGATGCTCTGGACGTCACGATGGGCGGCCCGGATCTCGATCCGGAGCAGGGAATGACCGTTCCCCGGCGAAGCGTTTACTTCCGCTCGAGCAAGGAAAAGAAGATGACGTTCCTCGATACGTTCGATCGGGCGAACGTCACCGACTGTTATCGCCGCAGCGAGACGATCGCGCCGCAGCAGGCGCTGGCTATGGTCAACAGCGCGCTCACGCTGGCCCAAGCGCGGCGGCTGGCCGGCATCCTGGCGAAAGAACTAAAAGAACTAAACGCCGGGGCGACGCCCGACGGCCAACGGGCCTTCGTCGCCGCCGCGTTTGAGCGCGTCTTGTGCCGGCCGGCCACCCTCGAGGAACGTACGCTGTGTCTCGAATTCCTCGACGCCCAGTCGCGCCGCTTCGCCGATCCGGCCGCGCTCGAGGCCTTCACCGGCGCCGAGAATCCTCAGAAACCCGCGACCGATCCGCACGAGCGGGCCCGTGAAAACCTGGTCCACGTGCTGCTGAACCATAACGATTTCGTGACGGTGCGATAGGCATGAAGCGTAAATCAACACCCTGCTGTCACGGCACCGCACGCCGGATCGCCCGACGCGGCTTTCTGGCCGACGTGGGCATGGGCTTCACCGGACTGGCCTTGGGCGAAATGTTGCTCGGCGACGGAATCGCGCAGGCCGGCGAATTGCCCGCCTGGACAGCGCCGGATGGCCGGCCGCACGTTCGGCCGAAGGCCAAGAGCGTGATCTGGATCTTTCTGGTGGGCGGCATGAGCCACCTGGAAACGTTCGATCCCAAGCCGGCCTTGAATGAATTCGCCGGTCAGGAGATCGGCCAGACGCCGCATAAGGACGTGTTGACGGCGAACTTCATCCACGAAAACCTGCGCGTCGTCGTGCCCGACGACGCCAACGGCCACATCCGCCACAAACTGTTCCCGTTGCAAGTCGCTTTCCAGAAGCGCGGCCAAAGCGGTCTGGAAATCAGCGATTGGTTCCCGCACTTGGGCTCGTGCGCCGACGATTTGGCGATCATCCGCTCGATGTGGACCACCGACAACAATCACGGCGCTCAACTGCAATTTCACACCGGGCGCCACGTGCTCGAAGGGCAGTTCCCCACCATCGGCTCGTGGATTCACTACGGGCTGGGATCGTTCAACGAAAACCTGCCGCGGTTCGTCGTGCTGGGCACGCCGATCGCCGATTGCTGCGGCGGCATCGGCGCCCATGGCGCCAATTACCTGGGCCCCGAGCACAGCGGCGTCCAACTAGGCGTCGACCCCAAAAACCCGCTCCCCTTCGCCGCGCCCACGGGCGACGTCTATCGCCAAGAGCAGCAGGCCGAATTCGAATTGCTCGGTAAGCTCAACACGCTTGCGGCCGTCGAGTATCCCGAGGACTCGGCCATCCGGGCCCGCATCAAGTCCTACGAGCTGGCCTTCCGCATGCAGGCCGCCGTGCCGGGCGTCGTCGACTGCGAAGCGGAAACCGAGGCCACGCGAAAACTCTACGGCCTGGACATCAAGCAAACCGAAGTCTTTGGCCGGCAGTGTCTCGTGGCCCGGCGGCTCGTGGAACAGGGCGTCCGCTTCGTGCAAATCTTCCACGGCTCCAACGGCGGCGCCGGCGCCTGGGATGCCCACGGCAACTTGAAAAACAACCACAGCGGCCAGTGCGGACAAGTCGATCAGCCCATCGCGGCCCTGATCAAGGATCTCAAGCTGCGCGGCATGCTGGACGAAACGATCCTGGTCGTCGGCACCGAATTCGGCCGCACGCCCGGCACGCAGAACACCGACGGCCGCGATCACCATCCGTTCGCTTTTTCCGTCGTCATGGCCGGCGGCGGGCTGAAGGGAGGCATTGCCCACGGAGCGACCGACCCGTTGGGCTTCCACGCGGTGGAAAACCGCCACTACGTCACCGACGTCCACGCCACCGTGCTCGAGCTCATGGGGCTCGATCCCCGCCGCCTGGAAGTCCCCGGCCGCAAACGCCTGGCCATCGACCACGGCCGGCCGATCCGCGAGATCATGGCTTAGTTGGTCTTGATCGACATGAAATACAAATCTGAATTCTGTTTTCGCGGTGCACGCCGGATCGCCCGGCGAGGCTTCCTGGCCGACGTGGGCATGGGGTTCACCGGACTGGCATTGGGCGAAATGTTGCTCGGCGACGGGATCGCGCGGGCCGGCGAGCCGTCCGCCTGGACGCCGCCGGAAGGCAGGCCGCACTTTCGGCCGAAGGCCAAGAGCGTGATCTGGATCTTTCTGGTGGGCGGCATGAGCCACCTGGAAACGTTCGATCCCAAGCCGGCTTTGAATGAATTCGCCGGCCAGGAGATCGGCCAGACGCCGTACAAGGACGTGCTTACCGCCAAATTCGTTCACGAGAATCTGCGCCCATTCGTGCAAAACAACGACAATGGACAGGTGCGGCACAAGCTGTTTCCGCTGCAAGTTGGTTTTCAGAAGTACGGCAGGAGTGGCCTCGAAATCAGCGATTGGTTCCCCCACCTCGGCTCGTGCGCCGACGAACTTGCGGTCATCCGCTCGATGTGGACCACCGACAATGATCACGGCGCGCAACTGCAATTCCACACCGGCCGGCACGTGCTCGAAGGGCAGTTCCCCACCATCGGCTCGTGGATTCACTACGGGCTGGGATCGTTCAACGAAAACCTGCCGCGGTTCGTCGTGCTGGGCACGCCGATCGCCGATTGCTGCGGCGGCATCGGCGCCCATGGCGCCAATTACCTGGGCCCCGAGCACAGCGGCGTCCAACTAGGCGTCGACCCCAAAAACCCGCTCCCCTTCGCCGCGCCCACGGGCGACGTCTATCGCCAAGAGCAGCAGGCCGAATTCGAATTGCTCGGTAAGCTCAACACGCTTGCGGCCGTCGAGTATCCCGAGGACTCGGCCATCCGGGCCCGCATCAAGTCCTACGAGCTGGCCTTCCGCATGCAGGCCGCCGTGCCGGGCGTCGTCGACTGCGAAGCGGAAACCGAGGCCACGCGAAAACTCTACGGCCTGGACATCAAGCAAACCGAAGTCTTTGGCCGGCAGTGTCTCGTGGCCCGGCGGCTCGTGGAACAGGGCGTCCGCTTCGTGCAAATCTTCCACGGCTCCAACGGCGGCGCCGGCGCCTGGGATGCCCACGGCAACTTGAAAAACAACCACAGCGGCCAGTGCGGACAAGTCGATCAGCCCATCGCGGCCCTGATCAAGGATCTCAAGCTGCGCGGCATGCTGGACGAAACGATCCTGGTCGTCGGCACCGAATTCGGCCGCACGCCCGGCACGCAGAACACCGACGGCCGCGATCACCATCCGTTCGCTTTTTCCGTCGTCATGGCCGGCGGCGGGCTGAAGGGAGGCATTGCCCACGGAGCGACCGACCCGTTGGGCTTCCACGCGGTGGAAAACCGCCACTACGTCACCGACGTCCACGCCACCGTGCTCGAGCTCATGGGGCTCGATCCCCGCCGCCTGGAAGTCCCCGGCCGCAAACGCCTGGCCATCGACCACGGCCGGCCGATCCGCGAGATCATGGCGTAGCTGCCTGTTTCTGGTCTACGACGCTTCGGAAAAGATCGCCTCCGCATCTCGCGGCAATTCGACTGCAACGAAGCAATCGTCTGGATACAGGTAGTCCTCTCCGGACTCGTCAATGACCCGCAGCATTTTGTGGCTGGACGCTTCTGGATCGGGGAGCGCACGATACACTTTGCGCAGCTCTAGCGAAGCGGCGTAGTTGTCATTTCGAATACAGATTACAAATTCAGCGTGCGTTTTTTTTTCCGACATTGTTAGCCATCCAGCAAACGCTTGATCTTCAGTTCTTTTACGTCATTTTCCCCTGGGTACCGTGACCAAGTCAAGAACGCGCTGCCCTCGACTACACGCCGGCGCGTTCGGGCGGGGACAGTCGGTCGATGCGGGAATCGCCCGGGCGCAAAAGCAGCGCCAACTCCGGCATACGCAACAGCCGCGCGGCGGCCAAATAGACGGCGGCGCCGGTGAGAATCGCAAACAGAAGGTGCATCGCCTGCTGCGGCCGGGCGAGATCATCCCGGGCCGAGAGCTGGCGGAAAGAGATCACGGCCAATGCCATCGTCGCCGTCGCGATGGCCCCCTTGCCGAGCGTCACGGTCAATTCGCGCCATGCCAGCCGGCTGCCGGCGCGTGAATACACGGTTGCCAACAGAATCGCTTGCACGCTGGCCGCTACGGCGGTCGAAATGGCAAGTCCCCGCTCCGCCAGCGGCCAAACAAGCGCCAGATTCAACGTCAGATTGACGGCCACCGCCAAAGCGCCAATTCGCGCGGGCGTCGCGCGGTTGCCCAGCGCATAATAGCCGCGCACCAAAACGGGCAATGCACAGTAGGCCCAGGCAGCCCCCGCATAACAGGCGATGATCGCCGAGGCCCGGCGGGCGTCGTCGGACGTAAACGCCCCGCGCTCGAACAACAGCCGCGTAACGGGTTCAGCCACGAGCACGATGCCAATGCCCGCCGGCAGGGCCGTGAACCAGACCAGGCGCAAGCCCAGCGTCAAATCGGCGCCGATTCGGGCCCGATCACCGCGGGCCGCGTGCCGGGCCAGCAGCGGATAGATCACCGTGGCGATGGCCATACCCAGCACGCCGACGGGAAGTTGATAGAACCGCTCGCCGTAATAAATCGCCGCGGCGGCTCCCTGTTCCATGGGATAGTGAACCACGTTGCCCAGCCAGGCGATGGTTTGCGGTCCCCCCGGCTTGGCCGAAAGGACCACGGCCATCAGGCTGTCAACGAATGTGTTGAGCTGCGTGACGGCCAGGCCGAACGCGACGGGCAGCATCGCCCGGCCAACTTGCCGCACGGCCGGACGAGCCAACGGCCAATCGAAGTCAAACCGAAAGCCGGCCCTCGACAATGCCGGTAGCTGCACGGCCAGTTGCAGCACGCCGGAAACAACGATGGCCCCGGCGATCACATACGCCTGTGCGGCCGCGTCGCCGGAAAAGCAGGGCGCAATGAACCAGGCGGCCGAGAGCCAACAGACGTTCAACAGCATCGGCGCGAAAGCCGGCAGGCGGAATCGCAGCATCGCTTGCAGCGCCGCGGAGACCTGGGCCGCCAGACAGACGAACACCATGTAGGACATCAGGACGGCCGAAAGCCCGAGCAAGTGCGAATCGCCCGGCCCCACGAGCCACCACCAGAGCGCGCAAAGCGCTTCGCCCACGAGCACAATCGCCGCAAGCCCCGCGGCCACCAGCGCAAGCAGCACGCTCAAGAGCCGCCACGCGGCTTGCGGATCGCGCCGGTGCTCGGCCGCAAAGACCGGCAGCACGCTGGCCGCCAGCGCCCCTTCGCCAAAGATTCGCCGCGACAAGTTGGGCAAACGAAACGCTACCACCAGGGCGTCCATGACGCCCCCTTGGCCCAAGCCCAGAAGCGCCGCCGTCACCACGTCGCGCGCCAGTCCCAGCGCGCGGCTGGCGAGCGTCCCCAGGCTGGTCGCCCAGATTCCGCGGACAAGTTTTCCAGAGGCGTCGTCGTTCACGGCCCGGGTATGGTAGGGCGAGGGGTGAAACCGGAAAAGACGGGAATTCGTCGCTCGAGTGGCCGTTGCCATTTCTCGTCGATTTGGGGAAGATCACCAGCGGGAGCTACAGGTCCGGCAAACGCGTTAAGGATAATCGCAGGAGTACCCCGTGGCCGAGCGATCCAAACACCAGGACAAGATCATCCGGAGCTATTACGAGAACCGCGACGCCATCGCCTTGCAGCGCTTGGGCGAGCTGGTGAGCGAGCTGTTCCTGGCCGAGGGAAAGGCGCGCGAGCGGCAGTGGAAGAACGTCGTTAGGGCGCTCGAGAAACTCAAAATCCCCCGCGACCGCATCGAGCACTTGGTGAAGCAGCAAAACCCCTCGCTCGTGGCCAGGCTCGTCGAGGAGCTGTTGGCGAAAAAGTAGAAAGCGACGCCATGGCCACCAACGCCCAACAAGTCTCCCAACTGCGGTGGAAGAAGTTTCCGCTCCTCGACGACGGGTTCGTGTGCCTGATCGACGTCATGGGCGACGACCAGTCGGTGGTGCAGGCCGCCCGCGTGAGCTACGGCGAAGGGACGCGCAAAGTGTCGGACGATCGGGGGCTCATTCGCTACCTGTTGCGGCACCACCATACCACGCCCTTCGAAATGGCCGAGGTGAAGCTGCTGGTGCGCGTGCCGATGGATTGCTGGCGGCAGTGGATTCGCCACCGCACGGCCAACGTCAACGAATACAGCACCCGTTATTCGCTGGCCATCGACGCCGCGCAAACCACGCCGCCCGACGCCTGGCGCACGCAGGCCGCGCACAATCGCCAGGGAAGCGGCGAATTGCTCGACCGCCGGCAGGGCGAAGATCTCACGGCCTCGGAAGCCGAGTTTCAACGCGCCGCGCGCGAGCTCTACGAACAACGAATCGCCCGGGGCGTGGCCCGCGAACAGGCTCGCAAGGATTTGCCCCTTTCCACCTATACCGAGGCCTATTGGAAGGTCGACCTGCACAACCTGCTGCACTTTCTGGCGCTGCGGATGGACGCTCACGCGCAGTCGGAAATCCGCGAGTACGCTTCGACGATCGGCAATGAAATCGTCAGACCGCTGTTTCCCCTGGTGTGGGAAGCGTTCGTCGACTATCGACTCGAAGGCACGTTCCTGTCGCGGCTGGAACGCGAAGTGATCGCCCGGCTGATGCAAAGGCTCTCCGAAAGCGGGCATGCCAAGGCAAGTGAAGAAGACTTCCTGGCCGTGCAAGACCCATCCTGGGCCAATCTCGCGCGCTGCCGCGAGCGCGACGAGTGCCGCGAGAAACTCAGGCAGCTCGGAATCCTTTCCTGACCCGATTCGTTTGAGGCCCGCCGACCCATGACCAAGAAGATCGAAGCGGAACTCGTCGAGCTCACGCGGCAATTGCTCGACAGCATCGCCGCCGCCGATTGGGATACGTACAGCCGGCTGTGCGATCCGGCGCTTTCGGCCTTCGAGCCCGAGGGACGCGGCCACCTGGTCGAAGGGCTCGAGTTCCATCGCTTTTACTTCGAGCTGGGCGCCGGCGGTGGTTCACGGCCCTCGACGATGTCGTCGCCCAAGGTGCGCTTGATGGGGGACGTGGCCGTGGTGAGCTACGTGCGGCTGGTGCAATCGGTCGGCGACGGCGGCAAGCCGACCACCTCGGCATTCGAAGAGACGCGCGTCTGGCAAATGCAGCAGGGCGCCTGGCGGCACGTCCACTTCCATCGCTCGCGGCCGAGCTAGCGGTGGCATGCTCACCCGCCGCCATAGAAGGCAATTGTGAGGAAAATGTGAGCGGCGATTGAATGTTTCGCGAATTCGCGGCCGGTTCGGGCCGCCATTGCCGCCACCCGCAAGCGCCACAGGACGCCCGACTACGCCCGATCGATGGGAAAGGCCATCACTTCGGCGAGGCTGCTGGCGCCGGCCGCCAGCATCACGAGACGATCGAAGCCGAGCGCCGCGCCGCACGAATCGGCCAGGCCGTGCTCCATGGCCGCGACAAGGCGGCTTTCTTCCGGCAGCTCGGGTTTGCCGTCGAGTGCCCGCCCGCGGTTGGCCGTTCGATTTCGCTCGCGCATCTGGCGCGGATCGACGAGCTCATGATACCCGTTGGCCAGCTCGACGCCGCGCAGGTAAAGCTCGAACCGCCTGGCCACGGGCGGATCGCCCTCGACGCGGGCCAGCGCGGCCTGGCTGGCGGGATAATCGAAAAGGATCGTCGGCGACGACTGACCCAAGTGCGGCTCCACGAGGTGCGACAGCAAAACGTTTAACCAGCCGTCGCGATCAAGCGCCGCGGCGCCCGGCGAAACCTCGATGCCCCAGCGCCGCGCCAACTCGGCCAACTCGGCAGACGTGGCCGCGTGCGGGTCGATTCCGGCGTGCAGCCGGAATGCTTCGGCGTAGCTGACCTGTTCGGCCGGTCCGGTGGCCAACAACGCCTCGGCCATTTCGGAAACGAGCTGCATGCCACCGGTCATGGAATCGCCGCAACGATACCACTCGACGATCGTAAACTCCGGATTGTGCAGCGCGCCCGCTTCGCCCGCCCGAAAGGCGCGCGTAATCTGATAAATCGCGCGGGCACCGGCGGCCAGCAGCCGCTTCATGCCGAACTCGGGCGACGTTTGCAGCCACAGCTTCCGGCCCGCGTCGGGCCGGCGCGGATCATCCGGCAAGACGACCGCCAGCGGATCCAAGTGGCGATCGACCACCGTGTCGGCCGACAACAGCGGCGTCTCGACTTCCAGAAATCCGCGCTCGGCGAAAAACGACCGGGTGCGGGCCAAAAGCTCGGCCCGCAAGCGCAGCCGCTCCCAGCTCGCCGTGGGAAGAAAGTCGTGCTCGTCTCGGCGCTCGCTCACGGGAGATTGTGGCACCAAATGGCACCCCGCTACTCACCCTCTGGCTCGTTCCAGATACTCGCCGGTGCGCGTGTCGATCTTGATCATGTCGCCGATTTCGACGAACGCCGGACAGATCACTTCGGCGCCGGTTTCCAGCTTCACCGGTTTGGTCAGGTTCGAGGCCGTGTTGCCCTTGACGGACGGCTCGCAGTAATCGATCTTCAACACCACGTGATTGGGCGGCGACACCGAGATCGGGCGGTTGTTAAACAGCACCATCGAGCAGATCATGCCCTCCTTGAGATACTTCCAGGCATCGTCGACCTGTTCCATCGAGAGCTCGTACTGTTCGTAATTCGCGTTGTCCATGAACACGAACGTGTCGGCCTGGCGATAGAGGAACTGGGCGTCGATGTCGGTGACGTCGGCGGCCTCGAGCGAATCGCCCCCCTTGTACGTCCGGTCGACGATTGTGCCGCGGAGCAGATTGCGCAGCTTGCACTTGTACAACGCATTGCCCTTGCCCGGCTTGACAAAGTTGCACTCCACCATCAAGTACGGATCGCCGTCGATCTGCACTTTCAGGCCTTTTTTGAAGTCGCTTGTGTTGTAGCTGGCCACAATCGTTTTCCTGCTTCGTTTTGTGGGTGAGGGGGATTATGCTGACAGGCTGCCGTCGAGGTCGTTTGGCCCAGTGGTCGCGGGAACGATGAATATTGTAGAAACTTCGGCCCATTTGTCGCAGGGTCTTCGGCCGATTGCCGCGCCGCGCTATGGTTCGTGGCAGGAAGCGGTCAAGGACGCCGTGCGCGATCCTGGCGAGCTGTGCCGGCTTGTCAATTTGCCGCGGCGGTATGTTTCGGGCGCGATGGCGGCGGCCCGCGACTTTTCGGTCTTTGCGCCCAAAGGCTACATCGCCCGCATGCGCCCCGCCGACGTTCACGACCCGCTCTTGAGGCAGGTCCTTCCGCTGGAAGATGAACTTGGCGAGCGGCAGGGGTTTGGCCCCGATCCGGTCGGCGATCACGCGGCGACCTTAAGCCCCGGCCTGGTGCACAAGTATCGTTCCAGGGTCCTGATGGTAACAACGGGGGCTTGCGCCGTCCATTGCCGTTATTGCTTCCGCCGGCATTTTCCCTACTGGGAGGGGCCCCGCTCCGTGGACGAGTGGGCCGGCGCGCTAGCACAAATCGAGGCCGACCGCGCGCTGCGCGAAGTGATCTTGAGCGGCGGCGACCCGTTGATGCTCCTCGATGCTCACCTGGCGGAGCTGACCCGGCGGCTGGCCGAGATCGGCCACCTGCGCCGCTTGCGCGTGCATACCCGGCTGCCGGTGATGATCCCCGAGCGCGTCACGGACGAGCTCGTCGCTCTGTTGCGCGGCACGCGGCTCGTGCCGATCGTGGTCATCCACGCCAATCATGCGCGGGAATTGGATGAAACGGTGGCTGGCGCCCTGGGGCGGATGTCGGACGCCGGCATCCCGCTTTTGAATCAATCGGTTCTGCTGCGCGGCGTCAACGACGACGTCGAGACCTTGGCGGAACTTTGCGAGCGATTGGTCGATTTGCGCGTCATGCCTTATTATCTGCACCAGCTCGATCGCGTCGCCGGCGCCGCCCACTTTGAGGTGAGCGAGTCGCGCGGCCGCCGGCTCGTCGAGCAATTGCGCGGCCGGCTGAGCGGCTACGCCGTGCCGCGCTACGTACGCGAAGCGGCCGGCGCGGCGAGCAAGCTGATCTTGGCTTAAGCAATGACGCGCTCGACGCCACAACGACTCCCGCGCCCCGAGCAAGTCGGCACGAATCGATGAAGCGCTTCGTTTGGCTGACCGATATCCACCTGAACTTTCTCACCGACGCCGGGGTGCAATCGTTTCTCGCCGAAGTCGCGGCCGCGCGGCCCGATGCCGTGCTCATCAGCGGCGACATCGGCGAGTCGCACAACGTTTGCGACTACCTCGACCGGATCGACCGGGCGACGCGCGCGCCCGTTTACTTCGTCCTGGGCAACCACGACTACTACTTCGGCTCGATTCGCGAAACGCGCGATCGCGTGGCCGGGTTCTGTGCCGAGCATCCCCGCTTGCACTATTTGACCCGCGAAAATGTGGCCGAGCTGACGCCCAACGTCGGCCTGGTCGGACACGACGGCTGGGCCGACGGCCGGTTGGGAGATTATCCCCGTTCGCTGGTGGTCATGCACGACTTCAAGCTGATCGCCGAATTGTCCGGCCTCGACAAGCTCCAGCGCTGGGATGTGCTCAAGGCGCTGGGCGATGAAGCGGCCGCGCATTTCCGCCGCCTGTTGCCCCGGGCTTTCGAGAAATATCGCGACGTCGTGCTCTTGACCCACGTTCCCCCGTTTCGCGAAGCGTGCTGGCACGAGGGACGGCTTTCCGACGACTACTGGGCGCCCCACTTCACCTGCCAGGCCACGGGCCAGGCGATCCTCGAAGCCATGCGCTCGCAATCCGCGGGGCGGCTGACGGTCTTGTGCGGTCATACGCACGGCAGCGGAGAAACGCAGCCGCGGCAGAATCTGCAAGTGATCACCGGCGGCGCGAAGTACGGAAGCCCGGCGATCGCCAGCGTGTTCGAGTTCGACTGACGGAAGATCGGTCACGCAAATGTCAAAGTGCGTCGCCACTTGCTCGTGATGTGACACCAGACGCGAAGCGCCAGCGAGGGTGCGCTGCGAAGCCGCGCTGGCTTTTCCCTCGCTGGCGCTTCGCGTCTGGTGTCCGGCGGCACGGGTGGACAAGCCACCCGTGGCACCCTACGATGGCACAACCTCAAGATTACACCGCGGCGCAGGATCACCATGCGGGCCATGAGATTCGCGATCTGCAACGAGACTTTCGGCGATTGGCCGTTTGACAAGGCGTTTGGATTTGCCGCCGAATGCGGCTACACGGGCATCGAGATTGCGCCGTTCACGCTTGCGGCCGACGCTCGCAAGATCACGGCCGCGCGGCGCGACGAGGTGCGCCGGCTGGCCGCCGCGGAAGCCCTGGAAGTGGTCGGATTGCACTGGCTGCTGGCCAAGACCAGCGGGTTTCACCTCACCAGCCCCGAGGCTGAAGTGCGCCGCCGCACGGCCGCTTACGTGCAGGACCTGGCCCGGTTGTGTCGCGACCTGGGCGGCTCGCGGATGATCTTCGGCTCGCCGCAGCAGCGCAGCGTCTTGCCCGGCGTGACGCCCGAGCAGGCGCTCGACTACGCGGCCGAAGTTGTCACTGACAGTTTGGGTGTGTTCGAACAAACGGGCGTGACGTTGTGCATCGAGCCGCTTGCGCCGCCGGAGGATAATTTTCTCAACACGGCGGCCGATGCCGTTCGCTTGATCGAGAAAATCGGCCACCCGCAATGCCGCTTGATCCTGGACTGCAAAGCCATGTCGAGTGAAGCGGTGCCGATACCCGAGCTCATCCGCCGCCACCATTCGCTTTTGGACCACTTTCACGCGAACGATCCCAACCTGCAGGGCCCCGGGTTCGGCAAGCTTGATTTTGCTCCCATCTTCGCCGCGCTGGGCGAAGTCGATTACCGCGGCTGGGTCTCGGTCGAGGTGTTCGACTACACGCCCGGCGTGGAGCGCCTGGCCAGCGAGAGCATCAAGTACATGCGCCGCACCGCGGCGGAAGTTGCGAAAAGCTGAGCCGCCGGTAACGCCAGAAATTCGGGCGGCAACGTAGCCAGTCGTTGTGGTGCAATCGGTGGCCCAGTGTGCGACCTGCCCATGATCTCGCAAAACCGGCCCGCCAGCTAAGTTGCGGGCGCTGCCCGTAAGACCTTGAACACGCGCGAAACTGCCATGGCGGCCCCCGTCAGCTTCAGCGTTTGGTTCGGCGGCTTTTTTTGTTGTCAGCATCCTCGACCTGCCGCGGTCGCGGGGCCGGTGCTCCGCGAAGCAATCCTTCGGTGCTCAGGTCTTCATCGATGTCCGGCCAATGGATGCCATAGCCGCCGCCGGCGACGCGCCAGTTCTTCCGCTCTGCAGCAGAGGCTTCGAGCAACCGCGGATACCACGCGAGCGGAACGGTAATGGTTCGCCCGTCCCGAAGAGACACGCTCACGGTGTCTTTCGTGAACTTCACCCCCGTGACCCGCTCGTCAGCCGTTAGCGCCAAGATGCCCATGCCAGGCCTCCAAGAAAGCTGCTTGATATTGAATCACGAGACGTTGAATCCGCCGCAACTCGTTGGGCGAAAAGCCGAAGTTCCGTGCGAGGCCGACCGGCTGCAACCAGAACTTGGCCGACGAATCGTCCCTATCCACATGGACATGCGGCGGCTCATTGGGTTCATGGCTGTAGACGTAGAAGCGGTACGGGCCGCTTCGCAAGACGGTCGGCATGAGCTACCCATTCCCCGGCGTAAGGGGCTTGTACGCCCAGAGGCCGTCAATCTTAATCCGCTCGAACGCCCGCGCCCAGTCGGATTCACCTACGGTGACGCGTTGGCTCGGAAGAGAAACGGTGGGAAGAGAAACGGTGGCTGGAACCTTTTCTGCACGGATGCCATCTGCGGCCATCCGTGTCATCCTTGGATTCTGCTTTACCTATGCGCTGGCGGCCTTCAGCTCCGCCAGGTGCTGGGCCGTGCCGACCAGGCGATCCCAGTTTTCGTAGATGTACTGGGGGGGCCCGCCGATTTCCGCCACGACCTGAGCCACCTGCTCGGTGGGCACCATTTCGATCGCGTCCCACGGGCAGACCAGCAGGTCGTAAGGATTGGACTTCTTGCCCGGTATGTGTACGCACACCTCGCAGCCCACGCAGCGCTCCAGGTCGATCTCGCACCAGCTTTGCAGGTTGTGCTTGTCGTTGTACTGCTGGATCTTGACGATGCAGTCGACCGGGCAAACTTCCAGGCAGGCCTCGCAGCCCGTGCAGTTGTCGGCGTTGATGACGGCCAGTTCTTTCGGCAGTTTCTTGCGTGGACCCTGTTTGGCCATACGGCGTGTTCCTCAGTGCTTTATCTCGAAACGCGGCGCTGGAAAAGCCGCGAGGCAGGCAAGATTGCAACCCATCTAATCATAGGAACAAATCGGCACGTCGCCAACCGGTCTTGAAATCTGCCGGCAAACAGGGCGATTACAGGCCAAAAACGCGAGTTGGCAGCTCTCGCGGCCGCTTAACGAGATGTATCGAGCAACGAGAACCCGTTTGTCCGCCTCAATGCTTGGGAATCGTCTCGCCGGCCACCAAATCCTCGAACGTCTGTCGGCGGCGGATCAAGTGCGCCTGGCCCCGCTCGATGAGCACTTCGGCGGCCAGCGGCTTGCTGTTGTAGTTCGAGCCCATCACGAATCCATAAGCCCCGGCGCATGCAATGACCAGGTACTCTCCCACTTCGGCGACCGGCAGCGCGCGCGCGCGGACAAAGCCTCCCTCTTCCTGCGTGAAAATGTCGCCCGACTCGCACAGCGGACCGCCGACGATCACCTCGTGCAAGGGCCGCGTCGGACCGCCGGCTCCGCACGGCACGATCGACATCGGATGATACGAACCGTAGAGAATCGGCCGGGCCAGATTGTTGAAGCCCGCGTCCACCAGGTAAAACGTGTTGGCGCCCATCCGCTTGATCGCGCAGATTTGCGTGACCAGGTAGCCGCTTTCGGCCACCAGGTAGCGCCCCGGCTCGATTTCCAAGCGCAGCTTGTGTCCCAGCGCATCCTCGAGCCGTTTGCGCGTCGCGTCCCATAATTTGAAGTAGGCTTCCAGATCGACGTAGCCCTCGCCCTCCCGATATGGAACCGGCAGGCCGCCGCCGGCGCTAATGGTGGTCAATGTGCGCCCGGCTTCGCGGGCCGCCTGTTCCATCGCCCCGCAAACTTGGGCCAGATGCGCCAGATCGGTGCCCGAACCGATGTGCATGTGCAGGCCGGTGACGCCCAATCCGTGCTGATCGGCGGCACGCAGGCAGTCGTTCAAAGCAGCGTGCCAGATGCCGTGTTTCGATTGCTCGCCGCCGGTGTTGGTCTTCTGGCTGTGTCCGTGGCCGAAACCGGGATTGAGCCTGAGCGTTATTTCGCGCCCGGGGGCGACGCGCCCCAACTGGTCGATCATGTCGGGCGAGCCGCAATTGACGTACAAACCGTGCTTGACGACCAGGTCGAGCGCCTCGCGGTCGAAAATATCGGCGGTGTACACGATGGGCGGAGGGTTCCCCGTGGCCGGATAGCCCGCGGCCAAGGCGCGGCGAATCTCGCCGGCGCTGACCGCTTCAACCAGCGCCCCGCGGCGGCGAACCAGGTCCAATATCGCCAGGCTCGAACACGCTTTTTGCGCATAGCGCACCGTGTCGAAGGCCCGCAGATCGTCGATGCGCTCGACGATCTTTGCCGCGTCGTAGACGTAGGTCGGCGTGCCGAAATCGTGCGCCAGCCGCTCGACGCCGAATCCGGCGATTTCGGTTCTCAAGAGGTCGAATTGGTGCGGCGAAGGCATGCGGTGGTTCCTGGGCACGTCGGATTCGGCCGGCACGTCCACAAGCGCCGGCGGGGGTGCGTCAGATATAGCCAATTGTAGCGCCCCAGAGAAGTGCTGCCGGGGTCGCCGCCCCCGCGGGCGTCCGTCCGCAAAAGGCCGTCCTCATGACCCGGCGCGGGCCGTTGGGGTTCGTCCGCTAGTCGCCAAGCGCGAGCAGAATCGGATCGAATTCCTCGGCCTCTTCGCTCTCGTCCCAGACCAACAGCGACGGCACGGCGGCGGGCTCCAACAATCGCGGGACGGCCGATCCGTGGCCGGCGGCCGCTTTGCTCGCCGGGCCCATCTCAACGCGCGGCGGATCGGCCGCGGTTTCCGCCGGTAAATCGTCGAACAAAGTCATCGCTTCGTCGACGGCGGCCGCCGCTAATGGCTGTGAACCGCCGGACAACGTTTCCGTCTCGCGCGAAGCGCTCGGCGCGGCCGCGCGCGAACTGAGCAGGTAGTTGACGACGATCAGGACATCGACCGCCGAAATCCGCCCATCGGCGTTGACGTCCATGTAATATGTCGACACGGTGCCTTCGCCACCCGTGGCAACCAGCGGCGCGGCCGGCGGCGGTGCCGCGGCCGATCGCGTCGCGGACGACGGCGCCGCCGGTGGTGGTGGCGTTGCGGCCAAGGGCGCGGCGGCCGGCGGCGGGCCACTGGTCGCCATGTTTTGCACGATCAGGTTGTTGACCACAATCAACACGTCGACCGCCGAAACGCGGCCGTCGGCGTTGACGTCCGGCGGCAGCGCCGCATTCTGGGCATATGGCACGACTCCGGCCGCGATCCCGGTGCCTTGCACGGTGAACGTATAGGGATGTTCGCTGTCGTCGTCGTTGGCTATCGAGATCACCGCGGTCCGCAGCCCGGCTCCCGACGGATGGAACATCAGCTCGAAGGTCGTGCTTCGAAGGGGCATGACCGCGGCCGCCGGCTGCGTGATGACCGTAAAGTCCGCGGCGTGGACGCCGCCGAGCGTCACCCGCGGATTGCCCGTCAGGTGCAAGTCGGCGTTCCCGTGGTTCGAGATCGTGAAACGGTGAATCATCGAATCGCTCAACGCCGGCACCGGGCCAAAATCGGTGGCGTCCTCCAACTCCGGCTCATGGTCCGGGGTGCGGATCGATTTGTCGAAGCCGGCGACGTCCATCTCGGGCTCTTGCGGCGCGATTCCGCCCGACACGATGCGAATGGCGTCGGCAATCACGAAGCCGTTGGCATTGTTCGTAAGCCGCACGGCGAGGTTGCCGGTCGCGATCTGGTACGTTCCCAGGCTTTGCCAGGTGATGCCGTTGGACCAATCGCCCGTGGGCGCAAGCCGCTGATTCACCAGCACGGTGTCCAAGGGGGTCGCGCCGTCGAGGATCGTATACGGGGCGTTGGTGGCCCGGTTCGAGAACCAGCTCCAACGGGCGAAAACCTGATAAGAGCCGGGGTCTTTGTCGGCAAACGCCCAGGTGGCAAAGGCGCTGCCGTTGCCGGCGGCGTGATAGTCGTAATCGAGGTGGTAGGCCAGCGTGTTGGTGACGTTGGTCCAGCCGCCGCCGGATCGGCTATAGCCCAGATCGCCGTCGTCGATGATGAATTCCCCCGCCGGCTCGTCGCCGAACACGATCGTGGCGGCGCCCTGCGGGTCGGACATGAAGGCGTGCAGCGGATTCCGCAGGTTGAGGAAGAATTTCTTGTTGGGCACATAGGTGCCGCCGGTGAGAACCGGCACCGATACCGTCCGCGTGGTCACCCCGGGCGCGAAAGTCAGAATGCCGCTTTTTGGCTCATAGTCGGGATTCGGCAAGTCGGCCGTCGCGTCGCCGTCGGCCGTGGCAAATTCGACGACCACTTCGCGCCCGCTGGCCGCGTCCAGAGCCACCGTGAAGACCGCGGCCAAAACTCCCGGCGAGGTCGTGGTCACTTGCACGTCGCTCACATAAAAGTTGGGAAGCGGATCGTTGTCGATGATGGTACCGTGACCGAGGTTGTCGACGATGCGGGCGTGCTGTGCGCCGGTGAGCAGGACCACGAACCTTTCGTTCGCTTCGTTCCGCCTGTCGCCGACGATGGGCACCACGATCCGGGCCGAGCTTGCGCCCGACGGCAACGTCACGACGCCGCCACGCGCCAGAAAGTCGCTCCCGGCGGCCGCCGAATCGTTGACCGTCGTATAGCCGAGCGTGACGGTGCGATTGATCGCGCCAACGGCCGCGACCGTGAACACGGCGTCCTTGGTGCCGACGTCGCCTTCCACGATGCTGACGTCGCCGATCGACAGCTCGACGTCGTCGTTGAGAATCGTGCCAACGGCCTCGCTATCCGGAATGCCGCCGCCGCTGACGTTAGTGAGACGGACCAAAAACGTTTCGTTCGCCTCGACTTCCAGGTCTCCGACCACGTTGACGGTGATCAACTGCGTTGACGGTCCGCCGGCTTGGAACGAGAGCGTGCCGCTTTGTGCCTCGTAGTCGAACGGGGAGACGGCCGTACCGTCGACGGTCGTGTAAACGACGACGACGGACGTGTTCGCCTCGGTAAGATTCAAGGTAAAGACGAAGGGAGTCAACCCGCCGTCGCCTTCAAGCTGCATGACCTCCGCACCGAATTCAACCAAAGGATCGAAGGGGAGGTCCTCGGGCGTGCCCGAGCCGAATACCGTCCGAGTCGCAAAGATGACCGATTCGCCCGCCGCCACGGTAAACAGATTTCGCAGGGCCAAGGTGACGTCGTACTCCTGCCCGACGTCGACAAACCCGTCGCCGTTGAAATCCCCGGTGATCAGGTTATCGAGCGGGCTGCCGTCGTTAATCCTGCTCCCGAGCCCCGAAAACGAGTCCACTTCAAACCGGCCGATGGTCGGGATCGTGCCGCCGTTTGCGTCGATCCCCAGAAACGTCGTGTCGGTCGCTCCGCTTCCACCCGCGTCGGTTTCGAACAGGAATTCACGTCCGGCCGGAAAAAGTCGCCCGCCGCCGTCGACGAGCGACCCGTCGAACAACAGGTCGCCGTCGATATAGCGTACGATCTCAAAATCAACCTGTGAGCTGCCGACGTTCCGGATCACGTACCTTTGCGTTAAGACGGAGCCCGTCTGCACGCTCGAAGCGTTCAACAACGGTGACACGTTTTGGGCAAGCTCGAAGCTCAAGCCGCCGAAGGTAAAGGTACTGGTGGCGTCGGTGGACGACCCGGATGTGAGGGGGTCCGAGAGTCCGCCCGAACCGAGGATGTCGCCGGAGGTGAGAAACTGGCGTCCACCCACGTTGCCCAAGCGGAACGCGACGCCGGACTGGAACGTCGTGCTGGCCGGGCCAATCGGGCCGATCGGATCATAGATCGTGGGGGTATTCTGTGGAAAGCCGACGGCGCTGCCGAACGACCCGAATCCATCCACCGTGACCGTGAGACTCCCGTCGCCGCTTCCCGTGGTCAGCAGGTGCAGCATCCGCCGGTCTTCCAGAAACTCCGCGGCCAGAACGCGAAACCGAGGGTGCCCGGAACGACCCGCTCCTAGGAATGGCGTTCGTTTGCGGAACGATGAACGTGACATGGCGTGGCTCGTGGATGATCGGCGTCATGCGTACTTCCTTGCGTCGGTCGACCGCCGGCGGTGTCCATACTAATTAGGCCCAAAGAGGTTCGCAACGTTCAGCAATTCGAGCTCCCAGCGCGGTGTTTAGCCAGCCGAGCATCGCTCGGCGGCCGGTGTTCGCAACGTTCGGCAATTCGAGGCCCCAGCGCGGGTAAAAAGGTGCTGGCACCGAGTTAGATCGCTAATCGTCCAGGAATGCCAGCTCGAGATCGGTCACCAGGCACGCGCGGTCGTCGTTCTCCTCGTCGTCGGAGGCGAACGACGCCAGTGCCTCCGCAGTGGTCAAAAGCGTGGGTGACTGCCCCTGCGACGCCTCGCCGTCATCCGCGTCGGCGGCGGGAACCAACTCGTAGCGCGGCGGCGAATCAATCGCCGAGTGCGGCGACGAAACGTCCGGCAAGCTGAAGGCTAGGTCGACCGCCGCGGCCGCCAACGCACCGCGGGAGGAAGGTGCCGCCTCTCGCGCGACGCTTGGCGCGGCAGCCGGCCGACTGAGTATGTAATTGACCACCATCAGCGCGTCGACGGCCGAAACGCGGCCGTCGTTGTTAACGTCGACGTAAACGTCGACGCGGCGGCCGCGGCGCTCGTGGCGACCGCCGGCGCGGCACTCGGCGCGGCATGCTGCGAAAGCAGGTAGTTGACGACAATCAACAAGTCGTTGCCCGAAACGCGGTCGTCGTCGTTGACGTCCTGGGGCATCGCCGCATTGTGGGCCACCGTCTCCTGCGGCGGCACGGATCCGTGGCGTACGACCATCACGGCGTCGGCCACCACCGTGCCGTTGGCATTGTCCGTCAAGCTCACGCGCAGCGATCCGCCGGCAACCTCGACCATGCCCAGGCTGCCCCAGTTTCGGGAACCTAGCGCAATCACCGGCGAGCGCTGCTGGTTGACGAACAAGGTGTAGCTGTTGTCGCCCAGGTTGGAAATCGTGAATGGCGCGTTCGTGGCTCGATCGGCCGAGGGAACCCACGACGCATAAACGTCGTAGGTGTCGAGCGACAGCCCCGTGAAATCCCACTCGGCCACGTCGCCGCCCGACCCGCCGGCGCTGGTGTGCATCTGGCCCAAATGGGCCGACGCGTGGGCAGCCGTCGTCCAATCGCCGACGAACGAAAAGCCGGGCATCATGTCGTCGATCACGAACAGGCTGGCCGCAGCGCCCACGCCGGTGCCTCGCACGGCGAACGTGTACGGGTTCTCGTCGTCGCTGACGTCGTCGTTGGCAATCGACAACGTCGCGGTCCGCAGCCCCAGTGCCGAGGGGCGGAACATCACCTGGAAAGTCGTCGTCCGGCCGGGCGCGACGGTCGTTGCCGGCTGCGCGATGATCGTGAAGTCGGCCGCGTTGGCTCCACTGACCGCCACCGGCGGGCTGCCGATCAGGTGCAAGTCGGCGTTCCCGCTGTTGGCGACGGTAAAGGTGTGCGTCATCGTACCGCTCGTCGACCTCACCTCGCCGAAGTCGGTGCCGTCGTCCGGCGCCGGCGAATTGTCGCCGGTGCTGATCGATCGATCGAAGGCCGAGACGTCGATCTCGGGCTCCTGCGGCGCGATTCCGCCCGACACGATGCGAATCGCGTCGGCAACCACGATTCCGTTGGCATTGTTCGCAAGCCGCACGGCAAGCGTGTGGGAGCTGATTTCGAACGTTCCCAGGCTTTGCCAGGTGACGCCTTCGGACTGATCGCCCGCGGGGGCAAGCTGCTGGTTGACCAGCACGGTGCCCAAGGGGGTGACGCGGTCGAAGATTGTGTAGGGGGCGTTGGTGGCCCGGTTCGAGAACCAGCTCCAACGCGCGAAAACCTGATAGGAGCCACTTGCCAGGCCGGTAAACGTCCAGGTGGCCGCGGCGCTGCCATTGCCGGCCGCGTGGTATTCGTAATCGAGGTTGTAGGCCAGCGTGTTGGTGACGTTGGTCCAGCCGCCGCCGGTGTGGCTGAATCCCGCATCGCCGTCGTCGATGGGCGGCTCCTCGACCGGCGCGTCGGCGAAGACAATCGTGCCGGTGCCCTGCCCGTCGGCCATGAGGGCATTCTGCGGAGTCGACAGGTTGAGATAGAACCTCCGGTTGGGCGCATGCTGGGCGGTGGGCATAATCGGGATGGTCACCAGCATGTTGGTGATTCCCGCGGCGAAAGTGAGCTCGCCGCTTTGTCCCATGTAGTCGACGCCGTCGATGGCCGCGCCGTCCGCCGTGGCATATTCCACCGCCACTTCCCGGCCGCTGGCCACGTCGAGGGCCACGCTAAAGATCGCGACGTCGCCGTCCGAGGTGCGCGTCACCTGCACGTCGTTGACGTAAAAGCTCGGCAGCGGGTCGTCGTCGACAATCGCACCGGTGCCGCGCTCGTCCGCGATGCGGGCACCGACCGCCGAATGGAGGAAGACAAAGAACGAATGACTGCCTTCGTTCAAGCGGTCGCCGACGACGGGCACCGTGATTTGTGCCGTGGTGGCGCCCGGCGTGAAGGAAAGCGCCCCGGCGCGCGGCAGATAGTCGCCGGCGGCGACTGCCGAGCCGTCGAGCGTCGTATAGTTGACCGTCGCGATCGTGCCGATGAAGCCTACCGCGGACACCGTGAACACCGCGTTCCTCGTTCCCGCGTGTCCTTCCGTAACCGTGACGTCGTTGATCGACAGGTCGAGGTCGTCGTTGAGAATGATGCCGAGGGCCTCGCTGCGCCCCAGGGATCCCCCTTCGATGTCCGTAAGCTGCACCAGAAATGCTTCGTCGTCTTCGACCGTCTGTTCTCCGATCACCTTGATCGTGATCGATTGCGTCAGCGGTCCGCCGGGTTGAAACGTCAGCGCGCCGCTTTGAGCTTCGTAGTCGCCGGGGGCCACGGCCGTCACGTCGACGGTCGTGTAAAAGACGGTGACGGGCTCGGCAACCGGATCCATCACGGCGACCACGAACACCGCGTCGACGGTTCCGGAGTCACCTTCGACGACGGTGACGTCATCGCCGATGGAGATATCCGGAAGTGGTGCTGAAAGAATAATCTCAGTAATTCGAACCGACCATTGATCTGTGCCGCTCGCAAATTCCTGGAACGTCCATACTCGCTGCTGATCGGTCGGATCAAGAACCGTCGCGCTGTAATCACCCCACCGGTTTCGGCCAATGTCGTCCAGAACCTCGTAATCGGCGACGCCGGCATGCGTTTGCGTCACCGGATCGATAGTCGTTACGCCTGCAGTGGTCTGGCCCACCGCGACGTACGTACTCATGAACGTTGCAGGGTCGCCGCCACTGAACCCGATTACCACGTCACCAAAGTCGTTAACTGCGATCGATGGAAAATTGAACGCGAGACTAGGATCAGCAATAGTCCCGCTTTGCATCACTGCATTCGTAACGGCGTCAATCTCATACCACTCAATGGCTGCCCGCCCGCCGATGTCGACGCTATGGACGCCCCACAGGCTGGGATTGGCTCGTCCCGGAATCTGTTGCTGAATGACGTTGCCACTGAATCGATTCTCGCCCACGTCAATGTCGACTTTCGGACCGGGCTGGTCAATATTCGGCGGCGCGCCGCGCGGTGTGACCGCGATCAACCCGCCCGCCGTGTTAAGCGTGGGTGCCAAGGGCGTACCGCCGATGCTGGATGTCTTCAAGGAACCGGCAGGCTTGTCGAAGGCCGAGAGAATGGGCAGCGGCAGGTTGCCCCCGTCGAGATCGACAATCGGTTGGGGCGTGAACCCGGTGTCATTCGGACTGACGTTCTCAACGAGCGTCACATTGGCAACGGTAGGAACAGCAGCCAACAGGTCATTCTTGGGGATGACCAGGAAGCTTGTAGTCGGGGACTGTGCCGCCAGTCCAAACATGTTTGCGGAAATCGTGACAACGTTATTGTCGAGGCCGAGCGTCGGAAAATCAGCCCAGTGACTGTCGTCCGCATCCGAATCGATCTGAAAACCGGTCCACCCACCAGTTGGGTCGTTCGTGTTTGACACCGCGACCAGGAAGTTGTTGGCATTACCGCCATTGTCGACGGCCGCCGCAAAGAAGCGGCCGCTCGCAACGTCGTAGAGAACTCGAGGATCAAAGGAAAAAGCACCGGCAGGCGTGACACCCGTACTGATCCAAAATTGATCCAATGTACCGGCGATCTGCAGCACGCCGGTCTTGTCATACACGGCAGACCGTCCATTGATCAGTTCGACGATGTGGTTCGGCCCAACCGCGCCCATCGTGTCGGGCGGAAAAAAGCCCGGACCTGAACCGCCCGTAAACTCCGTCCCAATCGTAAAAGCAAGCATCCGCCGCGTTTCGAGCGACTCCAGCCGCAGCCTTCGGTCCTTTGCGCGTGTACCCGACATGGTGCCTCTTCCTACGGAACTCCCCCAACATGCGATTCTCAATCCTAATTAGGCCCAAGGGGGGTCGCAATAACCAACCTGATCCCCTCGATGGCCGCAGGGGATAAAAAAACGGCACCGATCCACTGGGGATCGGTGCCGTCTCGAAATCGTGCACAATTCGGGCCTCCGGCCCGAAGGTTCAGCCGGCCGGTGTCAGGGATTACGGGCCGAAACCCGGAATGACTCCGCTGGCCTGGGCGTTTTTCAGCGCCGTGCCGAGCAACTGCAACACGCCCTCTTCGGCACTCAGCCGCAGCGTCGCGCCATTGGGCTGGGGCATGTACTCCAGCCGCAAGTGGTCCTTGCCCGGCGCCTTGGCCAGATCTGCGGCCAGGGCCGCCAGATCAATGCCGCCGTCGTCGTCCTTGTCGTCATCCGCAAGCGCTGCTGCGAATTGGAAAATCGGCTCCAGCCTCACGTTCAATTGGAACGGCGGAAGCTGTTTGTCCGCCTCGCTCTTCGAGCGATCGATCAGCATCTTGACCGTGTTCAAGCTGTCGGTGCCCAGCGCCAGGTAGACGGCCTTTTCGCCGATTCCCACCGACACGTCGAGCCGCTCGCCCAGCACCTTGGCAATTTTCCGGTCGGCGGGCACCGGAATGCTGGCGGTGTGAAAGCGGACGCCGGCGTGCGTTTCGGCGTCGAACTTGATCTTGGGGAAGTTCGGCTCGTCTTCCGCCAGCTTGGCGAATTTCCTAAGCGCTTCGTCCAACGACTTGGGATCGGCCACGTAGGCCCCGACGACGAGTGCCATCGACTTTTCGCCCAGGTTCAGCGTGGCGCCGACGTCGATCTTGCCGCTTTCAAACGTGGCCTTGATGGCGTCGAACACCTGGCCGACCATTTCCCGGGCCAGCTTCTTGGAAGATTCGTCGGGCAGCTTGGTTTCGCCTTCGATGTGCTCGAGCGCCTGGGTACGAATCGCTTCCAGTCCGGCCACGAATTGCTCCGCGTCGTTCTTGCCCAGCTCGGTCGTCAAGTTGAGCGAGGCGGCCGCCTCGGGGACGAGGAATCCGGCGAAGCTCGACGTGGTGGCCTTCGTCAGGCTGAGCTGCTTGGCCGTGTCGGTGCCGGCAACGGCCGAAAACGACAAGTCGAGGTGGGCCGTCTTGGCCTTTGGATCGATCGCCAAACCCAAGGTGAGCTGCTCGAGATCGTTGATGACCTTGGTCAACGAATCGATCTGGGCCTCGACCGCCTTGCTGCGGGTTTCAAAGGCTTCGTCGCCTTCACTCGACTGGCGGGCGAGCCCCGCTTTGACCCCGGCCCGCAATTGATCGATGAGCATCGTGCGGAAAACTTCCGGCACGTTTTGCACGTGTAGCCGGCCGGCGATGTCGTAGGTCTTCTCCAATCCGGCGAACAGCGCGCCGCCGTCCTTGGGCAGGTTCGCCAGCGGGTCGGACGACGTGGACACGTAGGCCCAGGTGTTGTGCTCCTTGACGAACACCTGCTGGTTGAAAACGTCGAGCTGGAACATGCCGTCGCCCGCGTCTTCGGCCGGGCCGACCAATCCTTCCAGCGCTTCGAGCAGTTTTTTCAGATCGGTGACCGGCAACACGATCAACGGTTGAAAGTTCAGTCCGTCGGTCGTGAGCGTGACTCCCAAGGGGCGCTTCTTGTCGAGGCCGGCCAGGCCCTGACCTTGAGTGAACAGTTGAATCATCCCCTCGAGATTCTTGTCGAGGTCCGGGTTGCCCGTCAGATCGCCGATGAACGCGATATCGGTCATCAGGCGTTCGTAGCTGGCAATCGTCACCACGGCGACCGGCTTGTTGGCGCCGTCTTGTTCTTGTGCCGCCAAGCGCGTTGCGGGAAACGCCAATAGGGCGACGGCCAGCAGGGGAAGTAGGATTCTTTTCACGTTCGTGTTCTCCTGAGGATTTTTCGAGCCGTGCCACGCTTCACCCGGCCAACGACCGCAAACACGCGCGGCTCCTGTGGCTTATACCCTTCGAGCGAGCGTCGGGTTTTGGGCTTGGGCGGTTGGAGGCGGCACGACGCGCTTTTTTGCCACAATGAAAAGCGGGCCTAAACCGCCTGATGGTGAGATTAAATCGTAGGTTATGGGATGCCGCGCGCCTAGCAATCAATGCCCCAAATCAGCCGGAGAAAATCCTTCGGGCGGCCGATTCGCCCACCCCTGCCGCCGTCACGGATCCAGCGCGCAGCATGGCCGCCAGACGATTGCCGGCGCGCAAAGCGAGCGCACGACGCGAGGGTTTTCGGCGGAACCATCAGAAAGCGAGCCAGCGGGAAGTGCCGCAATCGAAAATGCTATCGCTCGCGGAAGGTGATGCGGCCTTTGGTCAGGTCATACGGGGACAGCTCGACGCGCACCCGATCGCCCGGCACGATGCGAATGAAGTGCTTGCGCATCTTTCCGGCGACGTGCGCAATCACCGAATGGCCGCCGTCCAACTGCACGCGGAAACGTGTATTGGCCAGCGCCTGCGTCACCACGCCTTCAACTTCAAGTGCCTCTTCTTTTTGCTTTTGCGCCATACGCGACTCCAAAAAAACTTCTTGTTAACCCCCTCAACTATTAGCGACGGGCACTCCCTATCATAACTTTTGCTACTGCCCAGTCCAGAGCAGACGATTCGGCAAGTCGGCCTTTGGGAATATAGCCCCGAGGGCGACCGCGCAATCGGGCATTCGGCCCGTTTGGTCCGGTTGGTCGGATCGTAGCACGCATTCCTCAGGAAAAAGGCCCCCCCCGGCGGTGATTTTGGTAAGCCAAACTATCGGGCGCCGGCCAAACCGGCACGAACCGCCTCGATCACGGCCGCGGTCGATTCGATGCCGACCGACAGACGGATGGTGCCTCCGCGGATGCCCAGCGCACTGCGAGCTTCGGCCTCGAGCGCGCGGTGGCTGGTCGATTCCGGATGGCTCAGCGTCGTGGCCAGCTCGCCCAACGAGGGGCAGAACGGAATCTGCCGGGCAGCCGCCATAAAGGCCGCGGCCGCCGCCGTCCCGCCGCCCAGCGTGAAGCTCACGATCGAACCAAAGCGGTCGCCGAACTGTCGCCGGGCAAGCTCGTGATCGGGATGGTCGGACAAACCGGGATAGTAAACCGCCTCGACATTGCGGGCCGCTGCCAGCTCCTCGGCCACCGCCTGTGCGTTCTGGCAAGCCCGCTCCATGCGCACCCCGAGAGTTCCCAAACCGCGCAGCGCCAGCCAGCAATCAAAGGGCGCAGCCGTCAGGCCCCACGTCGCCAGCACCGCCGGCACGCGCTGCCAACGTTGCGCCGAGCCGCAAAGCAAGCCCAACACCACGTCGCTATGCCCGTTCATCGTCTTCGTCAGGCTTTCCATCACCCAGTCGGCGCCCAACTCATGCGGCCGGCACACGACCGGTCCGGCCAGCGTGTTGTCGGCCACGAGCGCCGCTCCGGCCGCGTGAGCCACTTCGGCCAGGGCCGCCAGGTTGGCCACGCGCAGCAGGGGATTGCTGATGGTCTCGACCACCAGGAGTTTCGTCCCCTTGGTGAGCGCCCCACGCACGTCGTCAAGATCGTACGCGTTGACCATCGTGCTGGCGATTCCCAGCCGGCCCGCTTCGCCGGAGAATAGCGCGAGGGTGCGGCCATAAAGCTGGTTGCTCACCACCACGTGATCGCCCGTCTCGAGCTGCGACAGAACCGCAAGCGCCAGGGCTCCCATCCCCGAAGCCGCGATCGCGGCCCGTTCGGTCCCGTGCAAGCTGCGGCACTTTTCGGCCAATAGATCGGCGTTGGGATGGCCGTCGCGGGCATAGACGTAGCCCGCTTCGCGCCCGGCCAATAGCGCATCGGCCTGCTCGGGATCGCGGCACTGGTAAACGCTCGACAAATAAATCGGCGGCGCGTGCGGCGTGGTCGGGCTGTCGGGCACGCGCTGGGGGCGCGGGCAAAGATCGTCGGGAGTATCCATGAAGATCGGGTCACGGAGAGAATTCGGCCAATCGAGCCCAGTATAGTCGACCGCCGGGCGCGCTCGCCATCGTCGAGGACGATCACTGTCTCAGGACACTACCATTGGCCGAACTGTCTGGCCACGCCGCGCACTCGTCGGTATGCTGGCGGGCATGTCCGCGTCGACCTCGCCTGACCCTCTTGTGACGCCTAAAAGTTCGCACCTCGAGTTGGCAAAGGTGCTGGGGTTTTATTCGGTCGTGGCGATCGTCGTCGGACAGGTTATCGGCTCGGGCATTTTCTTCAAGCCGCAGGTCGTGGCCCAGCAGACCGGCGGGTTCGTGGGGCTGATTCTCGCGCTATGGATCATCTGCGGGCTGGTGAATCTGTGCGGCGCTTTGTCGATGGCCGAGCTGGGGGCCATGTTTCCGCGCGCCGGCGGAACGTACGTTTTTCTGCAGGAAACCTACGGCCGGCTGTGGTCCTTCATGTGGGCCTGGGCCGAGTTCTGGGTCATCCGCACCGGGGCCATCGCGGCGCTCGCGGCGTATTTCGCCCTGGCCCTGGAAAACGTGCTCTATCCGAGTCCCACGGGCAGCCCCGCCGGCATGGACCTGGCCGGCGCCGGCTCGACGACGAGCCAAAAGACGATCGCCGTTTCCGTGATTGCGGGCCTGGCCGTCATCAGTATTTTGCGAACCACGTGGGCCGGCGCGGTGCAGAACGTGGCCACGATTATCAAAGCCGGCTTCGTCCTCATTCTCGCCGTGCTCCCGTTCATTGCCCTGCGGTCCGATCCGGTTGATCCGGGCCAGCTTTTTCCCCACGCGGTCGACGGCGGCATGGTGTTGGGCATCGGCGCCGCGGTGGCCGCCATCATGTGGGCCTACGACGGCTGGGGAAACGTCACGGTCGTGGCCGAGGAAATCAAGAACCCCGAGCGCAATCTGCCCATGGGGCTCATCGCCGGCGTCGTGATCCTGATCGCGCTCTACGCGGGGGCGAATCTGGCCTATCACCTGACGCTTCCCTCGAGCGTCATTGCCGCCCCGGAAAACGCCTGCCCGGCCATTCCCGCGTGCGAGCGGCTGTTGCCCAGCTTCGGCGCCAGGCTGATGCGGTCGATGATCATGGTGTCGGTCTTCGGCGCACTGAGCTCCAATGTGCTGGTCGGGCCGCGGGTGCTGTTCGCCGTGGCGCGCGATCATCCGTTTCTGGGCCGCTTCGCCCGGATTCACCCGACGACGAAAACGCCGGCCTGGGCGATTGCCGGGATGTGCGCCTGGGCCTGCGCGTTGATCCTGATGGGCGGGCTGAGCTGGGATCCCAACGCGCAGCTATTCAACCTGATGAGCGAGTGGACCGTGTTCGGCGGGTCGATCTTCTATTTCTCGGCGGTCGTGGCGGTGCTGGTGCTGCGCGCGCGGCGGCCGAATGCCGTGCGGCCGTATCGCACGTGGGGATATCCGCTGGTGCCCCTGATTTTCCTGGCCTTCTACGCCTTCTTGCTGATCACGATGCTGTGGGAGAATCCCGGCCACCGGCTCGTCGGTTTGGGGCTCATCTCGATTGGCGCGGTCGTCTATTTCGCGTTTGCCAATCGCACGCCCGAGTCTTGAAACCAAGTTCTACCCAAATCGCTTATCGCGCACCCCTTGATATTCAACTTGGAGGGTCGACTCAGTGTAGCCGTCACAAGCTGCCCCGGGACAGGGTCCGGGTTTTGGCCGACTTGGGCCAGCTTTCGCGAGGGAGGGGTTTTCGGATTTGAGGGGCGTTGCTGTTGAGAGCGTTGGTAGGGTTGGCGTTGGGGCGTGGGGGGTGAAATGTGGGGCGGTGAATAAGTTGTTGGTTGCGGGGGTGGTTGGGGGGTGAGGAGTCTCAAGAAGTGGCTTTGTTGAGACGGTCGGTGCGGGCGGCTGCTGCGATGCGACAACAACAACAACGCGACGAGGCGATGATCATCGCCGCGTTGTTTCGG
>JBBDNV010000209.1:0-45960 GCA_040877415.1 Pirellulales bacterium
CCTCGACGTTCGTCGCGCCGGCGTTGATGATGGCGTTCTGGCGGCGCGCCACGGCGGCCGGCACGATGGCCGCCATGTTGGCCGGGGCCGGCACGATCCTGGCGCTGTTCGTGGGCGGCTCGATCGAATCGGGCACGGCGTTTGTCGCCTACCAGTTGTTGTCGCTCGAGCCGATCGTGTGGGGCCTGGCGGTTTCGGCCGCCGCCGGCGTGCTGGTGAGTTTCATGACGTCGCCCCCGCCGGCGGAATTGGTCTCGCGCTTGTTCGACGCTCCGCAAGCCGCAAAATAGCGGCCCGACATGGATCCAACTGGACACTAAAACCATTGGGAAAAGTCGATGAGCAATGACACGAGCGGAACGTCGTCCCTTTCCTCGACCGCTCCGATCGGTCGCGGCGCGCAATACATGGCGCTCGCGGCCGCCTTTCTGGGCTGGATGTTCGACGGACTGGAGATGGGCCTGTTTCCGCTGGTCGCGCGGCCCGCGCTAAAGGAGTTGCTCGGCGCGGACGCCGCCACCAGTACCGGCTTGTGGTTGGGTTGGATCACTGCCGGATTCCTGGTCGGCGCCGCTTGCGGAGGGTTGCTCTTCGGCTGGCTGGGCGACCGCGTGGGACGCGTGAGGGCGATGATTTGGAGCGTGCTGACTTATGCCACGTTTTCCGGCCTGTGCGGATTTGCCGAAACGCCGTGGCAGGTCGCCAGCTTGCGCTTCGTTGCGGCGCTGGGCATGGGGGGCGAATGGTCGCTTGGCGTGGCACTCGTCATGGAGATCTGGCCCGCGAAATCTCGGCCCATGCTGGCCGGGCTGATCGGCGCCGCGGCCAACGTCGGCTTTCTGTTGATCGCCCTGGTGGGGCTCGTGATGGCCCAGTTCATCGAGGGCGCCGCCGACGCGCTGCGCGCCCTGGGGCTCTCGGAAGATTGGGTCGCCAAGCTGATCGGCGCGGATCAGTCCGGGTGGCGGTTGCTGATGTTCGTCGGCGCGACGCCGGCGCTGCTGACCTTTCTGGTGCGCCTTTTCGTGCCCGAGAGCCGGCGCTGGCAACAGGCCGCGCAAACCGCGCCGCCGGCGCGCATCGCCGACATCTTTCAGCCCGGCCTGCGGCACAAGACTCTGCTCGGCATGAGCCTGGGCGCCGTCGCGTTGATTGGAACTTGGGCCTCGCTCCAATGGGCGCCGCCGTGGGCCCACGCGATGGCTGAGAACACCGCGTATGCCCAAACGGCTCCGTCGTATACGCAAATTTGCTCCGCGATCGGCGCAATCGCCGGCACCTTGGGCGCCGCTTATTTCGCCGAATGGTTCAGCCGGCGCAAAAGTTACTTCGCCTTGTGTCTTGGATCGTTACTGGTGTGTGCCTATCTGTTCCGCGCGCCGATGCAGTTCGACGGCAAGTTCCTCGTTCTCATCACCGTGGCCGGCGGCCTGACGGCGAGCTTTTACGGATGGCTGCCGCTGTACCTCCCCGAGCTCTTCCCCACCCGCATCCGCGCCACAGGGCAGGGGTTTGCCTTCAACTTCGGCCGCATCCTGGCAGCCATCGGGGCGCTCCAGAGTGGACGACTGCTCGACTACTTCGAGCAGGACTACGCCCGCATGTGCTCGATCATGAGCCTCGTCTACCTGGTGGGAATGGTGCTCGTCTGGTTTTGTCCCGAGACCAAGGGCCAGCCGCTGCCGGACTGAGAAGTGACCGCGCCCCGATCGCATAAATCCTTGTCGGGCTGCAACTTGCAGTTGCCAACCGGGCGCGCAATTCGTCTTTACGCTCGTGGGGACCCCCGGGTAGAATGCCCGCCCCTTTGACGCGGCGGGCCGCGCTTGCCCGAAATTCTCACAGCGACTGCAAAAACAGGAATCGACAACGGTGTCCAAGGACGGACCCCCCAGTGGCGATCAACTATTTCTGGCGCGTCCCTTCTTGCTGGGAACGCGGCTGATCTTGACCTATCCGGTCACGACGCTGGCGATCATGCTCAGTCTGGCAGCGGCCGCTTGCTATCTGACCGCTACGCGGCTGGGTTATCAGACCAGCCGCATGGATCTGCTCGATGCGAGAAGCAATTACAACCAACTGTGGACCGAGTACATCGAGGAGTTCGGCGACGAGGACGACGCCGTGGTGGTCGTCGAAGGCGCCGGCCGGGAACAAGTGGTGCCGGTGCTCGAGGAGCTCTCGGCGGCGCTGGCGCGCGAGGATCGGCTGTTCCACGCGGTGTTGCACGAAGTAGACCTGGGCAAAATCCGCTCCAAGGGTTTGCACTATCTTTCGCCCGACGAACTGTCGGACGTCGACGGCTTTCTAACCGAGCTGGGGCCAATTCTGGCCGGTGATTGGTCGTCGCTGAACACCAGCGCGATGGCCGGCGGCTTCATGCGCCAACTCGAGGCATCCAACGGCGATCCGGCGAAAACCGCGCAGGCGCGCGGCCGCTTGCGCCGTCTGGCCGGCAGCCTGGGAGCATCTCTCGGCCAGCGCGGGCGATACCAATCGCCATGGCCCGAAATGCCTTCTTCATTCGCCATCCTCAGCGAACTAAACTCCGAGTACCTGTTGACCAAGCAGGGGCAGCTTGGGTTCGTCCTGTTGCGGCTGGCCCGGGGCGAAGACACGTTCAACCACTGTACCGAGGCGACGGACGCGCTGCGCGACCTGATCGCGCGGTCGCAGGCCCGGCATGCCGACGTCAAAATCGGACTGACTGGGCTGCCGATCATGGAAAATGACGAGATGCGCTCCAGCCAGACGTCGATGTTCTGGGCCAGTCTCGTGTCGATGGTCGGCGTGGGGTTGTTGTTCGTGGCCGGTTTCGGCGGGGTCCGGCACGCGTTGTTGGCCAACGCGATTCTGCTGGTCGGCATGGCCCTGGCATTCGGATATGCGACGCTGGTGGTCGGCCATTTGAACATTCTGAGCGTCACGTTCACGGTGACGCTGATCGGCATCGGCATCGACTTTGGGGTCTACTACGTCGCCCGCTACCTGCAGCTTCGCGGCGAAAACAAGGACTGCGAAACGGCCCTTTTAGAGACGGCGCGGACCGCCGGACCGGCCATCACCGCCGGCGCCGTCACGACCTCGATCGCGTTTTTCGCGGCCGGGCTGACGAGCTTCAAGGGAGTGTCCGAGATGGGCATCATTGCCGGCGGCGGCATCCTGCTGTGCGCGATTGCCGAGCTGGTGATGCTGCCGGCCTCGATCTGGCTGGTGGATCGCAGCGGCTGGGGCGTGAAGATGCCCAAGCCTTTGGGCGTGCATCGCTGGATAGCCCCGCTGTTTAAATTTCCCCGCATCACGCTGGCAGTGAGCGCGGCCGCCACGGCTTTCGTGGGACTGGGCCTTAGCCGGCTGTGGTACGACAACAACCTGTTGAACATGCAGGCCGAGGGGCTGGAAAGCGTCGCGCTCGAGCGAAAGCTGCTGTCCGAGTGCAATCAAAGCGTCTGGTACGCCCTGTCGATCGCCGACAGCCGCGAAGAGCTGCTCGCGCGCAAAAAACAATTCTTAGAGCTCGAGTCGGTCGAGCGGACCGAGGAAATCGTGTCGCTATTGCCGGTCGACGACGAGGTGAAAAGGCCGACCATCGCCAGGATTCAAAAGCGCCTGGCCTTGCTGCCCGAACGTCCCGACTTGATCACGGTCGACACGCCCGAAGCGCTGGGGCAGGTCCTGGGCCAGGTGCAAGACCTGCTCGCCCAATCGCGGATCGACGAAAAATGCGTGCGGCAATTGGAGGCCGTGCGCGACCTGCTGCGCCGCATGCCGACCACCGACTGCTACGCCCAGTTGACGCGCTTTCAACAGGAAATGGCCGGCGACCTGTTGAGCCGGCTGCACATCCTCAAAAGCATCGCCAACCCCGAGCCGCCCAAGCTCACCGATTTGCCGGCCAGTCTCGTCGATCGGTTCGTGGGTCAACACGGCAAGCACCTGTTGAAAATCTACGGACGCGGCGACATCTGGGACACCATGGCCCTGCGCCGCTTCGTCAGGGAGGTCCGCAGCGTTGACCCGCACGCCACCGGCAATCCGCTGCAGGCCCACGAGGCCTCGCTGGAAATGAAGCAAAGCTATCAGGAAGCGGCCATTTATTCGCTGCTGGTCATCGTGGCCGTGCTGGTGATCGACTTTAAGAACCTGCAGCACGCCTTGTTGGCAGCCATGCCCTTGGGCATCGGAGTGCTGCAAATGTTCGGGCTGCTAGGACTTTTCGAGATTCCGCTCAATCCGGCCAACCTGATCGCGCTGCCGCTGATCCTGGGCATCGGGGTCGACTACGGAGTGCACATCGTGCACGAATTCCGCGAGTCGCGCGGACCGTATCGGATTTCGCCGGGCACGGCGGTGGCGGTGTTGGTCGACGCGCTGACGACACTGGTCGGCTTTGGCTCGCTGATGATCGCCAGCCACCAGGGACTGCAGAGCCTGGGCCGGGTGCTCACCTTGGGCGTGACGTGTTGCCTGTTCACGTCGCTCATCATGCTGCCCGCGGCCCTCACCTGGATGACGCGGCGCCGCAAGCAGCCGCTGCCGGCCGATCCGCGCGTGCTGGAATCGTCGGCGGCACATGCGCCGCCCATGCGCCGCGCGGCGTAAGCGTAGTTCGAAGGGGTGTCGCGCGTCCTACTTTTTCTCATGGGCGCGCTCGGCCGCCTTGCGTTCGCGATACTCTGCAAGCACCCCTTGGGGATCCTCCAGGAACAGATCGCGGCAGCCGGTGCAGCAGACGTAGTACGTTTGACCGTCGTGCGTGACGGCGATCGTGCCCAGACCGCCGGTGACCACGCACTGGGGCCCACTGGCCGCGTTCTTGGCGAACGAGCTTCCCTTGCGCGTCGAGCCGATTTCGGCCAGTCGCGAATAAACCCCTTCGGCAATTTGCTGTTCGTAGAGCACCAGCATCCGATCTCCGCCGGCTACGAGCCGGACCGAGATCCGCGCGGGCCGCCCGGGGGCGGGCTTTAGGGCCGCGACGATCAAGGCGTCATCTTTTAGCGCGCCGGTGAACTGCTGGGGCGGCGCGGCTTGCTCGTCAACGTGGCCCGAGGCCAACAATACGAACTGTCCCGGCTTTTCGCCCGGCTGCAGCCGGAGCTGCTCGTAGTATTTGTCGTCGTGGAGTTGGGCGACCAATTCGGCCCGACCTTTCTGGAATCGCCAGGCCCACTCGAACGATTCGGTCCAGGCTCCCGCGTTCGAACCGCGTTTCAGCAGCCCGACGCCGCGCCACCCTCCGACGTACGTCTGCAACGGCGCGAGTGCGCGCTTGTCGCGAGCCAGGAGATTTCCTTCCTCGGGCCCGGCCGCCAGCACGGTGACGAGCAAGCTCGCCAGCGACGCGATGTGCGCGATCGCTGGGAACATGTGAACCTCCCCGTTTCGGCAAGTCATTAAGATTAAGAGCCCGAACAAGCCCGGCGCCGCGGTCGGCGAGGGGGCGCATTGATTTTAACCCCGGCCGGGGATGAACGGACTTGAGCGGTTGGACCAAGCCCTTGTCGCTGGACGCTTACGCCTTTTACACTGGGGAATTCGCCGCCCGACGCGCATGCATCCCTACAGGGCGTCATGATTCACAATATGCCCGTCAAGACGCTGGTCCACAAGGATCTCACGATCGAGGGCTACTCGCGCGCGGCGGTGCAGACTTATTGGCGGGTTCCGGAGCTGAAGGTCGGCTTTGACCTGGGGGCCCAACCCTGGTCATTCATGGCCACGCCCACCTGGTTTCTGTCGCACGGCCATTTGGACCACGTAGCCGCGCTGCCGGTCTACGTGGCGCGTCGGCGGATGATGAAAATGGAGCCGCCGACGATCTACCTGCCGGCGGTGGCCGTCGATCCCGTGCAGGAAATTCTCAGACAGTTTACGCGGCTCGATCGCGGGCGGATGCCGTGCGAGCTGGTGCCGATCGAGCCCGGCAGCGAAATCGAGCTGTCGCGCGAACACGTGGTGACCGTTTCGGCCACCCGGCACACGGTGCCCTCGCTGGGATTTGTCGTCTGGGAGCGGCGGCGCAAGCTCAAGCCGGAATTTACGCAGCTCACCGGCCCACAGATTCGCGACCTGCGGCTGGGCGGAACGGAAGTGACCGAGGAACGCCGCGTCCCGCGGTTCGCCTACCTGGGCGACAGCGCCCCGGAAGGCCTGGACGCCTGCCCGGCGATGTACGAGGCCCACGTGCTGGTGCTGGAAATCACGTTCGTGGCCCCGTCGCACCGCAAGGACAAGATTCACAAGTTCGGCCACATTCACCTGGACGACATCGTGGAGCGCCGCGACCGATTCCACAACGAGCTCATCATCGCCTCGCACTTCAGCACGCGCTACAGCCGCAAGCGCGTTGCCGATCTGGTCGAGCGCGCGGTCCCCGACATGTTCGACGGCCGGCTGTATTTGTGGTTGTGACGCAAGGGTGTCTTGGTGTCTTGGTGAATACATTCCTCTTGATTTCACGGGAGACGGCCGAATGAAGCGAGTTCTGGTAGCGCTAGGTTGCGTATTGACGAGCGGATGGGCGGTGTGCGCCGAGGAAGTCGGGCCCGATTGGGTGCTGGCGACCGACAAAGCCCCCTGGCAGGCGCGCGACTCGCAGGCTGAGGTCGCATACGGCGACCAACTGTGGATCATGGGCGGCTGGTTCGACTCGTTCAAGCCGGCCCCGCGCGACGTGTGGAGCACCAGCGACGGCAAGACCTGGAAGCGCGTCACGGCCGAGGCCCCCTGGAAGCACAGCGACTTGTCGATGAGCCTGGTGTTCGACAAACGCATGTGGCTCTTGGGCGGCTGGTACAACGGCCGAATGCCGGGCCACGAAGCGGGCCATGAAGTCTGGTCTTCGACCGACGGCGCCCATTGGGAGCAAGCCACGTCGGGCGCGAGCTGGAGTGCCCGCATCGCGGCGGCCGCCGTCGTGTTTAACGGAAAGATGTGGATCCTGGGCGGAACCGAGGACTATTATTTCGGCGACGAAAAGAGTCTGAAAAACGACGTCTGGTCGAGCGCCGACGGAAAGCACTGGACGCTCCAGTGCGAGCACGCTCCCTGGGCCCCGCGGGCGTATCACCAGGCGGTCGTGCTCGAGGGCCAGATTTACCTCTTTGGCGGCGGCAACTACGTGCCGAAGTATGAAACTCGGGCCGACGTCTGGTCGAGCGCGGATGGGGTGCATTGGGAAAAAGTCAGCGACGAGGTGCCGTGGCATCCGCGCCTCTGGTTTTCGGCGGTCGTGTATCGCGATCGCATGTGGATCCTGGGCGGCTGGTCGAACAATCCCTCGCAGAACTGGGGCGACGTCTGGTACTCGAAGGATGGCAAGACCTGGAAGCAGCTCGTCTCGAAAGTCATCTGGAAAGAGCGCCACGAGCACTCGGCCGTTGTCTGGCGCGACAAGATTTGGGTCGCCGGCGGCCACGCGCAGCCGCTTTCGAGCGAGGTCTGGTCCTTGGAGATTCCCGCGGGCTGGTTCGAGAAGCACTGACCAGTCGCCAACCAAGGACGTGCGATCGCATGGGCGGGGTGCCCTACATTCGCGTCCGAGCCGTCCGAACGGGCCCAAACTTTGTCGCATCGCGCCGCTCTGATATGATAGAATACTGGACCCGCCGTCCGGCCCCGCCTCGAAATCCGAAACCCTGCCTTGGATCTGTCATGCGTCGGCCCGGCCCAGTGCGTCTGTCGCTTGTGGCAATGGCGTGCATTTGGCCGCTGGCCGTGCGGGCGGCCGACGATGACGGTGCGGCCGAGCGGGATGCGGCCGCGCTGGCGACGTTTCGCGGCCAGGTCGAGCCGCTGCTGGCGCAGTATTGCACGAAGTGCCACAGTGGCGGGGAGCCGAAGGGGGAATTGAAGCTCGACCTTTACCTCGCCCGGGCGGCGGTTGACCAGGATCGCGAGGCGTGGGAAAAGGTGGCCCAAAAGCTCCACGACCGCGAGATGCCCCCCGAGGACCAGCCGCAGCCCGACGCGGCCGCGCGCGAAAAAATGACCGCCTGGATCGATGCCCAATTGGCGCGATTCGGTGGCGGCCAGCGCGATCCGGGCCGCGTGACGATCCGGCGTCTCAATCGCAACGAGTACGACAACACGATCCGCGACCTGGTTGGCGTCGACTTTCATCCGGCCGACGATTTTCCCTCCGACGACGTCGGCTACGGATTCGACAACATCGGCGACGTGCTGTCGTTGCCGACGATCCTGTTGGAAAAGTATCTGGCGGCCGCGGAGCAGGTCGCCGTGCGGACGTTGGGCACCGAACAGGTCAACCTGGTGACCGGCGACACCACCGGCGGCCGGATCATCGACGGCGGGGCGCGCATTCTGACGAGCGAGATGGAGGTGCGCACGAAGGTGCGGATGTTCGGCAGCGGCGACTACATGTTCCGCGTGCGCGCCTATGGCGAGCAAGCCGGCGACGAGCCGGTGAAAATGGCGGTCTATCTCGACAAGCAGCTCGTTCGCCGCTTCGACGTCAGCGCCGTCGAGGCCCATCCACAGCTTTACGAGGGCTGGCTTCAAACGCGCGGCGGCCAGCACGCCTATTCGATCGTCTTTGAAAACGATTACTACGAGCCCAAGAAGCCCGAGCCGAACGATCGCAACCTGATCGTCAAGGAGATCGAGCTGATGGGGCCGTATCCCCCGCCGTTCAAAAGAATCATCCCGCGCGAGCACACGCCCGAGGACCGGATGCAGCTTGCGCGCGAAATCATCGGCGGCGTCATGGCCCGGGCTTTCCGCCGGCCGGTGACGCCTGCCGAAGTGGACCGCGTGCTTTCGCTGGTGCGGATGGCCGATCGCGAGGGGGAGAATTTCAACGTGGCGATCGGCCTGGGCCTGCAAGCCATCCTGGTTTCGCCGCACTTCTTGTTCCGCGTGGAACTCGATCCTGAGCCGAACAATCCCGATGCCATCCGCACGATCAGCGATGATGAGCTGGCCACGCGGCTTGGTTACTTTCTCTGGAGCAGCATGCCGGACGACGAGCTTTTTACGCTTGCGCGGCTCGGCAAGCTGCGTAGCGGCGACCAACTCGAGCGCCAGGCGCGGCGGATGCTCGCCGACCCCAAGGCGCAGGCGCTGGTCGAGAATTTTGCCGGGCAGTGGCTTCAGTTGCGCAACCTGCAAACCGCGGCGCCCGACAAGGGGCATTATCCCGACTTCGACGAATCGCTCCGCCGGGCGATGCGGAAGGAGACCGAGTTGTTCTTTGCGGCGATCATGCGGGAGGATCGCAGCGCGCTCGACTTCATCGACGGCGACTTTACGTTCGTCAACGAGCGCCTGGCCCGGCACTATGGAATCGCCGACGTGAAGGGTGAAGAGTTTCGCAAGGTGCAGCTCGATCCGCAAAAGCGCGGCGGCGTGTTGACGCACGCCAGCGTGCTGACCGTGACGTCGAACCCGACGCGCACCTCGCCGGTGAAGCGGGGCAAATGGATTCTGGAGAACATCCTGGGCACGCCCCCTCCGCCTCCGCCTCCGGACGTACCGGAATTGAAGGAGGAAGCCGCCGGGGAGCTCACCGGATCGCTGCGCGAGCGCATGGAACAACACCGGGCCAAGCCGGCTTGCGCCGTCTGCCATAACCGCATGGACCCGCTCGGCTTCGGACTGGAGAATTACGACGGAATCGGCGCCTGGCGAACCAGCGAAGGGCCGTTCGAGATCGACCCGTCCGGTGAGCTGCCCGGTGGACAAGCGTTCGCCGGTCCGCAAGAATTGAAGGCGATTCTCAAGGCACGGCAGGACGAGTTCGTGCGCTGCCTGACCGAAAAGATGCTCACCTATGGCCTGGGCCGGGGAGTCGAGTATAGTGACCGCGGCGCCGTCCAGGATATCGTCAAGACCGTCGAGCAGAACGATTACAAGTTCTCGAGTTTGATCATCGCGATCGTCCACAGCGACCCCTTCCAGAAGCGGCGGGGCAAACGGAGCGAGCCATGACCAAAAGCTGGCAGATTTCCAGACGAACGGTACTGCGGGGAATGGGAACGGCGATCGCCCTGCCGCTTTTGGACGCTATGACGCCGGCGCCGGCGATTGCCGGCGGGGCGCAGAAACTGGCGCCCGTGCGAATGGCGTTCGTCTACGTGCCCAACGGCAAGCACATGCCCGACTGGACGCCCGCCGCCGTGGGCTCCGAGTTCGAGCTTCCCTACATCACCGAGCCTTTGGCCAAGGTGAAGGACCGGCTGCTGGTGCTCAGCGGCCTGGCGCAGGATCACGGCCGGCCGCACGGCGACGGGCCCGGCGATCATGCCCGGGCGCTGTCCTCGTTTCTCACCGGCGCGCAGGTCAAAAAGACGCACGGCGCCGATATCAAGGTGGGCGTGTCGGTCGATCAGGTTGCGGCCCGCAAGGTCGGCCAACGCACCAAATTCCCGTCGCTCGAACTGGGTTGCGATCGGGGAGCGCAGGCCGGCAACTGCGACTCGGGCTATAGCTGCTCGTACTCGACCAACATTTCCTGGCGCACCGACACCACGCCGCAAGCCAAGGAGGTCGACCCGAAGCTGGCGTTCGAGCGGCTGTTTTCCAATGGCGTGGCAGGCGAGCTGGGCTCCAAACGCGAAAAGTACAAAAAGAGCGTCCTCGACTTCGTGCTGGAAGATGCCCGCGACCTGAAGGCCCGGTTGGGGGTCAAGGATCAGCGCAAGCTGGACGAGTATCTCAATTCGGTCCGCGAGCTGGAACGTCGCATCGGCGCCGCCGGCGACGATCCCGACAGCCCCGCGCCCGACTTTCCGAAGCCCGAGGGCATTCCCAAGGATTATGCCGAGCACATTCGCTTGATGTACGACTTGCTGGCGTTGGCCTTCCAGGGCGACTTGACGCGGGTGGCGACGTTTGTCGTGGCCAACGAGGGGAGCAACCGCTCGTACGCGTTCATCGAAGTGCCCGATGGCCACCACGACCTGTCGCACCACGGCGGCAACAAAGACAAGCAGACGAAGATCCGCGAGATCAACCGCTTTCACGTTACGCAATTGGCGTACTTTTTGGAAAAACTGCAGGGCATTTCCGAAGGAGAGCGGACGCTTTTGGACAATTCGATGATCATGTACGGCAGCGGGCTGGGCGACGGCAACGCGCACAACCACGACGACTTGCCGATCCTGCTGGCAGGCCGCGGCGGCGACACGATCCGCACCGGGCGGCACATCCGCTATGAAAAGGAAACGCCGCTCAACAATCTTTTCCTGTCGATGCTCGACCGGCTGGATTCATCGGTCGAATCGCTCGGCGACAGCAGCGGCCGGCTCGAATCCCTTCTGTAACCAATCGACCGGGCAAGCAGGCGGATGCGATGAGTTGGTCGTTGCGAGTCGCGGCCTTTGCGTTGGCCTGCTTGATCGCGGCGATTGCCGCCGGCTGCGGTCGCGGCGGTTCCGATCGACACGGCGCGCCGACGATGGGGCTGATGCCCAAGCTCGTCGGCATCAGCTATTTCACGGCCTCGGAGAAAGGGGCCCGCGAGGCGGCCGGCGAATTGGGCATCGAGCTGGACTATGACGGTCCGGCCGTCGACAGCGCCGAAGAGCAAGTCAAGATGGTCGACCGCTGGATCGCCCAGGGGTACGACATGATCGCGGTGGCGCCGAACGATCCGGAGTTGATCGCTCCGGCGCTGCGTCGGGCCCACGAGGCCGGTATCACCGTGCTCACCTGGGATGCCGACGCCAACGCGACCGCCTCGGGCCGCGAGACATTCGTCAATCAAGCCCCCGTCGACGAAATCGGCGAGACGCTGGTCGACATCCTGGGCGAGGCGGTCGGCGGCGAGGGCAAAGTGGTGATCATCACCGGCTCGGCCACCGCCCCGAACCAGAACGCCTGGATGAAAGCCATGCGCCGGCGCATCGCCGAAAAGTATCCCAAGCTCGAATTGCTCGAAACGCTGGTCAGCGACGAAGACCAGGCCAAGGCCTACCGCCTCGCGCGCGACGTGATCAACGCGCACGCCGACCTGGCGGGCATCTGGGGCATCACGTCGATGTCGCTGCCGGGCGCGGCCAAGGCGGTGCGCGACGCCGGAAAATCGGGGCGGATTCGCGTCACCGGGCTCAGCCTTCCCAACACGATGCGCCAGTACGTCGAGGACGGCACCGTCGAAAAGTTCGTGCTCTGGAGCCCCGTCGACCTGGGCTACCTGACGGTGCACGCGGCGAAGCTGTTGCGCGACCGAAAGCTCACGCCGGGCGAGCGATCGATCGGGCGGCTGGAGGGAATTCGCGTGAGCGCCGGCGAAGTTCTGTTGGGCCCGCCCAAGGTGTTCGACCGCCGGAACATCGGCCAATACGACTTTTGAGGCCCCGGGGATCACGTCCGCCCTCGACCACTCGGTCCTACTTGTCCCGCGGCAAAGGTGGGGCTCTGCGTTTGTTGCATTTTTTTCGACGCACCGGTAGGTTGAATTCGGCTTTCCGGGGGTGGCTGCGAAGACTTGTTCCGCATCCTTTGACTTTGTTAGGAAGGGAGGAGTGCCATGTTTTGCCTTTCGCGTCCGCGGATGAATTCACTTCGCCTGGCGTTGCTTCTCGCGTTTTCGCTTTGGGCCGCTGGCGCACTGGCGGACGAAAGCAAGCCGGGCGACGCCAAGTCGCCGCCGGCCGGCGCCGCTGCCAAGGCGACCGGCGACGCCACGCCCAAGTCCAAGTTTCCCGAGTGGAACAAAGTGATCGAAGGCGCCAAGAAGCTCGAAGGGCTTTTTGCGCTGTACTACAACGAAAAGGACGAAAAGCTGCTGATGGAGATTCGCAAGGATCAGTATGGCAAAGAGCTGATCCTGCCGATCTCGATCGCGCGCGGCGCCGGCATGATGTACCTGGGCGGCGACACGCTGAATTTCGGCAATCAGTGGATCCTGAGCTTCGAGCGAAAAGCCGATCATATTCTGGTCATTCGCAAAAACGTCAAGGTCAAGGCCGACAGCGGCTCGCCTCAGGCCGACTCGGTCAAGGTGTCCTATAACGACAGCGTGATCGCGGCGCTGCCGATCAAGAGCGAACAGAACGAGGGCGAAAGGGTGCTTGTCGATCTGGCCGACCTGTTCATGACCGATCTGGCCGGCATCGGCGTCAAGCCCGATCGGCCCCGCAGCACCTGGGCCAAGGTCAAGGCGTTTCCGGAAAACCTGGAGATCGAAGTCAGCGCCGTGTTCAACATGTCCGGCGGCTTCTACTACTATTTTTACGGCGGAGACAGCGTCGCCGATCCGCGCGGCGCGCAGATCGTGATTCACTACGGCCTGTCGAAGGTGCCGGAGGGAAGCTACAAGCCGCGCCTGGCCGACGACCGCGTGGGACACTTCTTGAGCACGGTCCAGGATTTTTCCACCGATATTCACGACGCCCCGCGCGTCCGCTACGTGACCCGCTGGAACCTGGAAAAGAGCAACGACTCGGCCGACAAGTCGCCGCCGAAAAAACCGATCGTCTTTTGGGTCGAAAAAACGGTCCCGCGGGAATACCGGCCTTACGTCCGCGCGGGCATCCTGGAATGGAACAAGGCCTTTGAAAAGCTCGGCTTCATCGAAGCGATCCAGGTTCGCGACCAGACGGAGCTCGACGACTTCGATCCCGAAGACATTCGCTACAACACGTTTCGCTGGATCACCACCTCGGCCGGGTTTGCCATGGGGCCGTCGCGCACCAATCCGAAAACGGGACAAATCCTCGACGCCGACATCGTCTTCGACGAAGGCATGATCCGCTATTGGCGCGGCGAGTTTTTGCGCACCCGGGGCATTCCCGAGGCGCTGGGCCTGATTCACGACGGACAGCGGCAGGCGTTTTTCAAGCTGTACGCCAGCTATATTCCCGAGTTGGCCGGCCGCGAGCAGGTTTTAAATCGCCTGGCGGCCGAGTATCGGGCGAGTGGCAAAGACGGTCCGGCCGCGGCGCCCTTTGCGCGGCCCAGCGGCGCGGGCGGTGCGCTAGCGCACCGCGGCTGCGAGTGCTGCATGATGGGCCAGGGCATGCAACGCCAGATCGGCCTGATGGCCGCCGTCATGGCCGCCAAGGGAACGATCGAGCCCGGGGGCAAGGTGCCCGAGGAATTTATCGGCCAGGCGATCAAGGAAGTGGTCATGCACGAAGTGGGTCACACGCTGGGCCTGCGCCACAATTTCAAATCGAGCACGTTCATCGGCCTCCAGGACGCGAACAACCCGGAAATCACGCGCAAAAAGGGCATGACCGGCTCGGTCATGGATTACGCGCCGGCCAACTTCGCTTCCAAGGGCGAAAAGCAGGGCGATTATTTCTCCGACACGATCGGCCCGTACGACTACTGGGCCATCGAGTTCGCCTACAAGCCATTCAAGGCGGACGAGAAGGAAGAGCTGGCCAAGGTCGGGGCCCGCTCGTCGGCCGGAGATTTGATCTATGCCACCGACGAAGATATGTGGATGAACCCCGATCCGCGGATCAACGCCTTCGATCTGGGCGATCCGCTCGAATATGCCAACCAGCGCGTGCGATTGATGAAAGAGTCGCTGGAAAAGCTGGAAGAGCGCGTCGTGGCCAAGGGCGAAGGCTGGCAGCGGGCCCGGCAGGCATTCTCGATGCTCCTGGGCGAATTGTCGTCGGCCGCGTACTTGAGCAGCCAGTACGTAGGGGGCCAATTCACGTCGCGGGCCCACCGCGACGACCCGGAGGCAAAACTCCCCCTGGAGGCGATTCCCCTGGCCAAGCAGCGCGAGGCGATCAAGCTCTTGAAGGATGAAATCCTCTCGGACGAGGCGTTCAAATTCTCGCCCGAACTGCTCAAGCGGCTGCCGCCACAGCACTTCACCGACGACGATTATTTCTACATCGGCGACTATCAGTTCCCGCTGTACGAAACGGTGCTGGCGATTCAACGGATCGTGCTCTCGCGGTTTCTCGATGGGCAGGTGCTCCGCTCGATTCAGAACGCCGAGCTGTTGGCGGGCGGCGGCCAGGAAGTGCTCAAGATGCCCGAGGTGTTCGACACGCTCTCCGAGGCCATCTGGAAGGAGCTGCCGGCCGTTGAGTCCGCGGGCGGGGAAAAGAAAAAGGTCGAAATCTCGACCATCCGCCGCAACCTGCAGCGCGAGCACCTGAAACGGCTGTCCAATATGGTGCTCGGTCCCAGAAACGATTTTTCCGACTTCTACTACGTTATTTTCTACGCCTACGACCAGCCCGTCCCGGCTGACGCCAAGGCCCTGGCACGCCACCACCTGAAAGCGATCGATGCGCGGATCGCCGTCGCGCTCGACGCGGAGAAAGCGGCGCCGGATGTCTACAGCCGCGCGCACCTGGAGGAGGTGCACGACCAGATCGCCAAGGTGCTGGCGGCGGAGTTGAAGATGAACGAGCCGTGAAATCGAGCGTCGGCTGGAAGCGCCTGAGGATTCCAGAGCGTGCGGACGGCGCAGGGAAAGCCGCCGCACGCTCTGGTTTTTCCGGCGGTATCTGCCTGGGAGTCGCCGGGCGGCATGATTTGTGCCGAGTCCCACTGAATTGGCAGGGGCGGTGACAAATGTTACGTTAAGCGGGGGCGGTTGCGGGACCCTTGCGGGTGCCGCTTCGTCAGAACGACATCAAGACCTTTCAAACACAGGACCTGGCAATGGAAAAATCGGATCTGAATCGACGCGATTTTCAGCGTCTGAGCGCCGCCGCCGTGGGCGGACTTTTGGCGGGCGCGGCATTCGCGGGATCGGCCTCGGCGGCCGACGACAAGAAAGACGAGGTGCCCAAGAAGGACAAGAAGAAGAGTCCGCTTCTCGGCGAGCCGCATGTCTGCCGCGGCATCAACATGTGCAAAGGACTGGGAGCCGACAAGGAAAATGCCTGCGCCGGTCAAGGCGCTTGTGCGACGGCCAAGGCCCACACGTGTCATTACAAGAACGAGTGCCGCGGTCAGGGCGGCTGCGGCGCCAAGCCGGGCGAAAACGAGTGCAAGGGCAAGGGTGAGTGCGGCGTCCCGATGGCATCGGGAGCATGGAAGAAGGCCCGAGCCCGTTTTGAAGCACTCATGAAAAAAGAGGGCAAGCCAGTCGGAACAGCCCCGCCGAAGGCGTGACCTATTGGCCAATTGACGTAGCGTGTTCAGGTGCCACGGGTGGAATCGTCCACCCGTGCTCCTTTTTGCCGTTTCGTAATTGCGGGGCCGACTTTTTATGGCAGCAGCGAGTTTAGGCCACGCGAACCTCGGCTTGGGGCTCGGACTGCGCAGCGTTCACTTCCCGCACATTCTCGAGCACTGGCCCGACGTGGACTGGTTCGAGGTGATTTCGGAGAACTTCATGGATTCGGCCGGACGCCCGCGGTACGTGCTGGACCAGATCGCGGAGCGCTATCCCACGGTCATGCACGGCGTGTCGCTGTCGATCGGCAGCACCGATCCTTTGAACTTCGAGTACCTGCGGAAGCTCAAACGGCTGGCCGACGAGACCAGGCCGCGCTGGATTTCAGATCATCTGTGCTGGACCGGCGTGTTGGGGCTCAATGCCCACGACTTGCTGCCCATCCCGCTCAACGAGGAAACGCTTGAGCACGTTGCCCGGCGCGTCAGAACGGTGCAAGATTTCCTGGAGCGGCCGCTGGTGTTGGAAAACCCCAGCACGTACGTCACTTTTGCCCAATCGAGCATGAGCGAATGGGAGTTCCTCGCGCAGCTCGCCGACGAGACCGGCTGCGGGCTGCTCCTGGACGTGAACAACGTGTACGTATCGAGCGTCAACCACGATTTCGATCCGCGCGAGTACATCGAAAACGTTCCGCACGACCGCGTCGTGCAATTTCATCTGGCCGGCCACACGCACTGCCGCACGCACGTCATCGACACGCACGACGATCACGTGATTGATCTGGTGTGGGAGCTCTATCGACTGGCGCATCGGCTCTCCGGCGGAGCATCGACGCTTTTGGAGTGGGATGCCCGGATTCCCGAGTTTCCGGTCGTGCACGCCGAGGTGCTCAAAGCGCGGCGCTACATGGACGATCAATTTTCGACGGTCGCGACGGAGGAAGAGGCGATCGAGCGGCCGGGCGACGCCGAACGGCCCCGCGGCGTTTCCAATCCGATTGCCTACATCGTTCCGGAAGTCCGATGAGCGCGCACAAGTCACACCTGGAACGAATTCAACGCTGGATGCAAAGCGTGATCATGCATCGCGGCGGCGTGACCGAAGGAGTCGACGCGCCCGAGACGCGGCAGTATCTCGACGTGGCTCTCGAGGACCTGGAAAGCGTGATCCGGCGATCGCGGGCCCTTTCGAGCGCCGACCGACTGGAAATCTACGTCAACGCGTACTACGCGCGCCTGATGGAATGCCTGGACGAGGAATTCTCGGTGACGCGTTACGCAATGGGCGACGAGCTGTTCGCCGCCGTGACGTTCGGCTACTTGCAGTCGTACCCGTCGCAAAGCTACACGCTGGGCCGGCTCGGGGCGAATTTTCCACGATACCTGGCCGAGTCGCGGTTGCACGCGGGCGAGACGCCCGAAAACGCGGGGGCCAGTTGGCCCGAATTTGTGATCGAATTGGCCACTTTCGAGCGTTCGCTTTACGAAGTGTACGACGGCCCGGGCACGGAGCGCGGCGGGACGCTCGATCCGACCGAAGTGGCTGAAATCCCGCCGACGGCGTGGAATCGGCTGCGGCTGGTCGTGGCTCCCTGCTTGCGATTGCACCGATTCGGCCACCCGGTGCACGAGTATTGGGCGGCTCGGAAAGACGGCACGGAGCCGGCGCCTTGCGGGCCGCGCGCGACATGGCTGGCCGTCAATCGCCGCGATTTTGTGGTCGAACGCCGCGAGCTGGCCGGCGCCGAATTCACTCTGCTGGCTGAAATCGCGGGCGGGGCAACCCTCGCGCAGGCGATTGCCGCGGCGATTGCACCGTCGACCCCCGAGGACGGACCCGTCGAACCACGGCTTGGCGCGTGGTTTGCCCGCTGGGCTGGCGACGGATACTTCGTCGGCGTCAAATCCTGAGATGGCTCCCCCTGATGCGCCGCTCATCTCGGCGCGCGGACCGAAATCGTCAGGGCTGGCCGAGCCGGAGTCCGACTCGGCGACGGATCGGGAAAAAAAACGGGCACGTTGCGACACCGACTGCGAAGCCGGCGTCTCGTTTTTGAAGTTTACGATTGCAATTCTGGGAATAACCCGTATCCTGGGAAGCGAAGTAGGCGATAGCGCCGTCACGAAGGCGCGAACTGAGATTAGGAACAGAGTAGGACCAGGGCAGGGGGCAACGAGAGCAAGGCCACGCGGCCGTCTCTCGTACTCACTTGCGGCAGCGCGCGCGGTGTTGACGCCGCGTTTCTATGCGCCCCCCACGGACCCACTCTGCTCGATGTGGCAGCGTTGGCAGGTTTTTCGGGTTTTTCTGAGTTTTTCGGCTGGCGGGACTTGAAAGATTGGCGCACATGTGCCTATATGGAGGGGATTGGCCTCTCGGCCGCTTGGCCCCCGGAACAGGCACAGCTTCTTCATCCCACACCGTGACTTGCCACGCGATGGTCGCACGCGCGTGGCTGGAATTTATTGTTAAATTGGGACAAATAGGTGACTTGGATTGCCTTTCCAATTCACCCCAATCATAATCCGACTTTCCCGACGATTTTGCGGGTTTTAACCGTGATTCCGGAATGAAGAATTAGGAAGGCTTCCTCTCATGGCGATCTGGCAGAGCGCTTCACGTCGACTTGGGCGAGGCGGGCGCCGGCGTCGTAAATCTCAGCCGGGGCGTTCTTTAAGGGAATTGCGGCGGCGCTCGATGACGATCGAGCCGTTTGAGCAGCGCGTGCTTTTGGCCATCGATGGGCCCGTTCTTTTGGCGGTCATACCTTCGACGGGAATCGTCGTCGAGCAAGGCACGGTCCTCGGCGAGGCACCCCGCCAGCTCTTGTTTCGATTCGATAGCGCCATCGATGCCAGTTCGCTCGTCACCAACAACGTGCCCACGGCGATCCAATTCAAGCGGGGCGGGAACCATGTGCTGGGCGACGGCAACGACGTGACCGTGACCCCGGGCTTCATCGGGCTCGGCGAGAACTCGATCGACGTGATCGTCCGCTTCGACCAGAATCTTCCCGACGACTTGTATCAGATGACCGTCGTCGGGGCCGGGTCGAATCCGTTGCGAGACACGGCCGGCCTGCCCTTCAATGCCGGCGAAAACCTGGACCGCACGTTCAGCCTCGATTTAGGCGCCCAGGTCGTAGCCGTCGTTCCGCAGCCGATTACGCGCGATACGACAACGCACAAGCTGAATCAGCCGGCCACCAACAAGATCGAGGTCTATTTCAACGTCAACGACCCGCTCGATCAGAACTCGGCCCAGAACGTGTCCTTTTATCAATTGATTCGCACCGGCGGCACGGCCACGACGCAAGACGACAACTTGCCAAACCACCAGCCGATCAACCCCATCCTTGTGGAGTACAGCCAGAGCACGGGCAAAGCGATCCTGACGTTTGCAAACGGCGTTCTGGAGATGCCAGGCACGTATCGTCTGCGCATTGGAACCAGCGAGCCGCTGGCGCTTCCGCCGACGGTGCTCTCGCCCGGCGCCGCCGGCACCGACTTCGCGCATGCCGCCAGCCTGGGTCCGGGCGGCAATCCGTTCCCGGCGGACTTGGGAACGCAGACGATTGAAGTTCACGACGTGATCATGAGCGTGTCGACAGAGGTGCTTTTTCCGGGTTCACCACTGGAGCCGGGCGAGCGCGACACGGACATCGAAGCGCACGTGTTTGGCGGCAGCAACAACGGCAACATCCCGGTCTTCAGCTACAACTTCAAGGCCGAGTACGGCACGGTGCTGGGCCAGCCGGTATTCAACCTCATCACGCCGACGCAGAAGGAGCGAATTCGCGAGGTCTTGTCTTATTTCTCGCAGTACGTCGGTGTCGAATTCGTTGAGACATCGGACGCGGGCTTCATCATCGTCACCGGCGACGTGCGCGCGGTGAACCCGAATGCACCGCCGACGGGCATCGGCGGCATCGCCGGCGGCGGCGTGGCGATCATGAATGCGCTCATCGACTGGGGCGCGAGCGAGCAGGGCGGCTCGTACTTCAAGACCGCCATGCACGAGATCGGCCACTTGTTAGGGTTGGGGCATAATTATGAAGCTCCCCCGCTGACGATCATGGGCAGCGGTGCCGAATCGGCGCTGGGGTCGACCAGCGGCGGCGAACCGGTCTTTCCCGGCGATCTTGACATTCTCTACGGCCGCTACGTGTGGCCGGCGCTGGGTAACGACATCAACGTCTACAGGTTCAACCTGTCGGACGCGGGCAGGATCAATATTGAAACGTTCGCCGAGCGGCTCCGATCGCTCAATCTCGCTGCGGCCCCCAGCCAGTTGGACAGCGTCATTTCAATTTACGACTCGACGGGCGCACTCATCGCCCGCAATGACGACTACTACGGCAAAGATTCCTTCGTCCAATTGCAGTTGACGGCCGGTACGTACTACGTGGCCATAACGAGCACCGGCAACACGAATTTCGACCCCAGGGTCGTCAACTCGGGTTTCGGCGGCACGACCCAGGGCGCCTACGAACTGCGGTTGACATTCACGCCGACGCCGGGCGCAAACGACGGCATCCGATATCAGACCGGCACGCGACTGGACGGCGACCGCGACGGCCTGGAGGGCGGGGTCAGCAACTTCTGGTTCAAAGTCAACCTGGCACAAACCTTGTACGTGGATAAGGCGTCCACGGGGGGCACCGGCGCGCTGGGCACCTATACGAATCCGTACACGACGATCTCCCAAGCCCTGGCCGCGGCTACGACCGGCTTTATCGTGCGCATCGTGGGCAACCCCGGCGCGGACAATGTTCCGGCGACCCTCACGGACAATTTGTCCTACAACGTTGGATTTAACAGCCTTGGCCAGGCGCTCTCCGACGGCTCGACCTTTAACGTGCCCCGCGGCGTAACGGTGATGATCGACGCGGGGGCCATCATCAAACTGCGCGCGGCCAACGTCGACGTCGGCTCGTCGGCCCAGGGCATCGAACGCGGCGCCGGCGCGCTGCAAGTGTTGGGCACGCCCGCCAAGGACGCCTCCGGTCGGGACATCGGCTCGGTCTTCTTCACGTCGTACTACAACAACACGATCGGCTTTGACACGGGCACGGCGAAAGGCCCGTTGACCAAAGGAAACTGGGGCGGGCTGGTGTTCCGCAACGATTCCGACCTGGAGTCGGCCGGCATTTTCTTGAACTACGTGAATCGCGCCAACTTGAGTTGGGGCGGCGGCCAGGTCTCCGTCAATTCGGTGCTGGCCGTTTACGATCCGATTCACCTGGAGACTTCCCGGCCGACAATCACCTACAACGTGATTACCAGCAGCGCCGACTCGGCTATTTCCGCCGATCCCAACAGCTTCGAGGAAACGGAATTCCTGGGCGCCGACTACCACGCCGAGTACAGCCGCGTCGGGCCGCGCGTTTACGGCAATACGCTCACGCAGAACTCGATCAACGGCCTGTTTATTCGAGTTCGCACGCTCAACGGGCGGCCGCTCGATCCGCTCACCCTGAATGCCCGGCTGGCCAACACCGACGTCGTGCACGTGCTGAACGAAGTGCTGCTGATCAATGGCGAAGCGGGCGGCTTTATACGCGACGTCAACACCGGCCTGCACGCCCGGCCCAGCGCGCGGCTGGCGATCGATCCGGGCCTGGTTCTGAAGATGGGCGGAGCGCGGATCGAAACGGAATTCGGCGCGCAGTTTATCGCCGAAGGCACCGTCGATCGTCCGGTCATCTTCACTTCGGCGTTCGACGACCGGTTTGGCGCCAGCGGCACGTCGGATACGACCAACGACAGCAACGCCACGACGCCGGCGAAGGGGAATTGGAGCGGGATGTTCTTCGGGCCTTTGTCGGTTGGCAGCATCGATCATGCGCTGGTGGCCTTCGCCGGCGGCACGAGCTCGATCGAGGGCGGGTTCGGCGAGTTCGACCCCGTCGAAATCATCCAGGCGCAGGTGCGAATCGCCAACAGCACGTTCGACAGGAATCAGTTGACGGGCGGCGGAGAACGCAACGGGCGCGGCCCTTCGGACGGCGCCGCGATCTTCATTCGAGGTGCCCAGCCGGTCATTCTGAACAACGTCTTCAAGAACAATTTCGGCAGCCCCGACGACGGCGTGTTCGTTCCCAACGCCGGCCACAGCGGCGCCGTGATCAGCATCAACGTCAACGCGCTCAACTCGGTGCTGATCGACGATTGGGGGCGCAGCCGCGGCCGGGTCGATTTCCAGGGTTCGTTCGGCAAAAACAGCGGGCCGCTCATCCGCAACAATCTAATCGGCAACAACTCGGTCAACGGCATGGTCGTGCGCGGCGGCACGATTACCACCAACGTCGTCTGGGACGACACCGACATCGTCCACGTCGTCATGAGCGCTATCCAGGTCCCCAATCAACAGTCGCTTTCCGGAACGATGCGGCTCGAGAGCAGCGCGGCGGAAAGCCTGGTGGTCAAGCTGCTGGGGACGAATACCGATCTGATTGGTTCGGGCGAGGCGCTCGACATGACCGATCGCACCGGCGGCACCTTGCAACTCGTCGGCACTCCGAATCATCCGGTGGTGCTCGCCTCGCTTAAGGACGACTCGGTCGGCGCCGGCTTGACTCCCGAAGGACGGCCGCAAACGGATACGCTCAACCGCAAGGGCGTTGTTGCGCCGGCACCGCCGAATCTGGCAAACCAGGGACCGATTATCCTTTACAGCGCGCCCCTGGACGAACACGGTGTTTTTCTAAGTCCGCCGGGAGACAACTTTGATGGTTGGGACACGCTGGAGTCGTTGGTGCGTTACGTCCGCGGCGCGTCGACCGTGCAAAACCCCCTCGCGGACGTCCTCGCCGTCGGACTGCACGACCTGCCGATTCTCGGCAGGACGTATTCTCAGGTGGCGATCGAGAACGTGACGCAGCAATTGGGCCTCTCGCTCGCCTGGGTCGATACGGGGAGCGAAATTGGGAACGTGGACTTCAACGACTTCGGAATGGTCTACATTCCTTCCGACGCGCAGACTCCGTTGCCCACGCCGCTGGTACAGGCATTCGAGGATATCGTGTTGTTCGGAGGGATTACCAACTTTCAGCTCGACGCGCTGGCCGGTCGCACAGACGATCTGGTGAACTACGTCAACCAGGGCGGCGGCGGTCTGTTGGCCTTGTCGCAGAATACGGCAGCGGAACCCTATAAGTGGCTCGATGTTCCGGACCACCTCATTATCAACAAGAGCGGCGGCAACGTCCTTACGCAAACCGCCCAGGCGCCGCCGGAGTGGCTTCGGACCGACGGTGGCTTCAGACTCGGCCTGCCCTGGCTGTACGCCTTCGAGGGCACGGCGGGTTTCAACCGCTTGGAACCGTGGCTGGTCGATCCGGTCACCGGCGAGATCGCCATGCTCGGTTTGGCGCCGGGAGGGCCGGGCCTCGGGCCTCCCCGCGACATCGCCACGCCGGGCGATTGGGGCAGCGTCCGGCTCGACGTGCTGTCAAACGACCGCAACGTCGACGTCATCAACGAAATCGAGCAGGGCTTCACGGCGTCCGGCGACGCAAACCAGTTGCCTTCGACGGCCCAATTCCTGGGTGAGCTGGCCAAGGACCAGGTCAGCGGCGACGACAACGTACGATTGGGATTTGAGATTCACGGCGGCCTCAGTCAGGCCGCCAATAGTCCGGGCGGCGCCGACGTCGACGTCTACAGTTTCCGCGGCACGGCCGGCACCCGAGTCTGGATCGACATCGACCGCACGGCGTCCTCGTTGGATTCGGTCGTCGAGCTGGTCGACGCCAACGGCGCCGTGATCGCCGGCAGCGACAATTCCATCGCCGAATCGAGCGGCACGCAGGCGACCGTCGGCATTGCAAGACCCATGGAGTCCGGGGCGATTCCGGGCCTCCCCAGCCCGTTTGCCACGCGGGACTTCTACACGAGCAACCCCAAGGATGCCGGCCTGCGCGCCAACTTGCCCGGCACGCCGGGAACGGTCAATACGTACTTCGTGCGGGTGCGCTCCGCCAGCACGAACCTGTCGAACCTGACCGGTGGGATAACCAAGGGAGCGTACGTCTTGCAGGTGCGGTTGCAGGAAAAGGACGAGTTCGCCGGTTCGACCGTGCGCTATGCCGACATTCGCTTCGCCACCAGCGGCATCGAAGTCATCGGCAAGCCCGAGCGTTCCCCCTTGATGTCTTACTCGGGCGAGCTGGCGCGCGGCCAAAATGAATTCAATCAAGATCTGATCAGCACGTTTGCCACGGCGCAGAATCTGGGCAATCTGCTCACCAGTGATCGCCGGGCGATCAACGTGGCGGGCAATCTGCGAAACTCGGCGGAAGTTGACTGGTATAAGTTCGAGCTCAACTACGAGCAGGTTCAGAAAATCGGCGGCCTGAGCGACTTCCTGACGACCTTCGCCGGGATGATACGGATCAACTATGCCGACGGTTTGGTCCGGCCCGACACCACGTTGTCGCTGTTCGACGAGCAGGGCCGGTTGTTGATGGTGGGCCGCGATTCGCAGTTGGTCGATGCCTTGCCGCGGCCGAACACCGGCGGAGACAACGCGAATCTGAGTCACGGATCGTACGGCCAGCTCGATCCGACGATCGGGCCGGTGCACATTCCGGCCGGCACGCCAATAACGGTCGACCAGTTTGGAAACCGCGAGGGCGTGGTGACCTATTACGTGGCCGTTTCGTCGGCCGCGCTATTGCCGCAGGACTTAGCCGCTTCATACACCAATTTGCCCTCCAATCCGTTTGTTCGCCTGGAGCCGTCGGACGGCATCGATCGAATTTCCGAGGATCACTTCGGCACTGACAACTTTTCGACCGCCAATCCTCCGCAGCAGTTGTTCCCCGCGCTGCCCGGCGACGACATTAACAGACTCAACACGCACGCCGACTCCCTCCAATTGGGCGACGTCGTGTTGTTCGTCGACACGTGGATCCAGACGGAGCCGGATACCGGAAACAGTTTCCTGAGGATGGTCAATCCGTTCACCGGCACGGTGATGAACACGCCGAACAACGCGCCGTTGCTCGAGCTGCCCACGTCGGATCAGCCGCTCGGTTTCTTCAACATTGCCATGCGGAACGACGGCCGGCTGTTCGCCCTGACCCAGGGTGACACCGACCGGAGCTCGGGGAACTACGTGGAGGTGAATACGGCCAGCGGGGATATCGTCAACGCAATCCCAAATACGCCGCTCGACGACATGCTGGATACCTACAGGCTTGGCCCCGGCACGGATGTAACGGCAATACCGCCTGTTATCGAGTGGAACGCTTCAAGCCGCGGCGTGCAGTGGCAGGCGCTGGCCTACCTGCAGGGAGACTCGACGACCAGCCGCCGGCTGTTCGCGATCGGCAACCGCGCGGCGGACGACCAGGGCGCGGGCGGCAACGCAACGGTGCCGCAGAGAACCAACCTTCTGTTCGAGCTCAATCCCGACACCGGCGAGGTCTTGGACCGGCCGACTCCTCCACAGGCGGTATATAGCGAAACGCTCCCCTTGGGTTCGGGCACCGACGCCGTCCCGATCGGCAATTTCTCGCAGGGCCCGAACCTCATCGCTGACCCGGTGACGGGGATGGCCATTATTGGCGACGATATGTACTTCATTACGACCCGTGGAGACTTTTATCTTATCGAAAACTGGGCCGGGCCTACCGCGAGCAACAACCCTTACCACCTGGGCCTCAGGGGCGAGACCGTTGGGGGCCTGCCCAGCGAAAAACTGCCAAACAACAACGACAGACCCATCGCCGAGGACGCGCGCGAAAACTTCGGGTTCCAGCAGAACAGCAACGTTTACCACCTGGGCCTCACTGGCGACATCAGCGCGGGCAGCTTGCCCGCCGAATTCGAGCCGAACGACACCACGGCGAACAACGCCGCCGCCAACTTCCTGCAGCCCCCAAACATCAACAACCTTTACCAACTGGGGCTCAAGGGAAGCATCACGATTGCGGGCGACACAGACTACTACAACATCGGCGAACTCCAGCAGGGGGACGTTATCACGATCAGCCAGTCGGGCAGCTTCTCGTCGCGAGGTAGCAACCCTGACACTCTCGTGCAGTTGCATCGTCTGAGCGGCGGGCTTGTGGCTTCCAACGACGACGGTGGCCCGCCGTCTGCGATCGGCGGCGATTCGCTCATTTTCCGTTTCACGGTGCCCGCAACGGATACCTACTTCATCAATGCCGGCAGTTTCGGCGACTTGACCGGCACGTATGACCTCGGTGTCGTTTTGGAGACTTCGCTCGAGGCGCCGGCGACGGGCGGTGCTGTCACCACGGAAACGGAGCCGAACAACACAATTGCAACGGCCACTGATGTTTCCACGAGCTGGCGACAAACACAGTATCTTTCTCAGACGTCGGGCACGATTTCTTCGAGCGGTGACATTGATCGCTTTTCCTACCAATTCACCGCCGGCGATCTGATCACGGTCAATATCGAGTCGACGTCTGGCCTGGAGGCCCGGGTTCGACTGCGCGGCTCTAATCTCCAGGTCATTGCCCAGGAAGACGGCAGCAGCGACGGCCCGGGCGGCGCTTCGCCGATTTATTCCTTCATTATCCCGACGACGGGGACATACGTTGTCGAGGTGTTGGCCGCGTCGGGCACGGGCGCCTACAACGCTCTGGTATATCTCTCGACGACCACTCCGCCGCCGCCGGCCGACGTGGCGGATTTCTACAAGATCGGGCCACTCCAGGCCGGCGATCAGATCACCGTGGCCATGTCGGGCATCGGCTCGATGCGAGGCGCCAACGCGAACCCCCATCTGGAGTTGTGGCGCGATAACACGAACAACCCGATCATGGTGCCGGGAGTGGTCGACGACAACGGCGGGTCGGGCAATGACGCGGAATTCAGTTTCACGGTGGTTCAAGCGGATACCTACTATGTCCGTGCCAGCAGCGCCATCGCTCCTCCGGCGGATCGCGCCGGGGACTATGACCTGAGCGTCTTTTTGACGAATGCGGGCACGGCGCCAAACACTGGCGGTCCGAAGCCCATGGAATCCGGCATGACGAACGACACGGCTTCACAAGCCGACGACGTTTCCGACGGCTGGCGACAAATCAATTACCTTTCACAGACGACCGGCGCGATTACCTCGGGCGACGTCGATTTCTATGCTTACGAGTTTAATGCCGGCGACCTGGTCACGGTCGACATCGTTTCAACGATGGGCCTGGACGCCCAGGTTCGGCTGTGGGACGCGACCGGACCGATGCCTATCGCCTTGAATATTGGCGACAATGTCGCCAACGGCGCGTCGATTTACTCCTTCTATATCCCGAATCAAGGGACTTACTTCGTCGACGTACGGCCCGTGGGCGCGCCGCTTGGCACTTATCGCGCCGACGTGTACCTCACGACCGACACGCCTCCGCCGATGCCGCCGCCCGACCCTGATTTCTTCGCCATCGGGCAACTCCAGGAAGGCGATACGATCACCATCACGATGTCGGGCGCGGACTCGAACCGCAGCGGCGTCAACGCCCTTGATGATCCGGTGGTAGAGCTGCATCGCGGCAACTCCGCGGCACCGGTGGCACTCGACCCAACTGGCGACAGTGGACCGGGCAGCGACTCGCTCATTTACCGCTACACGGTGCCGGCCGGCATTCCGGTGGATGATTATTTCATCCGAGCCGCGGGCCAAAACAACGCCCTCGGCAGTTATCAGCTCGGCGTCTGGCTGGACAACGCGGGCGATGCGCCGCTGACCGGTGTTTCGGTCACTACCGAAACCGAGCCGAACAACCAAAAGGTCGGCACTTTTAGCAACGTCGCCACAAGCTGGCGGCAAACGCGGTACCTTTCTCAGACAACCGGCCAGATTACCACGGGAGACCGCGATTTCTTTGAATACACTTTTACCCCCGGCGACCTGGTCACGATCAACATTGACGCCGACCCGAACTCGACCCTCGAAGCCCAGGTTAAACTATACGACTCGAACGGCAACATGGTGATTGCCTCGGAAGACGGCACCAGCCGCCCGGGCGACTCGTCGATTTACGCCTTCATTATCCCACAGGGTACCCGGCGGCCGTACTTCGTCGAGGTGTCGGCCGAGTCCGGCACCGGCAATTACACCGCTCAGGTGTATCTCTCGACCCTGAATGCGGCGGGAATACTCGGCAACAGCCTGCCCGCGGAAACCGAGACCAACAACACGATTCCAACCGCCGACGACGCTTCCACCAACTTCGCTGACCTGGCGTCGTCGGCCGTCCGGGCGACCCGTCTGAATCGAATATTGCCGACGGCGGGCACCACCATGACGGGTCTGGCGCGGGGGCCGCTGCACGTCGAGGCGGGCGCCTACGCCAACACGCTGTTTGCCATCGATACGGACGGACGTCTTTTCGCGATCGACCGCTCGGGCAACCCGGCCCCGATATTTACCGACGGAAGGACTTCGATTTCGACCGGAATCACGAATGCTCAAGGGCTGGCCTTCTCGTCGCTCGACTACAATCTGTGGCACGTGACGGTGACGCGCGCCACGGATGCGGGCCACGGGATCGTCGAGTCGTTCGACAACAATATTACGCGCGATCCTGGGGGCGGAATGCCTTTCCAATACCTGATAGGCGGCGCCAGCTTTTATTTCGGGCTGGAGCCGGTGCCCCCGCCGAATCCGGTCGTTCGCATCGATGCGCAGCCCGGAGCGCGCGCCTACGACACGAACCCGGACCTGTTCAGCACCTACCAGTTGCCGGGTGGAGCGCTTGGCTCGCTGACGTCCAACACCTTCAGCCTGGAGGGATACACGTCGGGCGACCAGCCGGCCTTGTATTTCAACTACCTGCTGGAAACGAGCGACGTCAATAGCACGAGCAATATGGCGCTCGACGCGATGCGCGTGCTGGTCTCCGCCGACGGCGCCAATTGGGAGCTTCTGGCCACCAACAACGTCGTTTTGGGCAGCCCGGGGGCTGAGAATCCGGTCGTCCTCTCGCCGACCGGAGGCCTTTACAACGGGCTGACGGCGAAACAGAAAGTGCAGGGACTGTTCGAGCCCGACCAGCCAGCTCTGACCGAGTCCCTCTGGCGCCAGGCGCGGGTCGATTTAGCCGATTTTGCGGGCAAGTCGAACCTGCGTCTGCGCTTCCAATTCAGCACGGCCGGCACGATGGGGTCGGGAAGCTCGACGTCGGGAACCGGCCGCATTCTCCAGGCGCTGCCGGGATCGGACTTGCGCGATGGGCAGACGTTCCGCATCGACTCTACGACCTTCACGTTCCGTTCGGGCTTTGCGTTGAACGTGGCCGCCGGCGGCGGCGCCCTGATCGCCGACGGCGAAACGATAACCATCAACGGAACGCCATTCGAATTCAAAAAGATGGGCGTGCCGACCGCCACGCAGATTCTGATCACCGACGACCTATCGGCCGAAGAGGTGGCGCAGCGGATCGCCAGCGTGCTGTCGCAGCCGCAGTTTTCTCTCATCGTGCGACGGTTCGGCTCGCGGATCGAGGTTTCAAACGCTCTGACGATGTCGAGCGCATCATCCGCGGTGATCGTGCAAGGCGCGCCGGTGCCGGCGGCGCCGGCCGCGACCGACATCGTCATTAATGGCGACATGAGCTCGACGCAAGTGGCGGTGGCGATCGCCACGGCGCTGGACCGCGTGTTCACGGTGGGCACGAACGATGGGTTGATTTTCACGACGTCCAAGCTTAGCGGCGATCAACTGCGGATCTTCGGCCACACGATTACTTCCTCCGGCCCGCTGCCGTCGTTCAGCGGCACGCTGCCCGGCGACAGTTACGGCCGGTTCAATGACCCCTCTCGCAATCGACACCGCGGTCCGAATGATATCCTTGACCCCGCGCTCGAAGGGGTCTACATCGACGATATCATCATCGGCTTTGCGTCGCGCGGCGAAATCGTCACCAACGCGGTGCCCGGGGACATCGGGTTCACCCCCCTGCCGCTGATTCCGGGCGCCCCGACGCGAATTCTGGCGGGTGACTACCAGCTTCAGATGGGCCCCAGCGACAGTTACGCGTTTCCGCTTTTGGATTTGTCCGGCCATATCGCGTTGACCACCAGTTTCGACGTCAACGACCGATTCGCGCGCGGATTCACGCTGGTGGCGCCGCCAGCCTCGCAGATTGTCGACGGCCAGACCTTCACAATCGACGACGGCTATAATCCGCTCGTGTTTGAGTTCGACATGAACGGTTCGCTCACGAATTCGAACCACGTCCGGGTGACCGTGGCCAACGGCGCGACCGAGGCCGGCGTGGCCGTCGCGATTCGCGACGCCATCAACCTGGCGGCCGTCAACAGGAGCTTTAAGGTGCGCGCCGGCACGGCAATCAACGGCAACCGCGTCGACCTGTTCGACGCGCTGCAGGTCAAGGGCAACGCGCTAGAGGCCGAGGGCGGCAGCCTGGGCCGGCTCTTGTTCGGCGCGCCCGGCGCCGTGACGCACACGGGCCTGGGCGACGTAAGCGGCATCTTCGGGCAGTTCGAGGTGGGCAATGCCGCCGGACAAACGCTCATCCTGGGCAACCAGGTCAGCGATTCGAGGCAGGTGGGCATCCAGGTGGTGCCGAAAATCGGCCAAATCATCGACCCTAAAGCATGGTTCACCGTGCTGGGCGTGTTCCCGGTCGGCTTCCCGGAAGTGGCCGGCAGCGCGGCGAACCTGCCGGTGCTCAACTCGCGACAATGGATCCCGGGCGTCACGCTCAAGAACAACCTGGTGGTGGAAAGCGGCCGCACGGCGATTCAAGTCGGCGGCAGCCCCAACGCGACTTTCTCCTATGCGCAAAACGAGGCCGAAACCGAGATTGTGTGGGACCCCGTTCTCGGTCTCGTGGATGAGCTGGAAGTCGGTCTGCGGGACGTCCCGCATTACCAGCCGTTCGTGCGGGTCGTCAACAATACGGTCTACGGCGCGAAAAACGGGATTGCCGCGGTCAACGCTTCGACCCCCACGATCATCAACAACATCATCGTCAACACGGGCGTGGCGTTGACGGCCCTGATTCGCATTCGAGCAGCCGCGATCAACGTGGACAAATCTTCCGCCGGCGGGAAGGGCGACACGGTGATCGGGGCCAATTTGTACCAGAACAACGTTTTCAACGCCTTGGGAACGGGGGACTCCAACGCCATCTTGTTGACGCCGGCGCAACCGCTGTTCGTCGATGCCGCCAACAGGAACTTTTACCTGAAGGAGCATTCGCTGGCCATCGACAGCTCGGTGAATTCGGTTCAGGAACGCACCGCGCTGTTGTCGGCCACGTTGCCGCTGGGCATGCCTCAGTCGCCGATCCAGGCGCCGGAAACCGACCTGTTGGGACAATTGCGCGTCGACGACCCGTTCGTGCCGACGCCGCCCGGTCTGGGCAGCAACGTCTTCAAGGACCGCGGCGCGGTGGAGCGTGCCGATTTTGTCGGCCCTACGGCGGCGCTGGTCAATCCCATCGACAACGATCCCAACAGAATCGATCGCAACCCGCTGCCCAACCACTTGCTGTTGGTCAACGCGCTGCTCACGGATTTCTCGATTCAACTGCTCGACGGGGTGGGCGCGGGCATCGACGATTCGACGGTGTTGCCCACGGCGTCAGCCGAGAAATTCACCATCCGGCGGACGATCGGCGGCACGACGACGACCTTGACGCGGAACGTCGATTACGTCCTGGCCTACGACACCAACAGCAAGATCGTCAAGCTGATTCCGAGTCAGGGCATTTGGCTCAACGCCACGTACACGATCTCGCTGGATAACAGCATGGCCAGCGGCATCAAGGACCTGGCCAACAACTTGTTGCAGCCGAACGAGCCTCCCAATACGCAGTTCGTCATCGAATTGACCGACCAGATCGTCAGCCCGTGGCAGAATCCGGACAACAAATATGACGTCAGCGGCAACGGCCTGGTGAGCGGCTTCGACTTGTTGTTGATCGTCAACCGATTGCTGACCGGCCAGATCGGCGTGTTGCCGGAGGTGGCCGTTGTCCCGCCGTATCTCGACATCTCGGGGGACGGCAGGCTGACGGCGATCGATGCCCTGCAATTGATCAACTTCATCCTCTCCACCGGAACGCCAAGGTCGGAGTCGGCGCCGCCAGTGACGACGACGACGCTGGACGCCGATTTGCCGAGTGCGGCGCCGGCGGCCGCCGCGTCAAGTTCCAATTCCGTGGCCGTGGGACTGGCCATGAGCCAAGAGGACAATCGCGTGGAGGCCGAGGCCGAGCCGTGGTGGGCGCCCTCGGACGGCTCGCCCGACGCTGTGACGGCCCAGAGCGTCGCGGCGGCGACGCTCCCGATGGAAAAAGCACGCCAGGCCGGCGCGCTGGCCGCGACGATGGAGCCCGACGAATTTGACACGTTGAATTCGGAGTTGGACAGCATCCTGACCGAATTGGCCGGAGATTTACGACGGCGCGTGTTGGTGTGAGAAGATTTTGGGGCCACGGGGGACACGAGCGGCCACGGGCCGACTGCTCCGCGGCGCAGATCACGATTTGGAACGTTTGAGTACAACCCGCGGCACCGCTCGGAGAGCCGCGCGACGGGCCGAACACAAGAGACGCTGACTATGAGATTTTTTCGACGCCGCCGGGAGACCACGATTCGACGCAATTGGGGGCCGCGCGGCCGGCTTCGGCCCCCGCGCGCAAAGACGCTGGAGGTACTCGAGCGCCGCGAGATGCTGGCCGCCGCGCCCTGGCAAAATCCGCTCAACTCGCGCGACGTCAACTTCGATCAGCGCGTCTCGGCGATCGACGTCCTGGTGGTCGTTAACGATCTTTTGGCGCATGGAAGTCACGCGCTGGAGCGTGAAGTCGCCCCACTGGCGGCCACGCCCGGCGCGAACCGGGTCTATTACCTGGACGTCAGCGGCGACAACCGCGTGTCGGCGATCGACGTGCTGATGGTCGTCAACGAGTTGCTCGATACGGAGTTGATGTTGGTCCAAACGTTCCCGACCGACCTGAACGATAATCCGATCACGTCGATCGCCGTGGGCGAGCAATACAAGCTGCGGACGATGGTGCAGGACATTCGCGTAGAGGTTGTCCCGTTTCCGGGCGTGATTGCGGTCGGCGTCGAGATTACGCTGGATAGCCCACCCAATCTGTCCTCGTTCCCTGGCCAGACTTTGCAATACAACCCGTTCTTCGGTTTTACCGAATCCACGGTGTTGACCGACCGGGTCATCGGTCATGGTATTCATACCGGTATAGATTTCCCCGGCAATGCCCCGCAATTCTTCTTTAGCGCCCTTGTCACGGCCACAAACCCCGGAACGCTGACGATCTTGCCGGGCATCGATCCAGACCCAAACCACGACAACGGTCTATTCGGAGAGATCGAGCCGGTGATATTAACGGAGGACCAAATCCGGTACGAGGGCTCGATGCTGACGATTACGGGCCCGTCGATTTCGATCGGCGATGTCACGCAACTTGAAGATGCGGGCACGCCGTTTAACTTCGAGGTCAGGCTCTCGGCGCCGCTATCGGCGCAGACCGTCACGGCCAGTTTCAGGACGATCGACGGCAGCGGTCCGAACGGCGCCACGGCCCCCAGCGATTACATGGCCATCACCACCGGCACGCTGACGTTTGCTCCCATGCAAACCCTGCTCACCATCCCGATAACGGTCAACAGCGACATGCTCATCGAGCCGAACGAAACGTTCAGCGTGGAGCTATTTGACCTCAGCACCAATATCGTGCCCGGCAGGCTGACGGGCGAGGGCATCATCGTCAACGAGGACAGCCCGCCGGCGCTATCGATCAGCGACGCGAGCGCCACGGCCGGTTTGACGGAGTCGGAAGCGGTTTTTACGGTCACCCTGTCGGGGAGCATCACGGAAGAGGTGACCGTGGGTTTCGCGACCCAGGACGACACGGCGCTGGACGGCATCGATTACGAGTCACGGACGGGCAACTTGTCCTTCATGCCCGGCGGCCCGATGTCGAAGGAAATCCACGTGACGATCCTGCCCAGCAGCACGCCGCGGCCCGACCGGACGTTTTTCGTGACCCTGTCCAGCCAGATGCCTCCGGACATCATCCTTGCCGATGACCGCGGGATCGGCACGATCGTCACGCAGGGGCTGGCGATTTCCGACGCGACGGTGGTCGAGCGCAATTTCGGCACGACTCCCGCCGTGTTTACCGTCAGTCTGTCCGGAACGCCGCAGGAAGAAGTAACGGTATTCTACACGACCCAAGACGGCAGCGGCCCGAACGGCGCCATGGCCCCCGGCGATTACACGACCACCACCGGCACGCTGACGTTTATGCCCCTCGGCAGCCCGACGCAAACGATCACGGTTCCGGTCCAGGGCGATATGGACCCGGAAGGCAATGAACAGTTCTTTGTCGACCTGTCGGATGCCGTGGGAGCGCCGATCTTTTCTTCGCGCGGCGTGGGCACGATTCTCAACGACGACGGCGACAAGGTTCTCTACCGCCTGGAACTGACCGATGAGTTTGAAGTGCCGTTGTCGATGGATGAAGTGATCGACGTGGACAAAGAGTTCTTTCTCCGCGTCTTCGTGCAGGACGTGCAAACCGTCGCGGACGGCGTGGCCCAGGCTTTCCTGGACGTGATGTATCAATCGAGCCTGGTAACGCCCGTCGGTAATCCGACGTTCGGACCTTTCTACACAACGATTCCGTTTTTCAGATTCGGAGACGGTTTGCTCGATGATTTCGGGGCGTTCGGCCAGGCGCCACCGCCCCCTGGGTTCGACCGATCCGCGGAGCGTTTACTGTTCAAGCAGCAGTTCCGGACGATCGACGTCGGTCAGGTCAACTTCGTGGGTTCCGTTTTGGAGGATGACCTGGATCCGGGCCGCGAGACGCTGCTCTACGATCCTGCTCCGGAGGAGCCGGTGCCGTCGGAACAAATCAATGTTCTCGACACGACGCTCAACATCGGCAGGAACGTGATCACCGTCAACGATGTTACGGGGCCGGAAAGCGGCAACCTGGTCTTCACCGTGACGCGGTTCCTGCCCGACGAAACGACGGCTACGGTCTTTTACACCACGCAAGACGACACGGCCACCCAGGGCGAGGACTATGTCCGTCGAACCGGAACGTTGACGTTCGTGCCCGGGGTGTCCGATAGCCACATGATCACCATCACCCTCATCGACGACCCGACCGACGAGCCGGACGAAACCTTCTTCCTGGTGCTCAGCAACGAAATGAACGCGTCGATCTCGGAGCTGCCCGGGACGGGCACCATCGAGGACAACGACGGGCCGGTGAGTGTTTCGGCGCACGACGCGTCGGGATCGGAAGGGACGAATCTGCTGTTCACCGTGAGCCTGTCGGCCGCCAGCGGCAAGCAGGTGACCGTGTCCTATGCCACCGCCGATTCGACGTCGGGCATCATGGCTACCGCCGACGTCGACTACACGCCGACTTCCGGCGTCCTGACGTTCGCGCCGGGCGTTGTGCAGCAACTGGTGACCGTCGAGGCGCTAGCGGACATCGAGTTCGAGCCGAACGAGACTTTCCGGCTCGTGCTTGGCGATGATCCGGAAAATGCCAATCTCGGCACTGCCGAGGGAGTAGGCACGATCATCGACGTGCCGCCGGCCGGAATCTCGGGGTTCGTCTACGTCGACTTGAACAACAACGGGATTAAGGAAGGGAATGAAACGGGCATTCCCGGCGCCATCGTGACCGCAACGCGCAGAAGCGACGGCGTCAGCGAAAGCATCATGACGGGGGACGACGGATCGTACTTCTTCGCGAGCCTGTTTCCGGACACGTACACCGTCAGTGAGACGCAGCCGGGCTTCTTTAACGACGGCCGAGACGCCCGCTTCGGGGTCGAATCGCCCGTCAACGACCGGTTCACAGGCGTCGTGCTTGCGCCCAGCGCCTCGGAAGCCGGATTCAATTTCGGCGAGCTGGGCGTGCGCGGCGAATTCGTCGCCGCGTTTATCAACCGCCGGGCCCTGTTTGCCACGTCGGCCGTCCCGGGCTTCTTCCCCACGCTGAACATGCCCGGCACCACGCTCAACCTGGGAACCGGAGAAATCTGGGTTTCCTTCGACGGGGGCTGGGACGGACTCCGCATGATCGAGGCGCTGTTCAACAGCGCCCAGGGTAGCGCGACGATGAGGCTGTACAACAGCTCGTTGCAAGAGATCGCCCTCTCGGGCCCCACGCCCACGGGCGCCGTTTTGCTCTACAACGGGCACACGGGACCGCCGTACTTCCTGCGGATTTCGGGCTCAAATCGCAGCGTGATCGTCGAAATGTCCGATGTGGCGTTGCCGGGCACCCTGTCGGCGCCGACGGGCGGCGACGGCGAGAATCTGGATCCTCCCGCGAATCCTCCGAATTCCCAGGCCCTGTCCACCGTCAGCAGGTTTGCCTCGGCACAGCCCATGACCGCCCCGGAAATCGAGCCGCTTGTCGCGTCCGATGCTTCGGACGAAGCGTTGGCCGAGGGCGACGATTGGATCCTGGAAACGTTGTTGGCCTGAACGTGCGCGAGGACCTGCCGAGGCGTTGTCACTGACAACGGGGTCGCGGCCGCGATCAATTGAACCGGCCTCGCGTCATCCCGCCCGCCAGGACGCGCTCAGATGACACGTTCGTCCCAGGAACGTGCTATATAATGGGAGTGCGATCGCGATCGTTTTTTTGACGGGCCGCGGGCCATCGCCTTCGAAATGACGGGGAAGGAAGCTTGACGACGGTTTGGGAAGCTTTGGCGGTGGCGTTTTCCCATCACCAGCGAGGTGAATTGGCGCAAGCCACAACCATCTATCGCCAGATCGTCGAAGCCGAGCCCGAGCACGCCGACGCATGGCACCTGCTGGGCGTGGCGGCGCACCAGGAGGGCCGCAACGACGAAGCCGTAAAGGCCATTTCGCGGGCCATCGCCATCAACCCCGCGCGGGCCGTGTATCACAATCATCTCGGCGCCGCGTATGCCGGCTTGTCGGATTTGGAGCGGGCCGAGGCCAGCCTTCGCCGCGCGCTTGAGCTGTGTGAAACCGATTCGCAAGTCCACTACAACCTGGCGATCCTGCTCAACCTGCGCGGCAAGTCCGCGGAAGCCGTCGAGCACTATCGCCGCGCCGTCGAGCTCAATCCGCGGTCGGCCGAAGCTCATCTCAACCTGGGCAACCTGCTGCGAGACCGCGAGGATTGGGCCGCGGCCGAGCAAAGTTATCGGGCGGCGCTGGCGGCCCGGCCGCGATACGTGAAAGCTCTCGTGAACCTGGCCGCGGTTTGCGCGAGGCAGCGGAAGCTCGACGAGGCCCAGGACGCATGGCGCCAAATCGTTGAGATCGAACCGCGAAACTTCGATGCCCATTTTCATCTCGGCTCGGCGCTGCAATCCAAGGGACAACTCGAGGGGGCGATTCGATCGCTCCAGGCGGCCATCCTGATCGATCCGCGGCACGCCGAAGCGCAGAACAATTTGGGCTGCGCCCATCGGGCCGTCGGCCAATTGGACGAGGCCGAGCGGTGCTTTCGACTCGCCCTGGACGCCAGGCCGGGTTTTTTCGAGGCTTACAACAATCTGGGCGCCGTCAGGCAGAGCCAATTGCAGCACGACGCGGCGATCGACTGTTTTCGCAAAGCGCTTGAGCTCAAGCCGGCGTCGGCCGAAGCGCTTGCGAACCTCGGCTCCTGCTTGACGCTCGTGGGAAAAACGGACGAGGCGATCGAATATCTTAGGCGCGCCGTGGCCATCGACCCCAATCAGGCCGCGGCGCATAACTGCCTCGGCCAATGCCTGCAATTTCAGGGCAGGTTCACCCTAGCGCTGGCCAGTCTTGACCGCGCGATCGCATTGAATCCCACGGAACCCGACTACCACTACTACCGCTCGTGCCTGTGGCTAATGAGCGGTGATTTTGCCAGGGGCTGGCCGGAGTACGAATGGCGGCTCAAGACGCGAAACGCCGCTGGGCCCTATCCGCAACCGCGCTGGCAGGGCGAGGACTTGAAAGGCCAACGCATCGTCATTCACGCGGAGTGGGGATTGGGCGACACGTTGCATTTCATTCGCTACGTGCCAAGGGTCGACCAGCGCGGGGGCGACGTGTTTTTGGCGGTTCAGCCGAGCCTGATCCCGCTTTTGGAAGCATCGGGATTCAGGCAGGTCATTCCCGTGCGCGGCAAGCTCATGCCCGACTGCCAGTGGCAGGTCCCCTTGATGAGCCTGCCGGGCATCTTTCACACGTCGCTTGCCACGATACCCGCCGATATCCCGTATCTGGCCGCCAGGAGCGAGCTGGTGGAAAAGTGGCGCGAAAGATTACGCGACTTAGGGAGCTTTAAGGTCGGTATTCACTGGCACGGCAGCAAGGCGTGGGCGACCGATCCGCGCTCGATTCCACTGGCCGAATTCGAGCCGTTGGCTCGCGTCGGCGGCGTGACGCTCATCAGCCTGCAAAAAAACGACCCCACGCGGCAATTGCAAGAACTCGGGGATCGCCTGGGGATCGTCGATTTCGACGACGAGTTGGACGTCGCAGGCGGAGCCTTTATGGACACCGCGGCCGTCATGAAGCATTTGGACCTGGTGATCACCTGCGATACGGGCATTGCGCACGTGGCCGGAGCACTGGGGGTGCCGGTGTGGGTGGTCCTGCCCAGAACCAGCGAATGGCGCTGGATGTGGGACCGCGCCGATTCCCCCTGGTATCCGACCATGCGGCTGTTTCGCCAGCAAACTTCCGGCGACTGGCACCGGCAATTCCAGGATATCGCCGGCGAACTGACGCGCGTCGCGTCGCGTTGCGACAAGCCGACGGGATGATGCCGGCGCGCGGGCGCCCCCCGCGCAAGCGCAATTGCTTTGCCGCTCGATAGGGGCGATAATCGCTCGCGGGCGGCGCGAGTTTTCCGCCGTGTTGCCCGTCAGTCGGAAGCGTGTTGCAGAAGTGAAGCATCGCCGGGAGAGTGCAATGACGGAGCGTTTCGCGTTTGGAATCGCGCTCGTGGCTTGCCTGGCCGTGGCACTGGTATTGGTCGCGCCCGCGACGGCGCACGGCCAAGCGTGTGCCGCGCCCGACGCGCAGAGAGAGCCAGACCGTTCGCCGGTCGACCTGGCGCTCTCGCCCGACGGCCGGTGGCTGGTCGTGGCGAATCAGACTGCCGACAGCTTGTCGCTCGTGCGCACCGCCGACGGCGAAGTGGTGGCGGAAGTTGCCTGCGGCAAGCGTCCTTCGGCAGTCGTCGTCACGCCCGACGGCCGCCGGGCACTGGTAAGCGCCACGTATGGCGGCGAGCTTTTGGCGTTCGAGCTCGATGGCCCGCGGCTGCGCGGGGCCGGAGTGGTGAACTTGGGGTTTGAGCCGCGCGGCATCGCGGTTTCGCCGGATGGACGGTTGGCCTACGTGGCGCTGACGGCGGCCAACGAAGTCGCGGTCGTCGATTTGTCCGACATGTGCGCCGTGGCGCGGATTGCCGTGGGACGCTGGCCCCGTTATTTGTGCCTCTCGCCCGACGGCACGCGGCTGGCCGTGGGCGCCAGCGGCGACGGTGGAATCTCGGTCGTCGACACGCGGTCGAGAGAGAAGCTCTTCGATTCCAAATTCGCGGGCCTCAATATCGGACAAATGGCCGCGTCGGCCGACGGCCGCTACGCGTATTTTCCTTGGATGGTGTATGCCGACCGGCCGATCACGCCGGGCAACATTCGCGAGGGCTGGGTGATGGGCAATCGCGTGGCGCGCGTTCGGCTTGACGGACCGGCTCGCCGCGAGGCATTGGCCCTCGACCCGCGCGGCCGCGCCGTCGCCGATCCGCACGGTGTGGCATTGAGCCCGGACGGGAAGTGGCTCGTGCTGTCGGCCTCGGGAACCCACGAACTGGTCGCTTTGCGGCTGGACGATCTGCCGCTTTCGAGCGACGGGCCGGGTGATCACCTGGCGAGCGAGATTGCCGCCGACGGCGAGCGGTTCTTTCGCGTGCCGCTTACTGGGCGTCCGATGGGCGTCCGGTTCGATCGCTCGGGCGAGCGGGTCTACGTGGCCAATTACCTGGCCAATTCGGTGCAAGTGGTGAATTTTCCAGAGCGCAGGCTGGAGCGCGAGATTCCGCTCGGCGGACCGGCCGAACCATCGCAGCAGCGGCGCGGCGAGGCGATTTTCTTCGATGCGCATCGCAGCACCGACGGCTGGTACAGTTGCCATAGCTGCCACTATGAAGGAGGCACCAACGCCGTCACCATGGACACCAAGAACGACGGCTCGTTCGGGACCTACAAGTTGGTGCTCAGCCTGCGCAACGTTCGCCACACCGGGCCGTGGTTCTGGCACGGGCGGCAAGACGATTTTCCGGGGGCGCTCGCCAAGAGCATGAAAGAGACGATGCAAGGTCCCCAGCCGACCGACGACGACGTGCGGCAACTGGCCGCGTACCTGGAGACGCTCGAAGGGCCGCCGAACTGGTGGCGCAATGCCGACGGAACGCTGCCCGAGTCCGCTCTGCGAGGCCAGCAAGTATTCGCTAGCGCAGCGGCCAACTGCGCGTCGTGCCATGCCGGACCCTATTTCACCGACGGCGGGATTCACGACGTCGGCTTGGGCGCGAGCTACGACCAGTACCAAGGTTTCAACACGCCGTCCCTTTTGGGCCTTGCCAATCGCGTCCGCTACCTGCACCACGGCCGGGCCGCATCGCTGGACGATCTGCTCGCCCTCTTGCACAGTCCGGCCAAGGTCTCCCAAACCCGCGAGCTCACCGACCAGGAGCGTGCCGACCTGGTCGAGTATCTAAAGTCGCTTTAGGTGTTGGGGTTTGGGGGCTCGGGGCGGGGGGTTAGATGTAGCTCGATTCGAATCCCGAACCCTCAATCCCTGTTCTCCTGCTCTCCTGCTCTCCTGCTCTCCTGCTCTCCTGCTCTCCTGCTCTCCTGCTCACTGCCGCCTCTGGCGGCAGTGGGGTGGCCGAAAGTTTTTTGTTGATGGGCCGAATCGGCCGTTTTTGCGGGCGGAGTTTTTCATAGCTATACAGCGTGCGGAGAAAAATCGGCCGGGGCTTGCGCAAATGAATGCGCGCGTTGGGTTTGGAGTAATTCATGTCGCGACAATCGACCGCACCCCCCGATGTGAAGAACCGTGGCATGGGTTGATATGCGCCCAAAGTACCAAGAATCAGATTTTTGAGCGGCAGTCAACGCGCGTTTTCGGCCGGGTGATGGGGGGATTTCGTAGTCACTGATCAGTCCTCAGTGCCTAGCTAGGGAAGAAATGGGTCGCACCACTGACTGACGAAGCCCAGAAAATATTTGACGTTGGCAGTCAGCAGCATTAGACTCGTGCTTGTGGGGGGTTAACGTCCTAGCGTGCGCTGACCCATGCAGTTCGGGGCCGTGCGCGGCGGCCATGATCAATCGAACCAGGAAAACGCTACTGAGCAATCTCTCGCCGCTGGGCTGTCGAGTCTGACACGCCATTCTTTTTCTTGCTCAGTTCTTCAACGCTTCGCCCTCATGGGTCGGCGTTCGGGATTCCCACGACGTTGCGGCGCCATGTTGTCAGGAGCAAAAATGAAGTGCCGACACATGCGCACCGCGACGTTGTTCGCGGCCACCATCTTTGCGGCAATAATCGTGACCGCACGCGATGGCCAATCAGGAACCATTTCGACGTGGAACGGTTCCACGGGTGATTGGAACGACGCCACAAGATGGTCCACAAATCCATTCTACCCGAACAACGGGCATGGGGCACTTGAATATGACGCCGTCATCGGTGCTGGCGCCGTCAATCTGAACACGGACGTTACTCTTGCGTCGCTCAGTCTAAATGGCGGTGCCCTCTCTGGCTCGGGAAATCTAGCGACCGGCACCCTGACGCTGAATGGCGGCACCTTGAGCACCACGGGAACTCTCAGCGCCGCCACCGCTGTGCTCACTGCTGGCACGCTCGGCCGCCATCTAACTCTATCGGGCAATGCGAACACGATCCAAAACGTAGGGATTGGAAGTGGCTTCACGCTTACCAATCCCATGGGCGCGACGCTGACGGCGACCACCGGTCCTGGTGAAAGGGAAACCAACGGCCCCGGATCGTTTATCAACCAGGGCAGCTTCATCAAGAATGGTGGCGAGCGATATTACGCAAGCTTGCCGATGAACAACGACGGCGTTGTTCAAGTTCAACAGGGTAATCTACGGCTGAACGCGACCGGGACGCACACAGGAACCTTCGCAATTTCGGCCGCTGGACAATTGGAACTCTCGGGAGCTCAAACGTTCCAGCCGACTGCCACGATTTCCGGTCCGGGCGGGACGCACATCATCAGTGGCATGGCGATCTTAAATAGCGACGTGTCGGGCGCCCACCTGCGACTCTCTGGCGGCACCTTGACTGGTTCGGGCAATCTTCATCCGGACGCCTTCTTTCTAGATAATGGCACGCTCGGCCGCAATTTGACTCTATCGGGCAATGCGAACACGATCCAGAACATAGGGATTGGAAATGGCTTCACGCTTACCAATCCCATGGGCGCGACGCTGACGGCGACCACCGGTCCTGGTGAAAGGGAAACCAACGGCCCCGGATCGTTTATCAACCAGGGCAGCTTCATCAAGAATGGTGGCGAGCGATATTACGCAAGCTTGCCGATGAACAACGACGGCGTTGTTCAAGTTCAACAGGGTAATCTACGGCTGAACGCGACCGGGACGCACACAGGAACCTTCGCAATTTCGGCCGCTGGACAATTGGAACTCTCGGGAGCTCAAACGTTCCAGCCGACTGCCACGATTTCCGGTCCGGGCGGGACGCACATCATCAGTGGCATGGCGATCTTAAATAGCGACGTGTCGGGCGCCCACCTGCGACTCTCTGGCGGCACCTTGACTGGTTCGGGCAATCTTCATCCGACGCAGTTCTTCTTCGATGCCGGCACTCTGGGCCGGAATCTGACATTGCCGACCACCGCCGGAAACACGATTCAAAATCTAGCGATTGGCGCCGGCTCGACGCTCATGGTGCCCGTTGGCTCAACGCTGACGGCCGTCACGGGGCCGGGTGAAAAGGAAGGATTGGGCCCCGGCACGTTGATTAACGAGGGCACGTTTATCAAGACTGGGTCCGCGCGGTACTACGCCAGCATGCCCATGAACAACGACGGCGACGTACAAGTTCTGCAAAACAATCTGCGCCTCAACAACACCGGGACGCACACCGGCACATTCGAGGTCACGAACGGGGCGCAATTAGAACTGGCCGGAACTCAAACCCTTCAACCCTCCGCGACGGTTTCGGGCGCCGGCGGGCTACTCGTCATCAGCGGAACTGCCACCATCAACAGTGAAGTCTCGACAAGTTTCTTGCGACTTGTCAACGGCACCCTAACGGGCTCTGGAAACCTCCATCCGACGCAGTTCTTCTTCGATGCCGGCACTCTGGGCCGGAATCTGACATTGCCGACCACCGCCGGAAACACGATTCAAAATCTAGCGATTGGCGCCGGCTCGACGCTCATGGTGCCCGTTGGCTCAACGCTGACGGCCGTCACGGGGCCGGGTGAAAAGGAAGGATTGGGCCCCGGCACGTTGATTAACGAGGGCACGTTTATCAAGACTGGGTCCGCGCGGTACTACGCCAGCATGCCCATGAACAACGACGGCGACGTACAAGTTCTGCAAAACAATCTGCGCCTCAACAACACCGGGACGCACACCGGCACATTCGAGGTCACGAACGGGGCGCAATTAGAACTGGCCGGAACTCAAACCCTTCAACCCTCCGCGACGGTTTCGGGCGCCGGCGGGCTACTCGTCATCAGCGGAACTGCCACCATCAACAGTGAAGTCTCGACAAGTTTCTTGCGACTTGTCAACGGCACCCTAACGGGCTCTGGAAACCTCCATCCGACTCTGTTCGTTTTCAACGCCGGCACTCTGGCCCGTGACTTAACGCTGCCAAATACCGCGACGCACAGCTTGCAGTCTCTCGGAATCTCCAACGGCTTTACGCTGACCAATCCCCTCAGCACGGAGGTCAATGTAACTTCCGGCACTGTCACCGGGCCGGGAAGTTTCGCCAACCAAGGCACCATTACAAAGACCGGCGCAGGCACGGAAACATTCGCCACCTTCAGCAACGCGCCGAGTGGCGCTGTCAACGTGCAAGCGGGCACGCTCGCGCTATCCGGGGTCGGTACGCAAGAGGGAACCTTCACGGTCTCGAATGGAGCGACCCTCACTTTCGGAGGCCAGTCCACCAGCGAAACGACGCTCACAACGGGGACGCTTATCACTGGCGCCGGCAAGGTCAACGTGGCACAAGGCATCCTCAATGTGCCGGGTGGCACCAGCAACGACTATGCGGGCGGCACAACGGTCGGATCGGGCGGCCGGGTGAACATCACGGGGGCCGGAACGGGGCTAAGTCCCGCGACCGCAACCATTCAGTCGGGCGGCGTGGTGAGCATCGAAGCCGCCAGCAACCTGTTGGCTTCGCAAGCGCTCGCGCAATTGGGCGGCACGCTGGCTGTACGCAACGAGTTCATCCCACAAGCCCAGATAGCTCCTGCGTCGTCTGGCACCTTCGGAATCGACGTGTTGGGTTTCGCCACGACAGTCGATATGTCGGTGCTTGGAAACGGCTCCATGTCGCTGGGTTCTTCAACCACCGGCACATACACTTCAAACACTCTGGGACCCGGTGCCGGCGATACCTACCGCCTTGGCGGAGGCGGAGGCACGATCACCTTAACACAGCAAAACGTGCTGACTGGCAATCGTCCGGTCATAATTGTTGGGCCGGGAACAGTTATCCTTCCCGAACCGCAAGATTTCATACAAGGCACAACGATTCAAGCCGGCACTGCCGCCGTTGGCAGTTCGGGTTCGCTCGGGGTGGGACCGATCACATTTCAAGGCGGGGGAATCCGCGCCGAGGGTGGGCCAGTTTCACTCAACAACGACGTGACATGGGCCGGCAACGCCACGCTCAGCGGCAGCCACGATTTAACCCTTAACGGACCGACGCAGCTTACCGGCAACCGAACGCTGACGGTGACCAATACCGCCACAACCACGATCTCACAGGGCATTACTGAAAACGCCGCCGGCCGTAGATTGACGAAAGACGGCCCCGGCACGCTCGTGCTCGGCGGAGACAACTCGTTTACGGGTGGCCTAACCGTGCGGGGCGGGACTCTGATCCTAGACAGCAATCAGCACTACGGCGGCACTACGACCGTGGATTCGGGAAGTAAGTTGGTGGTGCAGGGCGATATGTTGGGCGGCGGTCCGGTATTAGTGCTTGGCGGCGCGACGATTCAGGGCGAAGGCACCATTGCAGGTTTGACGACGGTTGGGAATGGAAGCACAATTTCGCCGGGGTTCAGCCCAGGTGCCTTCGCACTTGCCAACGGGTTGGCTCAACAGAATGGTTCGCACTTCGCGTGGGAACTTGCGGCGCTGAGCACCGCCAATCCGGCTCTCGACTGGGACCAGATTGTTTTGACCGGCGGCCAACTGAGCATTCTCTCGGGCGCAGGGCTCGATCTGGCATTCATCGAATCCGCCACGGCTCCCAACGGGGGTGCGCCGTTTTGGGCCAGCCCGCATCGCTGGAACAACATCCTTGACCTAACCGGGACAGCGACGAACCCGACCGGGTTTGTCGATTTTCTAATCAACAACTCGCCGTGGAGCCAGGTCGGAGTGTTTGACACTGTCGCTGCCCAATCGGGGTTTGGGGTCGATTTAGTGTGGAACCCTGTTCCCGAGCCATCCTCATGGTTGTTGCTGTTCTTTGGTGCCAACGCGCTGTGGATAGCGCGGCTGTTCCCCCGACAACGCCGAACGGCACGCCGATAAACGAACGGGCATCATCGTTGTCCGCGTGCCCGACCACTTGTGTTTTCCGGTACTCGTTCCCTCCTTTTTAATCCCAACCCCCAACCC
>JBBDNV010000210.1:0-45788 GCA_040877415.1 Pirellulales bacterium
CCCGCTGGGGGACCCACTTGACTTTTTGCTTCATACAAGTGCCATGCTCACGCCCCGCGTGAGCATGGCACCAGGCATAGCAGCGGGCAGGATCCCCCGGCAGAGCCGGGGGCTAATGAGGATTATGACGCACACGGATTAGCCCCCGGCTTTGCCGGGGGATTCGCCCGCGTACAACGAGAAACCCTCCACTCATGCCGCTCGTCGACACCCACGCCCATCTCGATCAAGAAGAATTTGACGTCGATCGCGACGCGGCGATCGAGCGGGCCGCTGATGCCGGGGTCGAGGCGATCGTGGCCGTCGGCGTTACGGCCGTATCGAGCGAGGTCGTCGTCGAACTTGCCTCGCGGCATCGCGGCGTGTTTGCCGCCGTCGGCATTCAGCCCAACTACGCCGCCCAGGCCCAGCCGGGCGATTGGGAGCGCGTGGTGACGCTCGTCGAGCGACCCAAAGTCGTGGCCCTGGGCGAAACGGGGCTCGACCGCCACTGGGATTATTCGCCGTTTAACGTCCAGCAGGACTTCTTCGACCGGCACTTGCGGCTTTCGCAGGATCGCGACGTGCCGTTTGTCGTCCACACGCGCGACAGCGAAGCCGACGTGTTGGAAATGCTGCGCGAGGCGCGCCGCCGCGGGCCGCTCGGCGGCGTGATGCACTCCTTCACGGGCACGGCCGAAACGGCCGCCGAGTGTCTCGAGCTGGGCCTCTTCATCAGCTTCGCCGGCATGGTGACGTTCAAAAAATCCGACGCGCTCCGCGAGGTGGCCGCCGGGATTCCCGACAACCGCATCCTGGTGGAAACCGACAGCCCGTATCTGGCCCCCCATCCCTTGCGCGGCAAGCGCAACGAGCCGGCCAACGTCGTGCACACGGCCACCTGTCTGGCCGAAGTCCGCGGGCAGAGCGTCGAGAAGTTTTTTGAGCAAACCACGATCAACGCCCGCGCGCTGTTTCGCTTCGGCGCGAGGACCTGCTAGAGCGGTGCCACTCGTTGCTTGTCAATAGCCGTAGTGGGCTGCGGCGTGCAGCCTGGCCTGCTGGGGGATCGTGAGGCCTTCGATCTTTTCAGGATCGAAGGAGTGATCGCGCGTCAAATGGGTCCAGAAGGTCATGCCGCTCACGTCTGCCTCGGGCACCTCGATCGTCTTGAGCCAAACGCGGATTTCATCGGCGTTGAGGCTCCGCAGCCAGCGGCTCGGAGGCCGTCCGTGGCGCGCCCGGCGAGCCGCGCTGGGCTGTCCGTGGTCACGCTCGAAATGGGTATCGGCATCGATTCGGGCGTCGGCCTGCACGTTGCCGCGCCGCACTTCGGCGGGCACCAGGCTTTCATCGAGGTAGCCGGTCCCGAGGGCGTAAGGCTCGCCCGTCTCCTTGTTGATCGGGGTCGTGATGCCGGAGAGCGTCCATTGGCCGTCGATCAGGTTCTCGCGCTCAAACCAGCGCCAGGTATTGTTGTCGGCGACGGTCCAGTGTTCGGGAGTCGATTGCGGAGTGCTCGGCTTGGACGGCTCGGTGGCGCGCATGGTTGCCGCCGCCAATGCGTCGAAACGGTTTCCGCCCAGCTTTTCTCCAAGGCTGAACAGGCCCAGGCCGACCCAAAAGGCGAATCGTCGGCGCGTGATTTTGAAACGGGAGCCATCGCGTTGCATGCTGAACCTCGCGGCAGACTCTGTTGACCACCGACCGATTGGCGTGTGCCCGCGCATCACGCGGTTTGGAGCAGTCCAAGAATTATAGGTCGGCAAACTGCCCGATGCACAAAGCCGGCATTCCCGCCGAATTAACCGGCCTTATCAGGCTTCCTTGCAGGGCCGGGGCCGGCGACGTATTTTGAGCGAACCGCGGCCTCGCGTGGCTTAAAGCGACATTTTGGGCACCTTCGGGCACCAGCCACATGACCAGTTCCATCCGCCGCTTTCGGCGCGTTTGCGTGCTCACGGGCGATCATCGGTTGCCCGACTCGACCAAGCCCGACAGCCGGTACGGCCGGCTGGACCTCGACTATCAAAGGGCGATGGAGGCGGCGCTTCGCAGCCTCGGTGGCTACGAATTCGACTTCTTGAGCGATCACGAGCGGTTACTCGCGCGCGTGCAGGAAGATCCGCCCCAGTTCGTGCTGAATCTCTGCGATACGGGTTTTCGCAACGTGGCGACGCGCGAGCTGCACGTGCCCGCTCTGCTGGAGCTATTGGGCATTCCCTACAGCGGCGCGACGCCCGCGTGCATCGCCCTGTGTTACGACAAAGGCCTGGTGCGGCTGGTGGCCGAATCGCTGGGCGTGGCCACGCCGCGCGAGATGCTCGTGCATCGCGAGCAGGATCTGGAGCTCCTGTCCGGCTTCGACTATCCGGCGCTCGTCAAGCCGAACCGCGCCGACGGCAGCGTGGGAATTACGCGCGACTCGGTGGTGTTCGATCCGGCACAGGCCGCGGCGTACGCTCGGCGGCTGCGCCGAGAGCTGCCCGGCGGCGACGTGCTGGTGCAGGAATACCTCAGCGGGCCCGAGTATGGTTTTGCGTTGATCGGCAACCCGGGCGGCTATACGGCGCTACCGCCGCTCGAGGTTGACTTTAGCGCGCTGCCGGGCGATCTGCCGCCGATTCTCGGTTTTGAGTCGAAGACCGATCCGTCGACGCCGTACTGGCGGTCCGTCACGCTCAAGGCAGCCCAGATCGCGCCTGTGGATTTGGACCGCGTCCGCGACGCCGCCGGCCGTTTGTTCGAGCGTTTGCAATGCCAGGACTATGCCCGATTCGACCTGCGGTCCCGCGCGGACGGCGCGATCGCCTTGATGGAGGTGAACCCCAACCCGGCCTGGGACCCGGACGCGAAGCTGGCGAGGATGGCCGCTCTGGCCGGCAAGAGCTATCCGCAGATGTTCGAGATGATTCTCGAGGCCGCCCAGGCGCGGCTGGCTGGGGCCACTGGCCGTTAACGCCGCCACTTGACGATCGACACGCCAATAGCTCACTTCTAAGGGCCGTCGCGGCGTCCGCGGTGGATCAATTCTTGGGCCGACCAGAACGCCAGGGCCAATTCCTCGCGCACGGCCAACCCGACGCAAAGGTCCCAGCCGTTGACAATCGCCAGCCGAAAACCGCCGGGAGGCATCGCGTGCGCGGCGGAACGTTTGTCCTCGTGAAACGTGATTTGCACGCTGGAAATGCCCGGCCTCCGCCGCAAAGCGTCGACCAGCGCGGGGTCCGGGTGCTGGTACTCGACGCCATGGGCGCCGAAGAGCACCACACTGTATCCATCCCGCCGCCGGCTGTCGTCATATTCCCACACCCTGTCTGCATACAGTCTCACCAATGCTTCGAGCCATCCTGCTCCGTACAAGTCGGGCCACTGGTCGGCAAAGCGGAGGTGCAATTCAATGATCTTAGTATCGATGGTCTCGATATTCACCGCTCCGGTGTATCCGCGCAGATGTTTTTCGAGCCACGCTCCGCAGTAGGACTCAACCTCGGGGCGATTCTCGGCGAGCACGGTCCAATAGTCGAATTTTCCCTTGCCGATGGCCTTGCCGGCGACGTGCCGCCACCACTTGGGCTCGCCGTCGACCAGCACCACGTCGGTGCTGAGATGTTCGCCCTCGAAGAGCGGCATCCAGAAATGTCCCGGCCGCTGATAGCGTTCGTATTCTTTCGCCGAGCGCAGCACGCGGCTGCCCGTGCCCATCCCCCGCATGTTGTAGACCGGCTTGCTGAACACCGGATAACCAGGCGGCGACATGCCGTGCAACCCGCTCGGTAAGTTCTGGCTTTCGGCCAGCGTCAGCTTGTTGTAAACCCAACGATGCGCCGGGTATCGCTCGTAGGCGTCGCTGTCTTCCGTCGGAATGAACACATTCTCCGGGCAATGGACGCCCTCGAAATATTGCAGTCGCCAAGGATCGCGTTCAACGATGGCCATCGTCGTACCGGCGCGCGGGGAACGAAATGAATCGGGCCATTCTCCGGCAATCGGTTCCCGTGGGCAACACGAGTATGGAGAGGCCGGCGTGGTTGCAATGCAAGCGGCAAGAACCGCCGAGATTCGCCGAGAAAGGTTTCTCGCCCTTAGCCAGGTTGCCGTTTGTCTTTATTATCGCAAGCAGGCCGAATCCGGCATAGAGACGCCCCGCAGGCGGACCGGTCATCCAACCGTCAGGATGCCAATGCCTGGTTTCGTGGGAGAATTCCTTGCACGCCCTTGGCGTGAGAAGTATGGTGAGCGAACCGTGGCGGACGTGGCTTGCAATCGGTCGCAACGGCCACGCCGCCGAAAACGCCACAGGGAGGCCGTCGCCATGTTCCAGCGGATCGCGCTCGTATTCGCCTCAAGCCTCTCGGGGATGCTCGTGGCCGCCCTGCTGATCGGCACTTCGGCTCGTGCTTTGGCGGCCCAGAAGGAGGCGGCGGCCAAAAGCCTGTTCGACGGCACATCGCTGGCCGGCTGGAAAAAAACCGCCTTCGGCGGCGAGGGGGACGTCGCCGTCACCGACGGCCGCATCGTCATGCAAACCGGAAACCCCATGACCGGCATCACCTGGACCGGCAAGTATCCGAAAATGGATTACGAGATTTCGCTCCAGGCGATGCGCGTCGAGGGGAGCGATTTCTTTTGCGGGCTGACGTTTCCGGTCGGCGATTCGCCGTGCAGCTTTATCGTCGGCGGCTGGGGCGGCGGCGTGGTGGGACTGTCGAGCCTCAACGGCAGCGACGCGTCGGAAAACGAAACCACGAAGTACCAGGAGTTCGAAAGCGGCCGCTGGTACACGATGCGGGTCCGCGTGACCAAGGATAAGATCGAAGCCTGGATCGACAAACGCCAGATGGTCGACGTCGATACCGAGGGCGTGCAGATTTCGATCCGGCCGGAAGTCGAGCTTTCGCGGCCGCTGGGCATTGCCTGCTACGCGACGACCGCGGCCTTGCGCGACATCCGGCTGCGCCCGCTGGGCGACGCGAAAAAGTGATCCTCCGCACACCGGGCCACGTTCACTTCCACCAGGGATAGTAGGGCGCGTGCCCGTCCGCTGGCCTATTCGGCGTCGTGAGGCAGCTTCCGATACTCTTGGGCTTTTTCCGTATTCTGCCAGGCCTCGTACAGGTGGACAAGATTGCCAGCCGCTTGGCGACTGAGTTCGTGGTGCGGACCCAGATTCATGACCAGATTGGAATATGCCGACTGCAGGGCCGCCTCGGCCTGTTCGTAGCGGGCCAAACCCAGCAGGCATCGGCCGAGCGCATTCTGGGCGTGTCCCTGGCGCCAGTCGTTGGCGCGTGCCTGGCGGCGATAGATTTCGACGGCTTCCTTCACGAGCGGTTCGGCCCGAGCAAACTGGCCGCTATCGGCGAGCAGCTCGCCCATCGAGATCAGGATCGTGCCAACGGCGAAGTTTCCGGCGCCAAGTTTTTCGCGCGCCTCGGCCAGAACCGGCTCGGCTGCGGCCAACAGCTCGGTCGTGGCATCGGGGTCGGCTCCCTGTTGTTGTGCCAGTCGGCAAAGGATCCGCCAGCGTTGGGCCCATAACTCATAGGCGCCCGAATCGCGATCGGCGATCAAGGCGTCGCGCAGCCGCGCTTCTGCTTCCTCGTCGGCTTCGCGCTGGTCGAGCAGCTCGGCCAGCTTCATCTCCGATGCCGAAGTGTATTCGGTTTGTCGCCGTGCCGCGACTGCGCGAAATGCCTCCTCGGCCTCGGTCGTTTTCCTGAGGTCTACGAGCAAGCAGCCTCGTTCGTACATCAGCCGCGACGTGAGGTTTTCGGCGGCCCAGGGGGTTTTGGGGTCGAGCGCGGCGTGCCATTTCATCGCCTCGTCGAGAAGTCGCAGCGCCACGTCGGCCCGCCCCAGCGACCGCTCAATCGCGGCGCACTCGGCCGTTATCCAGACCGCGTAGACTAGGTCGGTGTGTGCGTGCAGAAGGGGCATCGCGTCCCGCATCAGCACCAGAGACTGCTCGCTTTTGCCGTACCCTTGCAACACAATCGCCGCGCGGAACAAGGCGTTGGCGAACAGGTTGACGTCGACCTTGCCGCCCGCGGCCGTCTTGAGCCGCTCGGCGATGATCGCTCGGGTCTCTTCCAGCCGTCCGCTGGCCGTGGCGATTGTCTTGTCGCGCGCTTGCAGTCGATGGAACAAGAGGATCAACGCCTCGTTGGCCAGGTTAGCCTGGTCGACGTTTCCGGCTTGGACAACCTGCCGCAGCATGGCTTCCGCTTCGTCGGTTTTGCCGTCAAGTCCCAGACAAATGCCAAGGAACAGGTGAACTTCGTTGACCCAGTAGCCGCCCAACGGCGAGTCGGCGGTCCGGTATTGCTCGGCTAGTTGCAGGCATTCGCGATAGCACGCCTGTGCTTCATCGAATTTGGCTTGTCCCTGTTTCAGCACCGCCAGCCAGAAGAAGGATTTCATCGTAAACGAGGTGTCGACGTGCTCGCGCGTGATGGGCAAATACTCGCGCACGAGTGCTTCGGCCCGCTCGTCTTCGCCACGCGCTCGCAGCGTGTCGCGCAGCGTCATCACCGCCTGCGCCAGCGGCGTGACATCAATCTTTCCGCCGCGCGCCGCGGCCCGTTCCAGCAGTAATTTCTGGCGGAGCGATTCGAATCGATCCTTCGAAACGGCGACGGCCATGGCCACCTCGCCGCGCGCGCAAAACATTCGAGCCAGCCCCCCGTAGGAACTGGCCACCTGAATGTCGTCTCCTTCGGCGATGAGCGCGCGATACGTGGCTTCGGCTTCTTGAGCTTTTCCCTGGGACGCCAGAGCATCGGCCAGTCCCAGGCGGCCGGCGTTGATCCGCCTCGTCAGAGGGTCGCCCTTGGCGCCGCCGGTCTGCTGGCCCAGCCGGACGCACTCGCGGAAGGCCTGCTCCGCCTCGGCATATTGGCCGAGCGCGTGCTTGCGAGCTCCCAAGTCACCGGCCAGCTCCATAATGAATTGCAGCGTGAGCCGCATGGTGTACGCCTTCTCTTTGTGCACGCCGGCCAGGCACTCGCGATAGAGGGCCTCCGCTTCCTCAAGGTCTTTAGAATCCGCGGTTCGGGCGGACTTTCTGAGCAGCACGCGCGCCAACTGCGCGGACAAATAAGTGTCGATGAAGCTTGGGTTGCGGCCCGTGAGCTTGGTTCGAGCGAGCCACTCGCGGCAGATGGCTTCGGCCTCGTTGTATTCCGCGCCGAAGAGAAAGTTGTTGACCGACCAGATTCTGACGAACAACAGCAAGGGATGTCCGTCGTCGGCGGTTTCGCGCGCCGCCTCGAGCGCGCGGCGCGTCGCCGCGATCACCAGCTCGCGTTGGCCGACCCGCTTCATGAGCTCCGCTTGCACCAGTTGGGTCATTGCCAGGCCCAACGATTTGGTGAGCGGATCGTTCAAGAGGATCGGCGTGGCTTCGAGGATCAGCCGTGCCGATTCGTCCTGCTGATTGGTGGGGAGCAAGGCCCCGGCCAGGGCGCACATGGCAATCGCCGTCTTATGGTGCGAGTTACCGTAGTGTTTTCGCCGCCAGGCCAGCGTATCGCGGCAAAGCCGGATCGCTTCCAATTCGTCGCTCGGGCCCCGCGGCGCGATGAATCCCAGCAGGGCACCCACGGCCATCCGCGAAGTATCGACCAGCTCGTGGTCCTCGCCCAGCAGCTTGCGGCGAATGGCCAGTGACTCTTCGAGGGCTTGGGCGCACTCTTCCGGACGACCCTGTATGAAGCGCAACACGCCGATGCTGTGCAAGCCGCTGGCAATGTCCAGGTGCTCGCGCGGCAAATGCTCCCGCCGCAGTTCCATGGCCTCCTGCAACAGGGCGTCCGCCTTGTCGGTCATGCCCACTCCTAAATAGACGTTGCCGATCGCCTCTTGGAGCGCCGCTTGAACGATCGGCTGGTCCTTTAACTCGGTGCTGATGCGTTGCGCTCCTCGGTCGAGGATTTCGCGAGCCGTGAGGTTCGCCCCCGCCATGGCTTTTTCGGTCACCCCAAAGCGCAGGCCCGCCATTTCGAACGGCGCCGATTCCTCGAACAACCGCGCCAGAAACCGTGCCACCTGCTGGGCTTTCTCGGCTTCCAGGTTGGCGCGGCGGGCATCGTCGGTCGCGCGGATCTCGGCTTGCTCGGCGCGGCGGCGCTGGCGGGCTTCGAGCTGCTGCGACGCGATGGCCTTCTGGCGTTCCTTTTCTGCCTCAGTTGCCTTGGCATTGGCGCGGCCTTTCTCGGACAAGGCCTCGCGGGCCCGTGCGCGAGCCTCGATGGCAAACATCGTCGAGATACCCGTCCCCGCCATGAGCGCCAGAATCACCGCCGCCGCCATCGACGCGACGGCCCGGTTGCGCCGACACCAGCGCCAGGCGCGCTCCAAATGTCCCACGGGTCGAGCCTGGATCGGCTGGCCCTCGAGCCAGCGTGTCAGGTCATCGGCCATTGCCTGCGCGGTCTGATAGCGGCGCGACGGCTCCTTGGCCATCGCCGTCAAGCAGATCGTTTCCAGGTCGCGTGGAATACGGTCGTTCAAGCTGCGCGGGCCGCGCGGCTCGTCGTTCATCACCTGGTGCAGGATCATCCGCTGGTTGCCGCGAAACGGCAGCTCGCCGGTCAACAGCTCGTACAGAATGGCTCCCAGTCCATAGATGTCACCGCGGCCATCGACGTGGTGGGCCTGGCCGCAGGCCTGCTCCGGGCTCATATAAGCCGGAGTGCCCAGCACCTGTCCTTCGATCGTGACCGTCACGTCGCCCGTGTCGCGCTTCGAGAGGCCGAAGTCCATCACGCGCGGCGAGCCATCGGACGTGAGCATGACGTTCGACGGTTTGAGATCGCGATGTACGACCCCCTGGGCATGCGCGTGCGCCAGTGCCGCTGCCGCCTGAGCGATCAGTTGGGCCGACTCGCGGAAGTTGAACTTTCGTCCGGATAGCGCATCGGCCAGCGTCACCCCCTTGACGTATTCGCTGACGATGTAGGAAAGGGAATCGCTGCGCCCGACTTCGTAGACCGGCACGATTCCCGGATGCTGCAACTGGGCCGCGTTGCGCGCTTCGCGGACGAAGCGATCTTCGTCTTCGGCCGTGGCCAATTGCCCGCTGCGCGGGACCTTGATCGCCACAATGCGGTCCAGTTGGGTATCGCGGGCCCGATACACCATGCCAAACGCGCCGCGGCCGATCGTTTCGAGCAGTTCGAACTTGCCCAGCTTGGGCAATTGGTCGGGGCTCCAGATTTGCGTCCGATCAGGATCCAGGTGGAAGGAACTGCCGCAAGACGCGCAGTGAACCTCGCCTTCGTGTGCGTTGGGCTCGATCGCGCTGTTACAATTCGGGCAATGGAGCTGCACAGGAAATCGGTCGTCGGGATGGTTGACGGTGGACATTTCCCGCCGCTCTCAAACGTCCCCCCCAAAGCGCGTGGCTCACAGCGAGCGAGGCACATCGCGGCGAAGACCGCCGATTATTATGGAGCCGGTCGCTTGAAGATACAATCGCCCGGCCGGCGGGGATTGCGTCGAGAATGCCCGAACGGGCGGATCGCAAAAATGAACCGCGGGCGCGCATGAAAAAAGCCCTGTCCACCGATCGGACGGACACCGGACGGTGGCGCGCCGCTACGGGTGACAGGGCGTGGTTCGTCGCCGCTGGGGCGCCAAACCTTTGTCCTGACTAGCTGGCTATCGAATTGGCAGTGTTGGTGAACGACGTTTTGGCGTTTGATCCGAGCGTCGAAATGGCCACCAGGCAGACGACAATGATCAGGGCCAGCATGACCGCGTATTCGACGGCGGTCGGGCCCTCTTGGGAACGGATGAAACGGTCAACCCGTTGCAAAAGCTGTCGCATAAGTTCCTCGCATTATCATGGATGTGAATCGAGAATCGAAGCCGCGTTGGAGAACTTCGCGGCTTCCCACCCTGTAAGACGATGTGAAAAAGGGTAGAATCGTTAGTTTACCATGCAGAGCCTAGAATTTCAAATTCAAAACAGCGGTGGTGCCAGAGATTTCCAGGACCTGACGACGAAACAACTGAATTCCGCGAGAATCATCAGCGGAACGTCCGCTCGTAGGGCCCGTTTCCAATGTGTCACGGCCAAACCGCGGCGCCGCACGAGCGTCAGCATTCGCCCGCACGAAGCAGGTTTTCCAACCGGTCCAGAAACGGACGTTGGTCGGGGTGCAACACTTCGCGGGCCTTGTCGATCGGCACAAACATGGCCCCGTCGACTTCCCAGGATGCGCAATGCGGGGCGCCTGCTGTGCACCGGCCGGCAAACGCGTGGACGCGCTTGCCGCTCTTGGTGTAGCCGACGAAGCCCAACGGCGCGAGCTCGCCGGCCGTCACGCCGGTTTCTTCCAGCGTCTCGCGGCGGGCCGCCGCTTCCAGCGATTCGCCCTCGTCGGGCACGCCCTTGGGAATGCTCCACGGCTTGTGCCGGTTGTAATTGCCCGAGGGGTGCACGATCAGCACTTCGAGCTGTCCCTCGTGATGGCGATACAACAGCGTGCCGGACGATTCAATCATCGTTTCATGATCGTCAATGATCGGCGCGTGATGCGGGCGCCCCAAGCGTTGGGTTCGGCAATGATCAACTTGTCCTGCCGGTCGAGACGCCCGCGGATCGATTCGGCCAGCCGCCGGGCGGTTCGTTCGTTTTCAACGAGGGCGAACACCGTCGGGCCCCACGAGCTCTGGCCCACGCCCTCGACGCCGCCACTGCGAATCGCCTCGACCAATTCCGCGATTCGCGGGCTGGCGAACGCGCTCCCCTGCCGGGCGGAAAAACACATGCCTGCCTCGCGGCCGAAGCGATAAACGCTGCGGCTGAACCGTTCGAACTCGCCGGCTTTGACGGCCGGGACCATCGCTCGCGCCACTTCGCGGCGCAGCTCGTCGCTCGTCGCGAGCCCAACGGGCGGCAAGTCGCGAAAGGCGCGTTGTTCCGCATCGCCCCACAATCCATGCTCGCCCTCGAGGCAGATCAACACGAACCTCCACTCCCCGGGCAACGCCGCGTGAAACTCGAGCGGCGAAAGTGTTTCGCCCGGGCATTTACCGCTTTCGACCAAAAAACCGCCGTGCAGGAACCCGTGCGTGCCGATCGCCGAGCGCCCGCCACGCCCCGACAGCGCCGCAAGCGCCTGGGCATCGAGTGGCTCGCCGCCGCGAAACGCATTCAGGCCGGCCGTCAGCGCAAGGGCCAACTGCGTTCCGGTGCCGAGTCCCACGTGTTCGGGCGGCGCGTCGACGACTTCGATCCGGCAGGCGGGAAGCGCGCTTTCGTGCCGCTGGCCAGCAAGGCGCTCGACGATCGAGTGCGCGCGGTCGGCCAGCGGACCGGTGGCCGAAAACGAATCGGCCGCGGCAATGCGCAGCTTCAGTCCGGGTTGATTCACCATCACGCCCGCGCCGCCGAATTGGCGCGCGCTCGGTTGACCAAACGAGAACATGCCAAAGTGCAGACGGCTGGGCGCGACGACTTCGACTAGAGGCGAGGGCATAAAAGACTATTATGCGGCGGATGGCTGGCTGAGGCCATCACGTTCCGGCTGCGGTTGGAAAAATGGCGCGTAAAGGAATCGTCGCTGTCGCCTGGCACGACGACCACCGCAAAAACTGGGGGTCGAATGGTGGCCTTGCGCGTGAAGCCGCTCGTGCCAACTACGGATTCGGAGGCGACGTGCAAATGAGCACGACGAGCATCTCCGTGCCGGTATTTTCAATGCCGTGCAGGCACCACGGCGGCAAGTACACGAAATCTCCCCGCTTGACCGGGCGCGGTCCGCTGCCAAAGGTCATCGTCCCTTGCCCTTCCAGGATCACATAGGTTTCTTCCGTTTCGTGCGAGCCGGGGGCGAGCAGCGCGTGCGGCGGAACGTAGAACATGACCAGCCCCATGTTCTTCGCCGGAGCGTTGGGGTTGACCGGATGCACCACGCGCACGGCCGGCGCCACGCAGTCGGGGTAAACGACCGGCACGCCTTGTTGCACGGTGACGATCATCGGTTCGGGCGGCGTATGGGGCTTGGGAATCTTGGGGGGCGCGCCGGTCTGGTAACTGGTGAATTTCGTGAATTTGGCCATCGTGTTTCCTTCTTGTGCCGTTAGAAGTCTCGTGTGTACCCGGCCGTCCAGCCGCCGTCGACGACGAGGATGTGTCCGTTGACGTAGCTCGTTTCGGGAGCGGCCAGGAACACCGCGGCCTGGGCCACCTCGTCGGTTGTGCCCGGCCGTCCCAGCGGAATGTGAGCCAGCAACTGTTTCACCGAATCGCGAAACTTGCCGTCCTGGCCGTAAAACAAATCGCGTGTCCCCCGGGTCATGATCGATCCGGGAGCGATGCCGTTGACCAGGATTCCCAGCGGTCCCAGCTCAATCGCCATCGCCTTGGTGAGATTGATCACGGCCGCTTTCGCCGCGACGAACGCGCACTGCAACCGCAACGGAACCAGTCCGGCGATCGAGGCGATATTGATGATCCTTCCTCGACCCTGAGCACGCATGACGCGCGCCGCGGCCTTGCTGACGGCAAACAGCCCGTTCAGATCCACGTCCAGCAGGCGATCCCATTCTTCGCGCGGAAACTCGTCGATCGTAACTCGATGGTGGAACGTGTTGACGCCGGCATTGTTCACCAAAATGTCGAGCCGTCCAAACTCGCGCGCCGTCGCGTCAATCACGTCGTCAATTTGCCGCTGGTTGGTCACGTCCATTTCTTTGGCCGTGCAGCCCGACAAAGTCGCCGCCGCTTCCGCCGCCTTGGGAAAATCGATGTCGGTCAGGACGACCCGCGCCCCGTTGGCGGCCAAGGCTTCGGCAATCGATTTGCCGATCCCTTGCGCGGCCCCGGTAACCAGGGCGACTTGATCGTGCAGGTTGACTTTCATGGCGCGTCGATCACTGGTTATGATTCTCCGCACCCGAATTGGAATGGCCCGCTGGGCCGCGGTCAAGGATCCTGGCGGTGGCAGCCGTGCTGGACAGCGTTCGGCCAGAAAGCGTACACTACCGCGTAGGGACCGATTCTGCAATTCGAGGAGGAGAAGCCATGGACGCGTCTCGCCGCCTGATCCTGAGCCTTGCACTTCTGGCGATCGGCTGGCCGGTCGCGACGGCCGGCGGACAGGAGCTCAAGAGGATCGATCGAACCATCGGCAAGCTGCCCCAACTCCACGAGCCCCTTTACGCCCTGGCGATTCTCGGCGCGAAGAAGGAAACTCGCATGTGGCTCGTGGTCGACAAATCGTCTCCGCAGTCAACGCAGCACGACGTGCTGTTCATCGACCTCGACGGCGACGGCGACTTGACCGCGGAAAACGAGCGCGTGTCCCATCAGGATGCCGAAGGCCACTTCAAGATCCCCGTGCTGGTCGACCCCAAGAGCGGCGTCGAGCACACCGATTTTTCGCTGCGGCTTTCGCCGGGCTCGCACATGCTGAGCGTCCGCTGGCGCGGCGGGCACAAGATCGGCGGGGGCTATCCGGTCGACCCCAAAGACGGCTACATGCAGTTTGGCAAGTCGCCCCAAGAGGCGCCCATCGTCTGGCTCAACGGCGACGGCCCGTTTCGTTTTCAGCCGTGGTACAACGACACGTTGGCCATCGGCGGCGAGACCGACGTGAAGCTGTTTCTGGGACAAGAAGGCGTGGGGGCGAACGCATTCTGCGCGTTTCAAGAGCACGTTCTTCCCGAAGACGAGTTTGTCGTTGCGATTCTGATCTACACCGACAAGGACGGCAAACAGCGCGAGGCGACGAGCAACCTGGACTTGCGCTGCTGAGGCATGCTCTACTACGGCCCGGTCCGGGTCCCCGACGACGCTCGCCCAGGCGAAGCCATCCTCCGAGCCTATCTGCTGGAGGGCGGCAAATTCGAATCGCTGCCGACCGACATCCCCGTGCACCTGACGGGCGGCGGAGACCAGGCAGATGGAAACGGTGAGTAGATCGACTCGCCGCCGTTAGCGCGGCCGCCCGGCCGTTCGCCGCGCGAGCCGCCGGACGAAACCGACGAGAGCACCGAGCGCCATCGCGCCCAGGGCAATGCCCGAGGGTTCCGGAGTCGAAAAACTAACCCCGTAGAAGCCAGTCGTCGCGACTGAAAAACTGGTTGGACGGACGAAGCCCGATCCAATCGTTGAGAACGTGGCGTCGATGTAACCAATTCGGGAATCAACCACTTGAGTCACGTCATCTGCCAGACGATCCCCGCTATTGCTGAAGTTTTCTCCTCCCACGATGTAGCCTGCGCCCGGCGCCAAGACAAGGGGCGCGATGGCAATTGTTCTGAACTGACCGTCGAGCGGAGCCGCTACGCCGGCGGGAATCAGAACGCTATCCAACAGCGTGCCGGCCGGATTCCATATCCCCACGGTATGAGAACGACCAAGGCCGTTGGCGCCCTCGTCAAACCATCCCAGCCCAACGACCGTAATCGGATTGAGCACGTCGAACTGCCAACCCACGGACTGATCTTGATTCGTGCCGGATCCGCCCGTCGCCTCATTAAACGTCAGCACCGGAACAGCTAGGACGTTTCGTGTCGCCGCGACCCCCGAGATCAAGGCGGCGGCCAAAACCAATGCGAACCAGTATGCGGTTGTCCGAAACTCCTCCGGCGTGGTGCATGCTCGGTCGCTGCGAGTGGTCACTGTCAACATGGTCGATCTCCTAATGCAAAGGTGCGTATTATTTGCGCGCTGAAACGCGAACACGGTGTCGCAGAACGGGTGGCCGCCGAGAGGCGAGTGCCAAAAGAAACCCCACGCGGTGCAAACCACAACGTGGGGAATGGCGGCGATCAGATTAAATTCGTGAGCGGCCCTGTAGTTGCAGTCCAGGATATGGAATCTGCACGCGTGCCCCTAACATCCACGAACGCCATTATGTTAACGGCAGGGTCATTGTCAAGAGGATAATGGAAGAAAATCTTGCCGGCCCCTCGCGTCAGCGGGCGTAGCGGGCCCGGACGAAATCGCTGAGAAACTCGAACGCCCGCCCTTCGGCGGGGCCGCCGGTCTTGTCGACGAGAACCTTCAGCCGCTCAAATTCTGACAGGACCTCCGCGGCGGGCAGGAACTCGGTGCGCGTGGCTAGGATCGCCGCTTCGACAACCGCGTGCTTGGCGCGGTTAAAACCGAAAAAGTCGCGCTGGCGGCCCCGCGCAACCACGTCGCAGACGATTTCGGTCCGCTGGCGGGAATCATCGAGCGAGCGGACGCGAAACGCGTACCAGCGGCACGCGCCGGAGAGAATCCTTCCGTCCACGGCTTGCGCCGGTTCCATCGGCGGCAGCGGATCGGGTGTGCCGACGGCCGCCCGGGCCAAAAGCTCGACGTCGTCCGTGACGTGAAACACCCCCTGTCCGGTGCGTTTCAGGTTTTGATAAGTCGTCGAAGTTTGATACGGCTTGAGCACCAGGCAGTCGATCGCCGGGTTCACCTTGGGGCCCATCGGCGAGATATTGACCGCGCCGTCGGCCGACAGCGTCGTGACGATTCCTTCGAGAATCAATGTTGCGCTCCCGGCTTCGAAGCGAATCGGCTAAAACGTGACTGGCGTCGTCGGCAGCGGCGGACCGGCGACCGCCGGCTCGGCCCGTTCGTCGTCGATGCGGGGCACTTCGGCGCAGACGGCGATTCCCGCCAATCGCAAAAACGCCGCCAAAAGATCGTAGCCGCTGTCGGTCAGAATCGATTCCGGATGAAATTGCAGTCCCACGACGGGCAGCTCGCGATGCGCAATCGCCATGATCGTGCCGTCGGCCGTGTGCGCGGTCGCTTCCAACTCGGCCGGCAGCGACGCCCCATCGACGACGAGCGAATGATAACGGCAGGCCACGATCGGGCTTTCCAGGCCGGCAAAAACGCTTTTGCCGTCGTGAAAGATCTGGGACGTGCGGCCGTGCATCGGCTCGCTGGCGCGCACAATCCGACCGCCAAACGCGGCGCCGATCGCCTGATGGCCCAGGCAAACGCCCAGGATCGGCACCTTGCCGGCCAACTTTCGTACCACTTCCAGCGAACAGCCGGCTTCGTTCGGCGTGCATGGACCGGGCGACAAGACGACGGCGTCGGGCCCGAGCGCCGCGATCTCGCGCGGACCGGTCGCGTCGTTGCGCACCACGCGGGTCGAGTGGCCCAATCGCTCGAAGTAGCGCGCCAGGTTGTACACGAAGCTGTCGTAATTGTCGACGAGCAGTATCATCTTGGATTTCTTCCGTGTGCCACGGGTGGCTTGCCCACCCGTGCTGCCGGCACTGCTGGACAAGCCTCTCAACTCGCCTCCAGCGCCCGAATCAGGCCCGTGGCTTTGTGCCAGGTTTCTTCATATTCGCGCTCCGGCACCGATTGGGCCACGATACCACCGCCGACTGGGGCTTGCCACCATCCGCGGGCGGCGGTGATCGTGCGGATGAGGATGCTGGTGTCGAGCGCGCCATCGAAGCCCAGATAGCCAAGTGCCCCGCAATAGGCCCCGCGGGCCGTCGGCTCCAGTTCGGCGATGATCTCCATGGCCCGCACCTTGGGAGCGCCCGTTACCGAGCCGCCGGGAAACGCGGAGCGCAACAGGTCGAGTGGCGTCTTGCCTTCGGCCAGGATGCCGCAAACGGCCGACACCAGGTGCTGGACGAACTCGTAGCTTTCCAGCCGGCAAAGTTGCGTCACGCGCACCGACTCGGCGCGACAGACGCGCGCCAGGTCGTTGCGCGCCAGGTCGACGATCATCACGTTTTCGGCCCGATCTTTTTCGCTTTGCAGCATTTCGTCGCCGGCGAACAGATCGGCCTCGGGCCGAGCGGTGCGCTGGCGCGTGCCTTTGATCGGACGCGCCTCGACGTGCCCATCGCGCACCTGCAAAAAGCGCTCCGGCGAAGCGCTGGCAATTTGCGTCGCTCCCAAGTCGAAATATCCGGCGAACGTGGCCGGGTTGCAACGCCGGAGGCGCAAATAAAGGCCAACCGCGTCGTCGTGGGCGGGAAACAGCAACCGCTGGGCGACGTTGACTTGAAACACGTCGCCCGCACGGATGTACTCGATGGCCCGGCGAACGGCCGACAAATAGTCCTGGGCCGAAAAGTTGCTCGTCAAGCCGCTCGGTCCGACAACGGGGAATTGCGGCGCGAGGCGATCCGCCGTCAGCCGCTGGCCCGTCAAAGCCGTTTGAGACGCTGCCGGCGTTTCGCCGCCGAGATATGCGCGGAATTGCGCCAGCCGCTCGCCCGCCCTCCGGCGGCGCGCCGCGGGATCGGCCAGGGGGAAGCCCTGCGAGATGATCCATGCACGACGCTCAAGATGATCCACCGCCAGCACGACGTCGTACAGTCCGATCGCCAGGGCTGGCGTCTGGAATTCGTCGAACTCGGGCTTCGGCAGCCGTTCCAGCGAGCGGCCCAGATCGTAGCTGAACAGTCCGGCGGCGCCGCCTTGAAACGGCGGCAGGTCGGCGACCGCGGTCGATCGCATCGGGGTCATGCGCCGCTCGAGTTGCACAAGCGCGTCGGAGCCGTCGGCCGGCACCTCGAAATAGTCGAACGGGTCGGCCGTGAGGAACGAATAGCGGCCCAGCACCGGATCGCGCCGCGCGCTGTCGAGAAACAGGCAGTGCGGCAGTCGCGCGAGCCGCGCAAAAGCGGCTTCCAGGTCGACCTCGGGATCATACGGTTCGACCAGACAGCCTTCGTCGGCATGCGGTGGCACCCGGGCTTCGAGTTTCACTTTCTTTGTGTGCCCTGACTCAGTTTGAGGAATTTTCGCCCTTCGGATCGTCCGCAGAGCCGGATCTGGCGAGCCGATGGAATAGTTCGTCTCGCGTCAAAAATCCCCAGTCGAGCGCCTCGTCCTGCCGATATTCCTTGCCCAAGGTCAGCGCGGTGACGGCTTTGGCCATTTCGTAGCCGAGATAGAAGGCGTGCGACGCGTCGAGCGGGCGCGGCGATTCGGCCCGCAGCTTGTCGAACAGGGCAAACGGGTCGGAATCCCAGACGTGCAGCCCGGCGGAGATCGCGTGCACGGCTCCGTCTTCGGCAAACAGGCGATAGTTGGGGTCCTTGATCTCGCGGGCCAGGCGTGCCAAGGTTTCCGCGCCGTGCCGCAGCGTTTCGCAATCGCGAAGCATGACCAGCCGCGGTTCGAGACGCTTGGGCAGCGTGCGGTGGCGGTGAGCATAATACACCAATCGCCGCGCCAGATCGCATTCGCGCACGCTCGAGCGGGCCCAGTTGATCACCTGCGTGGTCAGCACGCTGGTGATGGCCAGCTCCTGGCAAAAGCCCAGGAGTAACACGTTGATCGGCGCTGAGTCGGCATCGGTCAATTCGGTCAGGTTGCCGATGCCCATCATCATTTCGGCGTCGGGATAGCGGCGGCGCACTTCGAGGTAGCGGCCCAGGCTGGCGGCAAATCCGAAACCGATCGGCTCGAGAATGGGATCGATGCGCAGCGGGACATGATGCCGGGCCAGAAAATCGACGGTTTCGTCCAAACCGGCGAGCGTGGCCGGTTCGTCGGGCACGGCCACGACCGGGCAGCCCCAATCGACGGCGGCGTCGCGATTGCCGCTGTTGACGCTGAGCACCAACTCGGCCCCGGCGCGGACCGCGGGTTCGATCTCGCGCCGGTTGAAGCTATCGATCGTGGCGCGATGCCCGGCGGCCACGAGCGCCGCGACCACTTCGCCCACTCGCGGCCACGGCTCGCCCGGTTCGCAGCCGACGTCGATCAAATCGGCGCCGTCGGCTTTGAGCCGTTCGGCTTCGGCCAGGATGTCGGCCAGCGGGATGCGCGGGGCATGGTTGATCTCGGCCAGAATCTCAATTTCGTAGGCGCCGTAGTCGTCGTCGGCCGCCTGTTGGCCGAAGTATTCGGGCAGGCGTCGCAGATCGCGCGGTCCGCGCTCGACCGGCACGCCCGCGACTTTCTGGACGACGTCCAATTCTCCCTGGCAATAACCGGGGAGCACGACGCGCGACGTGCCCGGCGGAACCCTGATTCGCGGGGCGATCCAGTCGGTCGTCAACAGGGCCGCCACGGTGATTCCCAATACGTCGACCGAATAGTCGAAGCCGACCCGCGGGGCCAGCTCGGCCAACGTGGCGCGCAGCGAGAACTCGGCCAGGCGACCGGTCACGAAATGAATGCGCTGGCTCATACGGCTCGCTTGCAGTTCAGGAATGTCGAAAGCCGCCGTTGACGGGAATTGTTTGTCCGGTGATGAAGGAGGCGGCCGGCGAGGCCAAAAAGCGAACGGCCGCGGCCACGTCCTCGGGCGTGCCCCAACGCTCCATGAGCGATTCGCCGACGGCGCGCTCGTGCCAAGCGAGCGAAGCGCCCTCGGCCCATTTGGTCTTGATCCAGCCGGGCGCCACGCAGTTGACGCGCACCAGGGGCGCGAGCGAACGGGCGAGGCTCGCGGTAAATGCCATCACGGCGCCTTTGGCCGCGGTGAACAACTGGCCGCTGTCGCCGGCCATGCCGCCGGCGACCTGGTCCCAGCCGATATTGATGATCACGCCCGAGCCGCGCTTGCGCATGTGCTGGCCCACGGCGCGCGACAAGCCGATCGTGGCGGCCACGTCGACCTGCCACAACGCTTCGAGCTTGCGCTCGAAGCTCCAGCCCGCGGCTTCGCCGGTCAGCACGTCGGCCCCGGCGTTGTTGACCCAGATGTCGACCGAACCGCGCCACTCCCAGGCTCGCTCGACCAGGCCGGCGTGGCTGGCCGGATCGGCCAGATCGCACAAGATGACCTGTGACTGGCCCCCTTCCAAGCGGGCCAAAGCGGCCACTTCCTCGGCCTGCTTGCGGCTGGCGCGGGCGTGAACCACCGCGTGGGCCCCGGCCGAAGCCAGTGCCAGGGCGATGGCCCGTCCAATGCCGCTCGAGGAGCCGGTGACGACGGCTGTCAAGCCGGCCAGTTGCGAAGTGGGCTGTTGGGACATGACAATAACCGCCCGGGCACCGAGTGGCATAAACCGGCCTGTCCGTTCGTTTTAGCCCCCGGGGGGATCGCCGGCAAGGCTGGCCGCAGAAGACAAATGGACGGCCAAAAGAGGGTAAGCGTTAAGCCCCACATGGAGTATTATGTAGATAGGCTGGTCAATGTGGGACCTCTCCGCAAGCCGGCCGCCAGCACAAACTCCCATCTGCGAATCTCATCTCGGACCAGTCGATGGCCAGCAATCCCCGCGACCGCTTTGGACATACTGCCGTCGCGTTTCGCGGTTACAACGTCGCCAACCTGGGGCGCAGCACCGATCTTTTGGCACACCCGCTCTATGGTCCGATCATCGAGCGCTATTTGACCGAAGCCAGCCGGATATGCTCCGACGAAATGCGACTGAAAGTCGACCTGGTGAAGCGCGTGCGCGAGAACCGCGAGACGACGCTGGAGACGTACCACGAAGCAATCGCCCTGATCGTCGCCGTGGAGCTGGCGCAGCTCGAGATGCTCGATGAGTTCTTCGACTTCCCGCTCAAGCGAGCCCGGATGGTGTATGGCTACAGCCTGGGCGAATTGACGGCGGTCATCGCGGCCGGGGTGTTCGAAATGCAGCACGCGTTGAAACTACCCCTGGCGGTCGCCGCCGACTGCGTCGACCTGGCCCACAACGTGACGATGGGCGTGCTCTTTTCGCGCGGCCCGATCCTGGACGTCGACGACGTCAAGCGGCTGTGCCTGCGAATCAACGCCGAAGGGGCCGGGGTCATCGCCATTTCGTCGATTCTGGCGCCCAACACCGTCTTGCTGCTGGGTCAGCACGGCACGGTCGACCGTTTCGGCAAGTTGATGCACGACGTGTTTCCCAGACGCGTCTACTTGCGAAAGAACAGCGAGCGCTGGCCGCCGGTGCATACTCCGCTGGTCTGGCAGCGCAATATTCCGAATCGGGTCGGAGCGCTTGCGCACACGCTGCCCGGCGGATTTACCAAGCCCGTCCCGCCGGTCTTCTCGTTGGTGACCGGCAAGACCAGCTACAACGACTTCAACAGCCGCGAAATCCTGATGCAATGGATCGATCATCCGCAGCGGCTGTGGGACGCGGTCTACGAGACGCTGGCCTCGGGCATCGAGACCGTGATTCACGTCGGCCCGGCCCCCAACCTGTTTCTCGCCACGTTCAATCGGCTGCGCGAGAACGTGCAGGCCCAGTTGACGGGCAATTCGCTCAACAAATTGGGTCTGCGGGCCATGGCGCGGGCCGTGCGGCGGCCGTGGCTTACGGCCGTGCTGCCTTCGCGGACCGCGTTGTTGCGGGCCCCCGCGGTCGAGCACATCGTTCTGGAAGACTGGCTGCTCGAACAGCCGCTGCCCACGTCCGTGCAAGTGTCGGTTCCGGCCGCCGGCGAAACGGCGCCGGTTCAGGGCGAAACGACCGGCAGCTCGTAGCACGCGGCTTCCCGCTCGGTGCGCACCAGCAATTTACGGCCGCTTAGGGCCGGGCAGTTCCAGCTTTGGCCGTCGACCAACGTCGTGCGCGAAATCTCGCGGTAACCGTCCGGCGTCGCTTCCACGAGCGCCATTTGACCGTCTTCCGATTGGACCAACAACAGGTCGTCAACCAGCAGCACCTGCCCGTGGCCGAATCGCCCCCGCTTCCATGTCCGGCGGCCCGTGTCGATCTCGATGCACGCAAGCATCCCCTCGTCGAGACCGTACGCGTAACCGTCACGAATCACCGCGTTGGTCATCTTGGTTTTGAGCGTATTCGTTTTCCAGATTGGCTCAACGCTGAAGCGGTCGTCTTCGTGGCGGATCTTCCACAGCGTGCTGCCGATACCATAGCCCTTGGACAGAAGAATCCGGTCGTCGCCCACGGCGATCGGCTGGGCGATGTTGGGCGAGGCGATCCCGTCTTCCGGCCAGACGTGCTGCCAGAGAATGCGTCCGTCGGCCGGGTCGTGTCCCGACGTCACCGTTGCGCCGACCATGACGATCTGCGGCCGGCCGCCGAGGGTGATGAGCTGCGGCGAGCTATAGGACGAAGCGTCGTCGCCGGCGCTCCAGGCGAGACGGCCGTCGTGTTTGTCGTAGGCCACGAGCGACTTGCCGCGCGGGCCGCCGGCACTGGCGATGGCCAGGTTCTCGTAGATCAAGGGCGAGCAGCTTTTGCCCCATTGCGGCGGCACGGCGCCGGTTTCTGTGATCACGTTGTGCTTCCAAACCGTTTTGCCACTGGCGCCGTCGAGGCAATGCAAATGCCCCATCGCTCCCATGGCGTAGACCCGGCCTTGGTCGATCGTGGGCGTGGCGCGGGGGCCGATGCCCGCCGCGATGTCGTAAAAGCGAACCGGCGTGACGTGGGCCCATTGGAGCTTGCCGCTGTCGATGTCGTAGCAGGTGATAAGCTCCTCTTCGCCGCGCTGTTCCTGCGTCACTCCAAAATGCCCCACGACGGCAAAGCTCGACCATCCGGCGCCGATCGGTTGCCGCCACAAAAGTTTGGGCGGATCGGCCGACCAGTCGCGGGCCAGGCGAACGTCGTGCAAGGTGGCGAGCCGATCGGGGCCCAGATACTGCGGATAGTCGTCGGGCGTGGTTTCCGCAAGATCGACGTTGGCGCCGGCCACGGCCTGGCTGGCGGCGCTCGGCAGCGTTGCGTCGGCCCGCGGCGCCCAGCGCCAATTCAAGCGAGGATGAATGTCGCCGCTGACGCCTTCCACGCGTAGCGCGGCCACGGCCGCCAGCACGAGCACCACGCCGACGATGCCCACCCGGCGGCGCAACGTGGGCGAAGCGGGTGCCAGCAGCACGAACCACAAGAACAGCAAGATCGTGCCCAGCCCCACGACGGAAAACTTGGTGAGAAACGCCTCGGCCCCCGGCAGCCATTCAGCGTTCTCGGCATATTGCAGGCCAACCAGTGCCGCCGCTTCGACCGCGATCAGCCCGATCGGAAACCAGCGGCGGGTCTTGTTCCAGGCGGGCGGCTTCGCGGGCGAGACGACGTGTGAGCCGCCAGTTAGCGAGCCTGCGTCTTGCGAGCCGGCATCTTGCGGCGAGTCTTGAGACATCGGTTAGGTCCTGATTCGGCGACGGCTGCCCGGCCCGGGTCATTGCGACGCGAGCGATTTCAGGTATACGTACAAGTCGCCCAAGTCCTGGTCAGAAAACATGTCCAACAGTCCGGTCGGCATCAGTGATTGCGTGCTGGTCTGGACCGACGTCGTTTCGGTGTCGGTGATGCGCACGGTCGTGTCGGGCCCGGTCTGCAACAGGGTGCTCTCCGGCGATTCATAGACGATCAGTCCATGGTACACCTGTCCGGAGTCGGTGGCGATTGCGGTGGTCAGGAAGGCGGGCGAAACGTCGAGATTCGGATCGACGATGGCCGTGAACAGATCTTCGCGCGACATGCGCTTCACCGCGCCCGCCAACTCCGGGCCCAAGTGGCCGCCCACCTGGTGACAGCGGTGACAGGCGCGTCGCTCGAAGAGGGTCCGGCCGCGAGCCGCGTCGCCTGTTTGCCAATCGACCCCGGCGAGCCGGCGCCGCCAATTTTCGGCGTCGCCGCCGGGGCTGGCCGCGAGTTTGGCGGCTTCGGCCGGATATTGGTGAGCAAACACTTCCAACCAGCCGGCGTAGACCTGCAGCGCTTCGGCGTGCCCGTCGACGTCGGCGCCGTCCTCGGTCCAGAATTCGAGCAACCGCACGAGCGAACGGCGCGGCTCGACTTGCTGCGCCAGCGCGCAGGCCTGTTTCAGCGCCCGTACCGCGGCGGCCATTTCCGCCGGGGCACTATTGATTCCCAGCGCCAGAAGGGCTTCGGCCGCCGTCTGGACGACCTGGGGCTGTGGCGAAGAAAGTGCCTCGACGAATTTCGCGCGGTCAGCCGCGAGCCGGTATTTTGCCAGTGCAAGGACGATGGGGTCGCGCAATCCGTCCCGGCTCCACTCGGGCCGCAACAGCGTCAAGGCTTCGTCCGTCGGCAACCTGCCGGCCAGTTGGATTAGCTCCGCCGTCGGTTCCTCGCCGCGGCCGACCGTGGCGGCCCACAGTTTCCGCGTCGCCCGCTCGCGCGCGTCTTCCGGCAGCCGCTCGACAAACAGCGCGTGGCCCACCTGGTTGAGCTCGGGGTTGTCGGCGATTGCCTCGACCAGCGCCGAATCCCGATGGCACAACTGGTCAAACGCCTCTCCGACGCGCAGTGGCCAGTTGCGGCTGGCGAACTGACCGGCCTGGTCGAGCTTCTTGTGCAGAGCCAGCAGACAACGGGCCGTCGCATCGGTCACTTCACGGCTGCGACGGCCTTCCAACAGTGAGGCCACGATCAAGTAGTGGATGTCGTCTTCGACGGTGCTCGCGGGCGTCCAGCGGCGAGCGAGGGCCCCAGATAGTCCCGCATCGTCGGCCGAGAGCATGCCCAGCAGCCGGGCAAGTTCGCGATCCAGCTCCGCGTCGCCGCTGGGAAATGCCGGCACAAGCCCGTGTACCAGCGCGTCGCGGTCGGACCGCTCGACCGACTGAGTGGCGTTGCCTACGTAGCCGCTATAAACCTCGGCCTGGCCTTCCTGGGTACGCAAATCGCCCAATCCGATTTCGAGCAACCGCACGGCTTCGAGCCGGGTGGCCGCGCCCGAATCGGCGGAAAAAATATCCAGGCACGCGGCCATTTGGCCGGACGTGAACGTCGACGTTTCCGAGCCGGACGTCTCTGCCAGCCCGATCCAGAGTTGCGCGAGGCGCAGTGCTGACGTGCCCGTCGCGATGCGCACGCGGGAGGCAAAGTCGCGATAGCTCGCCTGTCCCGCACCGCGCGCTACGGCGATGGCCGCCGAGCGAACCCGGCGAAGGGGGCTTGCCAGTCCGCGCGACCAGTCCGGCTGCACGGGCGCCGCCGGATCGATCTGGTGCGCCGTGGCCAACGCTTCCCAGGCGGCGCGGGCCACGGCCGGATCGTCGTCGGACGTCAAGAGGGCCAGCACTTGACCGGCTTGGGGTGAATGCGGCTCACGGCCCAACCCCCATGCGACTCGGGCGCGCACGGCCGGCTCACCCGCTTGGGCCCAACGTCCGGCCATCTGAGGATCCAATCCGCCGAACAGCTCGACGAGCACCTCGACGGCCCGCACGCGCGAAACGACGTCGAGCCGCTCGTCGCCGACGGCGTCTTGAAACGCGCGGGCGCCCAACTGCCGAGCCGCCGGCAGCCAGCGGGCGCGAGACCAACTCGATTGCGGCTGGTCGGCCGCCAATACCTGCCCGAGCGGTTCAGCCGGCGGCGCTTCGTCGGCGCATCGAGCATATCGCACGCGAAAGACGCTGCCGCGGGTGCGTCGGCCGCCGATGGCGACGAACAAATCCCCCTCTGGCCCGACGGCCAGATCGCACGGCGCGAACCCGACGTCGCCCGTCGTTTCCATGAACGTTTCGAGCGTGGTCCGGCAGCTTGCGCCGGCGGGAACGAGCGAAAAGTAATACACCCGTCCAAACGTCCAGCACGCGGTGAACACCCCGCCGCGATAACGTTTCGGAAACCGGCGATGCCGATAGGCGACGACGCCCGTGGGCGAGCCGCGGCCGATTTCGACCATCCGCTCGACGTTGTCGAAGAACGACTGCGGACGATTCCAGGAGCGGGTCCAGCCCTTCAGCATCCAGCCATGATCCATCCCCTGGGCCACGTCGAACAGCCGGTTGGGGGCATACCAGGGCAAATGGTGATCGCGCTCGCCGTCGGCATCGACGGTGAGCAGGTGACCGAACGCGTCGAAATCGAGGTCGTACGGATTGCGAAATCCGTGGGCCACAACGTCGAGCACCCGGCCGTCAGCCGAAAAGCGAACCACTCCTCCGCACCGCGGCTGCTTGACCGGCGAGGCCGGCAACGCGGCTTGCCGCTCGGAAATGCCCGCGTCGTTGCCGCAGATCAGGTAATAGCAGCCGTCGGGTCCGCGCGCCAGCCCGTTAGCGCCGTGCTCGGAATGCCGCAGATGGGTCCAAATCTCCGGCTGGCCGTCGGCCGCGCCGTCGCCGTCACGGTCCACCAGCCGCATCACGGCATCGTCGCCGGTGCAGACCAGGTCGGGTCCGTCGAAAACCATTCCGTGGGCGCCGCTGATGGGGACGGAAGAAAACAGCGTGGCGCGATCGGCGCGGCCGTCGCCGTCGTCGTCGTGCAGCGTTTTGACGTAGTCGAGCCCGGCGACGACGACGCGTCCGCGGGCGTCGAGGGTCATCGAGAAAATGTCGTGCGCGAGCGTGTCGTCGGCGTAGAGCGAGACTTCAAAACCATCGGGCACGCGAATGCCAGGCTCATCTGCCGGCGCGGCCGACGACGAGAGTGCCCAAAGAGCGGCAGCCAACAGGGGGCAACGTAACATCGGCGGGATCTCGGGCGGCCAGGCGCGGCGTGAGGGAGCCAACAGCCTTCATGCTAGCCCGGCCGACGCCGCTGAACAACCGCCGCGCGATCAGCCGCCGACGGCGACGCCCCAGGAAACGCGGCGGCGCGGATAGGGGCGATAGTAACACGGCGGCGGACCCCAATAGGGCGGCGGCGCATAGTAGACGGGAGCCGGCACCGCGTAGGCCGGTTCGGCAATGACGCCCGGGGGATAAGCGGCCGGGACAACCTGCGGCGGCGCTTGCATGGCTTGCACGACACGCGGAGCAACGCCCTGCTGCTGCAGCAAAATCAAATCGGTCGCGCGCGGCGGCGCCATCATGCCATGATTCTGGACGTGCGTGACGATCACTTCCTCGGGCACGCCCGCGCGGCTCATGGCGATAACGTCGTCGATCGAAACCGCGCCGACCGGAGCGGGACGCCCGAGGCGCGCGGCGATTTCGGCCCGATTGCGGGCTTCGATGTCATCGAGGCTGGCCCCGACCGCCGCGCCGGAGAGTGCGCCGACTCCGGCCCCGATCGCCGCGCCTGCGCCGGTGTCGCCCACGGCGTTGCCCACCACAGCGCCCAGGCCGGCGCCGGTCAATCCGCCAAAAAGAGCGCCCCGATCCGCGCGATAGGGCGAGTTGCAGCCCCCGGCCAGCGCGACCAGCCAGGCGGCCGCCAACATAAGAAAACCGACATCGCGACGGGTCGTCATGAGTGACATCCTGCGGAAAGGCGGGACCAGATCGGGGCGGAATGATCGGGGAATCCGTCGAGAGCGTCAAGAGATGATCGCCCTGCCGCGTGCACCCGCCGCGCCGCTGGCTAGAGCTGGTTTCACAACGTCAACGTCGCAACCATGATGTGCCACTGCTAGCTTGTCTGACGGCATCAGGCATGCCGGGGCAAGCACCCCAGGCGCGGCCAGGGCGCGGTCAGGAATCGGGGTGTTCGGCGCGCCATTTGGCCCACTTCGCTAGCGCCGCCTCGCGCGCCTGGGGATTGGCAAACCACAGCGTGCCCACCTGAAAGAAGGTTGGCCCCCAGGGCTGCGCCGACGGAAGGCCGTACTGGCGCAGGTCCTGCTCGGTCATCTGCAACAACACGGCCAGCGCCACGTCGCGGATTTGCAGCTCGACCTGATGAGGGGGCTTGTCGGTCGGCACCATGCCGCAGCTCGTGGCATCTGTCAACAGCTTCTCGAGAGTCGCCCGATGCGACTTGTCGCCGAAACGGCCCAAAAGCAGGATCGCGATCTGCCGCGAGTTCGCCAGGCTGTCGTCGCTCGACAGCACCCGCGCGGCGACCGCCAGTGCCTCGTCTTTCAATTCCAACTGCGCGGCGAAGATCAGGTTTTGATTCACGACCGCCGGCGTATTGTCCTTGGTAATCCACCGTCCCGCGATTTTCTTCAACACCCCGGGCCACAGCGGCGATTTGCTGGTTTGCTGGTACGTCGCGCGGACGGCATAGGGGTAGAGATTCATGCTGCCCAGCTCGTCGACGGCGACGCCTTCGACCGAGGCGACAAACAAGAGACTCGCCAGCGTGCCCAGGCTCGACAGCTCTTCGCCGTTGCCGCTGAGGATCTGCTGCGATCGTTCGGCAAGCACCTCGCCGGCCGTCTTGACGCCTTGGGCCAGCGCCTCGAGCAATTCCGGTTCGGCGCGCTGCATGTCGACGAACATTTGCCGCGCGAGGCGGCTGGCGCCAAACTGCGACGAAAACTGATCCCAGGCCGGCAGCGACTGTTTGTGGCTGCCGTCGTAATCGGCCGAAAATGCTTCCAGCCGGTGTCGGAAGTCCGACTGGCAAACCTGTACCAGGATGGCCCGAGCCCGCGCGCGGACTTCGGCGTCCGGACCGCCGGCGGCCCGTTCCAGAGCCTCGCGGGTGACGATTCCCAGCTCAATCAGCCGCCGCGAGGCTTTTTCCCGAGTGACGAATTCGTCTGAACCCAGGTCGCGCACCAAAGCATCAATCTGCGTCGGCCCCATCCGCAGGGCTGCGATCCCGTCGGGCCTGATCCGCTCGGGCGGCATGGGCTGATGGCCGGCCGCTGTCGGGCAATCTGCTAAGAAAATGGCCGCGGCCGAAAGGCCGATCACCATCGCGTTTCCCCACGCTTTCATGACCCGTCGTCTCCCCTGTCCGCCTGACGTACCCGCAGCCAGCGACTACCATTGTAACGGCCCGTCTCGCGCGGAGTCTAGTTCGGCATGCCCGAACCGGCCCGAACCGCTAGCGCGGGTGCCCTTTGAAGAAAATAGCGCTCGCGGGATCCTGAGCCATGGCCGACCCTATCGGAATCGTTGCCTGCAGCGCCCCGGGAGCGGCTCTCTGCTACGAGACGATTTGCGCCGAGGCGGGGGAACTTTTGGGCCCTCACGAACACCCGGAAGTATCGCTGCACGCCTTCAGTTAGAGTGGCGCATCCCGAGCCCACGGCTGACCAGCGACAACGCCGCGGCCGGTCTGGTCCCGATCGGCTATGATGGCAAGACGATTTCCATGACATGGTCCAGTCTTTCAAGAGGAGGCAATCATGGCTGGCTTAACACGCGGCCGCCCATGGACGGTTCGCTTGTTTTCGTTGGTCGTCATGAGTGCCGCAGTGGCCCGGGCCGACGACCCGCGCGATGTGAAAATCCGCAGGGAACTCGAAACGTTTACGCGCGTCGATTTCAAAGACACGCCAGTGGAAGATGGGCTCGTCTATTTGAGTGACCTTCACGACATCCCGATCAAGCTGGACGCGGCGGCGCTCCAGAAGGCCCGTATCGACCCCGAGGCGCCCCTAACGGCCAAGCTCGAGGACGTGCCGCTGGAGTTTGCCCTTTGGAAAATCCTATCGCCGAACAAGATGTCTTTCATGATCAAAGACCACATGCTGACGGTGACGACGGAGGAGAAGGCCCGCGCGTGGCAGAAGGAATTCTCGCGGCGGCCCAGATAGAGGCCTCGACGAGCATGGCGAGCGGCCCCGCGGGGCCGGGCTAGCCTCAAAGCCGGGCCGGCTTGGCCCGGCTGGCCATTCTTGCGTGCCGGGGGGCGGGCCGGTACAATACGCGCTGGGATTTGCGGCCGCTTGCAGCCAAAAACTGCTAAAGTGCCATCGCCCAAGTCTGGCCTCGCGCCGGCAGGACGATTTCAACTTGCAAAGTGAGCCGCGACTGCCTGCTGGCAGGACCGCGGTTTTTTTTTGCCACGAGTTGACGGGTCTCAAAAAAAAGCGTCGCTGACCGTCCCATTACACACCGGACCCAGACTGCCATGAGCGAGAAAGACCCTCAACCCACAGGCGGCCGGCGGGCCGGATTTTCGACCCTTGCCGTACACGCCGGCGAAGACCGCCAAAAAGTAGCCAACTCGATTACCGACCCGATCTTTTGCGCGTCGACCTTCACGTTCGCCGACACGGCCTCGGTCATCGAATACATCGAGCGGCACCTGCCGCGGGAAGAATACGGCCGCTACGGCAACCCCAGCGAAAAGGTTCTCGAGCGCAAGCTGGCCGAGCTGGAAGGGGGCGAGGCGGCGCTCGTGTTTGCCAGCGGCATGGCCGCCATCGCCACGTTTCTCATGGCCAAGCTGAACGCGGGCGACGAGGTGGTGCTGTTCAACGAGTGCTACCACCGCAGCCGCGAGTTTTGCGCAAAGCACCTGTCGCGTTTCGGCGTCACGACGCGCGAAGTGCCGGCCTGCGACTATGCGGCCATGGAGAAAGCGATTACGCCGAAGACCCGCCTGCTGGTCAGCGAATCGCCGACGAATCCACACTTGAGCGTCGTCGATTTGGAGCGCTTCGCGGCGCTGGGAAAGAAACACAAGATCGAAACGCTGATCGACGCCACGCTCGGCACGCCGTACAACGTGCGGCCCGTGGCCGCCGGCGTCGATTTCGTCTTGCACTCGGCCACGAAATACCTGGGCGGCCACAACGACCTGTTGGCCGGCGCGATCGTCGGTCCCGCGGACAAGCTCGAGCCGGTGCGCAAGCTGCGCGGCGTCATGGGAAGCATCAACGGGCCGCACAACGTCTTCCTGTTGGCCCGGGGCCTGAAAACGTTTGAGCTGCGGATGGAGCGGCACAACCAGAACGGCCTGGCCGTGGCCCGGTTTCTGGCTGCGCACCGGCGGGTCGAGCGCGTGTACTATCCGGGCCTGGAGACGCATCCGTACTACGAGGTGGCCAAGCGCACGATGCGGGGCTTCGGCGGGGTGGTCACGTTTCTGGTCAAGGACGCGGATTGGAAGCAGACGGCCGCGGTGGTCGACCGGGTGCGCATTCCGCGAATCGCCCCCAGCCTGGGTGGCGTCGAATCGTTGATCGAGCAGCCGCTGGTGATGAGCTACTACGAGTGCACGCCCGACGAACGCCGCCAATTCGGAATTCCCGACAATATGATCCGCCTGTCCTGCGGCATCGAAAACTCCGAAGACCTCGTGGCCGACTTGAAGCAGTCGCTCGATTCGACTCGCGACACCGCAACATCGGGGTAGTCGCACGGCGCAGCCGAGTGTTGAAACTCGCCGTCGTTCCAGCGGTTATGGCGTTTCGGGCCAGGTGTGGCTCGAGCGATCTGGCGGGCCCGCGTCCGCGGCGCGACTGGCTTGTATCGGCCCGCCGGGCGGCCGACAATAGAAGCATCCAAGCGGACGGAGAGGGCAGGCTCAATCGATACCGGCAGCCGGGGGCCCCCATGACCGCGACCGCTGGGCACTTCGCCGTTCTCGTGCCGGCGTGCTTCACGCTCTCACGCCGCGTCCCGCCGTTGGTGGCGCCCGGCCCTTCGGCCGGCGGAACGTATTGCACCCACGCGGATTCCGGTCGCTCGATGTCTCCGATCGGGGGGCTGGCGAGCAAATCGTTCCGGTTTTGTCGACCGTCTATGCTTAGTACCCTACGCGCGCCATGGCAAACATAATGGCAAACATAATTATCCGGCGAGCACGTCAGGACGAGGCGTATCAGATCGCCATGTTGATGCGAATTGCCTCGGAAGGCCTGGTGGAGGAGTACCTGGCGGGCATCGTGTCGGGCGTGACGGCCACGGAATTGCGCGCCCGGCTGGTGGCGATGGGCACGACCAGTTGTTCCTTTAAGCGTTGCTTCGTTGCGGTGGCCCAGACCGATATCGTGGGGCAGGCCAACTTCGTCGCCCCGGAGAAATTCGAAATTCTGCCTCGCAACTGGCTTTTTAGCCTCGGTGTCGTTCCAGCCCTGCGGCTCTGGTGGCGGTCTCGTCGTTATCGCGCCTTCGAGCGGCTTCAGTGTCCCGGCAGCTTGTGCATCGACACCATCGCGGTGCTGCCCGAATATCGCGGACAAAGTATCGGGAATCAGCTCATCATGGCTATCAAACAAAGAGCCAGAAGCAAGGGGATCAAGAAGGTGAGTCTCCGGGTTTGGGCCGACAACGTGCAGGCACAGCGACTGTATGAGCGCCAGGGCTTCAAGATTGCCGCATCCCTCGATTTGGCGGGGCACGGCGCACTGGCGCACAGAGGAAGAAGCCTGCTGATGGTTTGTGACGTTTGATCGTTCGACGGCTATGATACTGGGACCCTTGAACGCGCGATGCACCGACTCTACTTTCTCGCGCTTTTGCGCGACAACAGACAACAAGGATCGCCAACCACCATGCAAGAACGTCGTCGACCATCGACTCCCCGCGGCAATCGTCGGCAGTTTTTCGGGACCACCGCGGCGGCGCTGGCCGCCAGCGCCATCGGCGTGCCGCTGTTTGTTTCCCGCCGCGCGCTGGCGGCGCCGGGCAAACCGGGCGCGAACGAGCGGATCACCGTGGGCGCGATCGGCGTCGGCGGCCGCGGCGCCCTCTTGCTCGAGCAACTCCCCGAGTCGGCGCAAATCGTGGCCCTGAGCGATTGCAATCTGCCCCGGGCAGAAGCGTTCAAGGCCCGGAAGAACGCCGCCTGGCCCGTCTATCAGGATTACCGAAAACTGCTCGACCGCCAGGACGTCGACGCCGTGATCGTCGCCACCGGCGAGTTTCAACGCGTGCTGCCGTGCATTCATGCCGCGCAGGCGGGCAAAGACATCTACGCCGAGAAGCCGCTGACGCTCTATGTGCGTGAAGGAAGGGCGCTGGTGGAAGCGGTGCGGCGGTATGGCCGCGTGCTCGAGGTTGGCACGCAGCAGCGGTCGATGGCGATGAATCGCGTGGCTTGTGAGCTGGTGCGCACGGGCGGGCTGGGCAAGGTGTTGGCGGTTCGCGCGATCAACTACAGCGGGGCCGAAGCATCTCCCGCGCAGGGCTTTCCCGAAGAAGCCGTGCCCGCGGGGCTCGACTGGAACACGTGGCTGAACCAGACGGCCGGGCGACCGTTCAATCCCCAGTGGATGGGCTGGATGCGCTGGCGCGATTTCTCCGGCGGCGAAATGACGAACTGGGGCGCGCACGGGCTCGACCAGATCCAGTGGGCGCTGGGGATGGACGATAGCGGGCCGACCGAACTACGGCCCCTTTCCGCGGGACCGAACGGACAGGTCGCGATGCGCTATGCCAACGGCGTGGAAGTGCAATTCGTCTCGGAGCCGGGCCGCGGTCCGATGGGCGGCGCCGTGTTCACCTGCGAGCGGGGCAAGATTGAAATCAATCGCAACAAGTTCACCTCCAATCCGCTCGACATCGCGGAGGAATTGCGGAAAAAACTCGACGTCGCCCAGGAGGAGCGAAAATGGAGCGACGACGTCGCGCTGTGGCAGGCCCGCTGGCACATGCAGGACTGGCTCGACTGCATCCGTTCCCGCAATCGGCCGGTGGCCGACGTCGAGATCGGACATCGCTCGGTCACGGTCTGCCATCTGGCGAACATCACGCGCGCCGTGGGTCGCGAGCTGCGCTGGGATCCGCGCGGCGAACGGTTCGTCGGCGACGACCAGGCCAATCTGTTGCTCGATCGTCCGCGCCGCCGTGGATTTGAATTGCCCTCCGGATAGGGACGCCTTCACCTCAGGGCGTCACTTCCCATTCCAGATACAGCTCGCCTTTTCCTCCCGTTCGGAGGATCTCGTCGATCGCGCTGGCGTCGAGCAGTGCCGACTGCTTGTCGCCGGCCACCGTGAAGCCGCGGGCCGCGGTGATGGAGCCCTTGGCCAGCGCGATACGGGTCTCCGAAATCCCGTTGGCATCCGCCTGGCGGAGCTGCTCGACGCCGGAGGGAGACGGCTGGGGCGGATTGGCCTTGTCGACGGGCAGCGTGATGTGCACCGTCAGGCTGCGACGCGGGCCGTCGTTTTGGAATTGCGTCTTGATCAGCAGACTTCCGTCTTCGTTTTTGATCGTGAGGAATTTTTCGAATGCGGACGCGTTGGGAAATTGGGCGTGTACGAGGCTTGATAATGGGGCCTGCTCGCGGACCCAGGAGGCCTGGACAATCGTCCCGCCAGCGTCCCGAATGCGCGCCAGCTCGTCTTCCGTCCGCGCGTCAAACTTCGCTTTGAACTCGGCGATCTCGTTGTCGGCTTTGGCGCCCTCTTCGGTCGATCGAAGATTGGAGCGGAAGATCACAAGGTCGGCCGAGCCGTCCGGATGAATGGTGAACGTGGTGAGCTGGTCGCCGACAACGCAGCCACCGACGAGCAAAAGCAGGACTAGAACCGCGCCCGCGCGAGTTTTCGATCTCAAGGTTGACATCTCCCGGCCGAGCCTGGCCCGGCCTGTTGTTACTCCTGCGATGCTTTCCGCAGTACTGCCACCCTCAATGTATCGCCATCCGACGGGAGATGTCAAAACGCCGGCTACAAATTGGCTCGGCCGCTCTCAGGGTGTTTTGTCGCTGATGAGACCGACGATCTCTTCGTTGGTCGGGAAACGGTCTTTGTCGTGCTTCGAAAAGATCAGCTCGTGATCGACGGCCACGTCGAACACGCCGCCTGAGCCCTTGATGAGCTGTGCCTCGATGCCAAAGCTGGCTTTCAATGCGGCCGCCAAACTGGTGGCCTGGGGGGAATAATCTCACGGCACGCAATACTTGATCGTGACCTGCATGAGTCACCTCGCTATCGGAGTCTGAAGGTGTGGGGCGTCGGCTCGATGACCCTCAGCGCCTGCTGCGCTCGGGCCGGCGTGCGCGGACAGGCGGCCAGCGACGTCTGTTATACACTGCCTGCCCGGCGAACGGGTATCCTCGGGTGCGAACCGATTCGTCTTTCGGGCGTCTGTATGTACACTGAAGTGGCGTTAGTCCGCCAAATCCTCGACGAGCCATTTCCATGCAATTTCGCACCCGCGCCATCCACGTGGGCAACGAGCCCGATCCCGAAACCGGCGCCGTGGTGCGCCCGATTCACGTTGCGGCCACGTTCGTGCAGAACGAAGCGGGCGTGCCGCGGGAATTTGACTATTCGCGCAGCGGCAATCCGACCCGCAAGGCGTTCGAGCAGACGCTGGCTGCGCTCGAAGGAGGCACGCACGCTTTGGCCTTTTCCTCCGGCATGGCCGCCACGCACTCGGCGATGATGCTGCTTTCGGCCGGCGATCACGTCGTCGCCGGTTCCGACATTTACGGCGGCACGTACCGGCTGTTGCACCACGTGCTCAATCGCTTCGGCATCGACGTGTCGCTGGTTTCGACGGGCGATCCAAGCGCCGTCGAAGCGGCCGTCACGCCGCGAACCAAAATGCTGTGGATCGAAACGCCCGGCAACCCGCTCTTGTCGATTACCGACATAAGGGCTTGCGCCGAAATCGCGCGGAAGCTGGGCGTGCTGCTGGCCGCCGACAACACGTTTGCCACCCCGGCGCTGACCAGGCCGCTGGAATTGGGGGCCGACGTCGTGATGCATTCGGCCACCAAGTATATCGGCGGCCATAGCGACGTGCTGGGCGGAGCCTTGGTGGTGAAGGATCGGGAACTCTTCGACCGGCTGTACTTCGTGCAAAACGCCACCGGTCCCGTGATGGGTCCGCTGGAAGCCTATCTCTGTTCCCGCGGGCTCAAGACGCTCGAGCTGCGCATTCGCGAACAATCGCGCGTCGCGGCCCAACTGGCCGATTGGCTCGCCGGCCATCAACGCGTGGAGCGAGTCCGCTATCCGGGCCGCTCGGACCATCCGGGCCACGACATCGCCGGGCGACAGATGGACGGCGCGTTCGGGGCCATGCTCAGCTTCGAGGTTGCCGGCGGCCATGCGGCGGCGAAGCGCGTGGTCGAATCGACCCGCATCATCCGGCTCGCCGTGAGCCTGGGAGCCGTCGAATCACTGATCGAACAACCGGCCTCGATGTCGCATGCCAGCTACGGCCGCGAAGACCGGCTGGCGGGCGGCATCAGCGACGCCTTGATTCGACTTTCTGTGGGGCTGGAGGCTTTTGAAGACCTGCGCGACGACCTGGATCAGGCGCTGAGCCAGGCTCTCAAGTAGTCGTCGTTGGTTCGGGCGCCACCGCTTGGTTGCCAGGCAGTGGCTGACAGCACGGGTGGACGAGCCAACCGTAGCACCACCGCTATCGCTGGCAGCATTCGGGGACGGGGCGAACTGGGAAAACTTTTCCGGTTTTCTTGGAATTTCCGCCTGCGCAAGTCCGATAACTGGAGGCAAAGCGCGGTGCGCCGCCGGCGCGGCTGCGCGTGGCAAGGGGGGGAAACTTGACGGCAGGTTGCCGCTTATGCGCTCGAGGATCATCAGGTGCCTGGCTGGCGTGTGCGCTGGTGTCGGCCTTGGGCTGGTGGTTGCCGGCGCGCGCGCTCAAACGTTTCGCTACGAAGCTGAACCGAGGGCCGGCGAGTTCGATTTGAGCTATGCCGCCGGCGATGCGGCGCCCCGGCTGATGTCAGCGCCCGAAACGCGGCCGACGCACTCCGATCGCGGCGAGCGCGTCTATCGCGACCCTCGCTTTCGCCGTCGCCCGGCCGCGCGCGGCACTTACGGCCGGCGCGCACGACCTTACGCTGGCGACGACGTTCTGCTGACGGCCTCCGGCGAGCCGATTCCGCCCGGAGTGCCCGTCGAGCCGTTCGCCGAAGACGCGCCTCCGGGTCCGCCTGGCCCCGGCTACGAGGAATCCTACGACGGCGATGGCTACGAGCCCGACCTTGAAGGCGGGCCGTTTCTCGATGAACCGCCGTGCGGCGGCTGCGGCCATTGCGACGATTGCGACCCCTGCGGCGAATGTTATCTGCACCGCTGGTGCGACGGTCTGTGCTCGACGGCGGCCCACGGCGGTTTCTGCGAAAACCTGCAATTGATCACCGGCAAGCAGGGATTCAAAGGGCCGGTGGATTTGGGCGTCAACGGCGACTTCGGCTATCACTTCGCGTTCAACTGGGGAATGCCGCTGTTCGATTCGCTGGGCGTCGGCTACCAGTTGGGCGGGAACTGGATCCTCAGCGATTTTGAAGGGCGCAGCGGGCCCTTGGGTCATCGCCGCTCGCAATGGTTTCTCACCACCGGCCTGTTTCACCGCGCGATGGGCGAGCAAGGGTTTCAGGGCGGTGCCGTCGTCGACTACCTGTACGACAGTTTCTACGTCCGCATGAACTTGTGGCAGGTTCGCGGCGAAGTGAGCTACGTCTGGTGCCAGCACGAGGTCGGTTTTTGGGGCGCCATCCATGCCAACACCAACACGCAGCGGACGTCGATTTTTCCCGACGAACCGGCGGAAACCTTCAGCTTCGAGGGCACCGACCAGTACACGGCGTTTTACCGCTACCAGTTTTGCAACGGCACCGTTTGCCGCACCTGGGCCGGCTTGAGCGGCTACGCCGACGGCATTTTCGGCGGCGACGCCACGGTGCGGGTTTCCGAGCGGTGGGGGCTGATCGCCGCGTACAACTACCTGCTGCCGCGCAATCACGAGGGCGTGCCCAACAACGTCACCGAATCGTGGAACCTCACGATCAGCTTTGTCTGGTATCCCGGCTACAAGCGCTGCGACAGTTGGCTGAATCCCTATCGCCCGCTCTTCTACGCGGCCGACAATGGCTGGTTCCTGGTTCGCGATGCGAACTGAAGAGAAGGATGAAGGCAGAAGGCAAAGGGCATTGAGGACGCCTCCGGCGTCGTGCATTCGCCCGATCGATGAAAGACAGACAAGCCGCTCCACCTTTATCCGCACTCCTCCTTCTGCCTTCTGCCTTCTGCCTTCTGCCTTTCCCCCTCCTTCCACCCCGCCGCTTCTTCGCCGTCGAGCCGCAGCGTCAGGCACTTCGCGCTGCCGCCGGCTTTGACGAATTCCGACAGCGGCGTATCGCGGCACTCGAAGCCGCGGGCGCGTAACGCTTCGTGCAATTGCGGGCAGCCGGTGTTGGTAATGACGGTGCGCCCGATCGCGACGGCGTTGCAGGCGAAGCGGCGGGCTTCGTCGGTGCTGACCGGGATCAGCTCGGGCACGGCTTCCGCCAAAGCGCGGCGGCCGTAGTCGTCGAAGGCATCGGGATAGTAGATCGCCACGCCGGGCGCCAACGGGCAGAAACACGTGTCGACGTGATAGTAATAGGGATCGACCAGCTCCAGCGGAATCACGCGGCACGAGAACATGCGGGCGATCTCGTGATGCCCGTGCACGTCGCTGCGAATGCGATAACCGGCCACGAGCGTGTCGCCGCAAAACAGGGCGTCGCCGGCGCCCTCGAAATAGACGCCCTCGGCCAGGCGGCGCACGGTGAATCCGGCCGCCGCAAGCCACGCCGCGTCATGCGGCTCTTCGCCCTGGCGCTCCGGATACCGGAACCGCGCCAACACGGCCCAGTCGCGAAACACGATGGCCGCGTTGGCCGTGAAAACCAGGTCGGGCAGCCCGTGCACCGGTTCGAGCAAAAGGATTCTCGCTCCCGCCTGCTCGAGCACGGTCTTCAGATTGGTCCATTGGCGGACCGCCTGGGCGTGATCGGCCTGTTTTGTCCGGCTCATCCAGGGATTGATTTCGTACTCGATCCCATAGAAATCCGGCGCGCACATCAAGATCTGCGGCTGGCCGCTCGCGGGGTCGAAACCGGAAGGCGCCCCGGCCGCTTTCGTGTCCGCTGGCTTCATCGGCCGCGCTCCAGCGTCTCGAGTTCCGCCACCAGGGCCCGCAAAAACGGCTCGACGTCGGTCACCAGCCCCACGGTCTGAAACGATCCGCGATCCGAAAGCTTGATCACCGTCGAAGGGTTGATGTCGACGCACACCACCTTGACCCAGGCGGGCAGCAGATTGCCCACGGCAATCGAGTGCAGCGTGGTGGCGATCATCAGGCAGAACGTGACGCCGCGGATCCGCTCACGCATCTGTTGTTGCGCTTCCAGGACGTCGGTAATCACCTCGGGCAGCGGCCCGTCGTCGCGAATGCTGCCGGCCAACAGGAATTCGACATCGTGGCGGACGCACTCGTACATGATGCCCGAGGTGAGCAGCCCGCTCTCGACGGCGGCCCGGATGCCGCCGGCGCGGCGGATGCGATTGATGGCCCGCAGGTGGTGCTCGTGTCCGGCTTCGGCGATGTCGCCGCGTTCCAGGTGAACGCCGAGACTGGTGCCGAACAGGGCCTGTTCGATGTCGTGTGTGGCCAGGGCATTGCCGGCAAACAGGGTGTCGACGTAACCGCCGCGAATCAATCGGCACAGGTGCTCGCCGCTGCCGGTGTGCACGATGGCCGGACCGCCGACCAAGAGGTTGCGGCCGCCGTCGCGGCGGTTCCTGAACAGCTCCTGGGCGATCTGGCGAATGGCGACACCCTTGGGCTTTTCGGTCGACACGCCGCTGGTCATGAATTCGAAGCCGCGCCGATCGGCCGATCGTTCCTCGGGAAACACGCGCATGCCGCCGTGCCCCACGACGAACTCGACGCCGGTCTTCACGTCGCACATCGGCGCGCAGCGGGCCGTTTGCCCGTCGACGCCGACGGCCACGCCGCAGTCCATTTCCTGGTCGGCAACTTCGATCCACTGGCCGCCGACGCGGACTTCGGTCCGCTGGTTCGTCGAGCTGTAAAAACCCTCGGGAAAGGCGCCGTCGATGTCGGCCGCCACGAGCCGGCAATCCTGTTGCGCCGTGGGCACGGCCCCATGATCGCTGATCTGGCCCAGGATGTCGGCCAGCAATTCGGCGCTTGCTGCCCGCACTTCGACCAGCGCATAGCTGGCATCGGTGCGGGCCTGGCCGATGGCGATTTTTTTCATGCGGAACGTGGCGCCGGCGGCGGTGATCAGGTCGAGCACCTTGGGCAGGATCAGGCTGTCGATGATGTGTCCGGCGATTTCAACGTCTTCGACGAAGTCGGCCGCAACCGGCTCGTCGGCCTCGCGTGCGGTAACCATATCGGGCTCTTTTTGGGGCTTGGCGGATGGACCAAACGGCCGGATTGCTGCCGGGGGTTCTCGAAATCGACCCAGGGAATTGTAGGCCGCGTGCCGCGCAGCGACCAAGCTCAAGTGTCCACGGCTCGGAGGCCCGTCTTTGCGGTTTGGGGCGGAGATCTTATACTACAGGTTTTCCGCCGCGTGAGGCGGCAGGAAATCACCTGGGAACGAATGCTTGGAATGCTATGAGCAGCTCGGATCATTGGAACTCGTTGGCGTCGTCGTTGGGGGCCGAAGGGCCCGATGAGCCGGCGCAAGAAGGCCAGAAACCCGCCGCCAAGGCGCCCCCCCCGGCGCGTCCGCCCAATCCGCCGCCCAAGAAACCGCCGCCGCCGCGGCCGACCGCCGATTGGTCGAAGTTGGCAGGCGATTTGGGTATCGCACCCGCCGAGACGACGGCGCCGGCCGCGCCCCCGAAGAGGTCGACGCCCGTTGAACCTGCGAAACCGCGGTCGACTCCGCCGGTGCGCCAAAGCGGCGCTGCCCCACCGAGGTCGGCTCCGCCGGTATCGGAGCTGGCCGCGGCGCCTCGCGATGAGATTGAAGCGGCCGTCGAATCGGAATACGGCGCCGAAGATTTTTTGGAAGAAGAAGTCATCGAGGCGGAACTGGTCGAGCCGCACGCCGCGCCGTCGGCGCGGCCGGCCGACGAAGAGCGCGGCACTCGCCGGCGACGGCGCCGACGGCGCGGAGGCAGGCGTTCGCGGCGCGAACGCGGCGCCGGCGGCGAAGAGCCGCGCGAGGAAGTTTTGGGACAGACCGAGCCGGACGAATCGAGCCTGCTCGATGTCGATCCGCTCGCCGAAATCGAAGCGGCCGAAGCCACCGCATCGTCCGAAGCGGCTGAATCGTCCGAAGGGGCTGAATCGTCCGCAGCCGAATCCGCCGAACCGCGCGAGCGCAAGGGTCGCCGCCGCCGCCGCCGGCGCGGCTCGGGACGCGGCCGCGACGCAGAGCGCGCCGAAGCATCCGGGGCCGACGGCGAGGTCGAGCGGTCGCAGGAACCTTTCGACGACGACGGCGATGAAGAATTGGCCACCGAGCTCACCGTGTCCGACGACGAGGATGGGGACGCCTCCGAACAACAAAACGACAAGAACAGCCATCGCGCGATCCCGGCCTGGGAGGAAGCGATCGGCTACATCATCTCCACCAATATGGAAGCCCGTGCCAAAAGCCCAAAAACCAGCGAGCCTCGCAGCCGGGGGCGCGGGCGAGGTGGCCGCGGAAACCCTCGCGGCGGCAGTCAACGCCGCGGCTGAGATCCGATTCGTCGCTTTCCCGGCCGGACCGTCAGGCCGGGCCGGGTTGGAAGGTTGCCCGATGGTTCGCTACGTGCTGGCCGGACTGTTGATTCTGTTGGCGGCCGGATGCCATCGAGCGGAGCCGGCCGGCCGCTCCTCCGGCGGCGACCGCCACGGCGCCTATCGCATCGCCGTCATCCCCAAAGGCACGACGCACGTCTTTTGGAAATCGGTCCATGCCGGCGCCCTCAAGGCGGCCAAGGAATTGACCGCAGCCGGCACGCCGGTCGAAGTCCAGTGGAAAGGCGCGCTGTTGGAGAACGACCGCGAGGGCCAGATCAACGTCATGGCCGACTTTGTTGTCCAGGGCGTCGACGGCATCGTGCTGGCGCCCTTGGATTCCACGGCGCTGGTGCCGTCGGTCGAGGATGCCAAAGCGGCCGGCATTCCGACCGTCATCTTCGACAGCGGACTGGCCGACGAATCGAACATTGTCAGCTACGTGGCCACCGACAACCACAACGGCGGTGTGCTCGCCGCCCACGAAATCGCTAACCGGCTCGGCGGCAAAGGCAACGTCATCCTGCTGCGCTACAACGTTGGCAGCGAAAGCACCGAACAGCGCGAACAGGGTTTTCTGGATACGATTCACAAGGAGTTTCCCGATATCGTCATGCTTTCGGACGATCAGTACTCGGGCACCACGGCGCTTTCGGCCCAGAACAAGGCCCTCGAGCTGTTGAACCAGTACGGCGATCGGCTGGACGGGATCTTTGCCGTCTGCGAGCCCGACTCGTTGGGCGTGCTGGGGGCCCTGGAGCAGGAAGGCCTGGCCGGCAAGGTGACCTTCGTCGGATTCGATCCCAGCGCGCACCTGGTCGAGGCGCTAGCGCAACGGAAGATCAAGGGGCTGGTGCTGCAGGATCCGGTGGCCATGGGCTACCTGGGCGTCAAGACGATGGTCGACCACCTCCAAGGCAAAGAGGTCCAAAGGCGCATTCCCACCGGCGAAATGATGGCCACTCCCGAAAACATGGACACGCCCAGGATCAAGAAACTGCTCGAACCGGAACAAGCCGACTGACGGCCCCTATCGTGAGCCCATGCAAGCGGTCTTATTGCGGATGTCGGACGTGAGCAAGAGTTTCGGCGCGACGCGGGCGCTTGTGCGCGTGTCGCTGGACGCTCGCGGGGGCGAAGTGCTGGCCCTGATCGGCGAAAACGGCGCCGGCAAAAGCACGCTGATGAAAGTGCTCAGCGGAGCCCTGGTGCCCGATGGCGGGCGGATGGAGTTGGCCGGCCGGCCCTTTGCGCCGCGCGGCCCGCATGCCGCCCGAACGGCCGGCGTGGCGATGATCTACCAGGAGTTGAACCTGGCGCCCGATCTCGGCGTGGTCGAAAACGTGATGCTCGGCCAGGAAGCCCGCCGCTTCGGCATTGTGCGACGCGGCGAGCAGCACCAGCGCGTGCTCGCGGCGCTCGCGCAATTGGACCGCGCCCGGGTGCCGCTCGACGTTCCGGTCAGCCGGTTGTCGATCGCCGATCGGCAGGTGGTTGAAATTGCGCGGGCGCTGGTGTTCGACGCCAAGGTGATCGTCTTCGACGAACCGACCAGCTCGCTGGCGCGGCACGACGTCGAGAACCTGTTTCGCGTCATCGAGAAGTTGAAGCGATCGGGCATCGCGATCATCTACATCAGCCATTTCCTGGAAGAGATTCGCCGCATCGCCGACCGCTTTATCGTGCTGCGCGACGGCACGGTGGCCGGGACTGGCCGGTTGGCCGACACCGGCGAGGCCGAAATCGTTTCGCTCATGGTCGGCCGCAAAGTCGACGAGTTGTTTCCCACCGTACCCCATACTCCGGGCGAAGTGATTCTCTCGCTCGACCATCTGGCCGGCCGCGACGTGCCGGCCGACGTTTCGTTCGAATTGAGGCGCGGAGAAATTTTGGGGCTGGCCGGACTGGTCGGCTCGGGACGCACGGAACTATTGCGCTGCCTGCTGGCTCTCGATCCGGTTCGTCAGGGAGCCGTGCGCGTGTCTGGGAGCATTCCGCGCGCCACCCCGCGAGCGCGGATTCGGGCCGGGCTGGGCCTGGTTTCCGAGGATCGCAAAAACGAAGGGCTCGCGCAGCGCGAAACGATCGCCGACAACATGACCTACAGCCGCCTTGCCCCCTATCGCCGGTTTGGCTGGCTCAGCCTAGGGCGGCGGCGAGCCGCGGTCGAGCGGTGGATGCAGCGGTTGAACGTGAAAGCCCGCTCGACGGAGCAGCTCGTCGAACACCTCTCCGGCGGCAACCAGCAAAAGGTGGCCCTGGCCCGGGTGTTGCACCAGGATGCCGACGTGTTGTTGCTCGACGAACCGACGCGCGGGATCGACGTGGGCACGAAATCGGAAATCTATCGGCTGATGGCCCAGTTGGCGGCCCAGGGAAAAGCCATTATCTTCGTAAGCTCGTACTTTGCCGAGTTGCTTTCGGTCTGCGACCGGGTGGGAGTGATGGCGCGCGGGCGGCTGCGCGAGATTCGCCCGGCGCGGGAGTGGACGTCGGAGGCGATTATGAGCTGCGCCTTGGGCGTGGAAAGCGCGGCACGATGAATGCGGCCACCGGCGAAACGTCGCTTCCACTTGCCCGTCACGGCGCCGGGTGGCTGCGCAGCGTGCTGGGGCCGTTTGTGGCCCTGGTGCTGGTGGTGGGCATTTTCACCGTCGCCGACAACCTGCAGGCCGACGGCGGACGCTTCGCCACGCTGCGAAACGCGCAAAACGTGCTCGTGCAGAGTGCCACCGTGGCCGTGGCGGCGCTGGGCATGACGATGATCATCATCTCCGGCGGCATCGACCTGTCGGCCGGCACGGCGATGGCCCTAAGCGCCACGGTGCTGGCCTGGTTCTTGCGAGAACAGTTTTCGCCCGCCGTGTCGGTGGCGGTGGGGTTGGCGGTCGGTTGTCTGGCGGGCTGCGCCAACGGACTCTTGATCAGCCTGTTGCGAATCGTGCCGTTTATCGTCACCTTGGGCACGATGACGATCTTTCTCGGTCTGGCCAAGATCGTCGGCAACAATACGATGGTCCGCCCGCTGCCGGCCCAGGTGCCCGAATGGATGAAAGGACTGCTCAGCCCGCGGCTCGAAAACGAGTGGCTGCTATTCGCGCCGGGCGTGTGGCTGCTTCTCGCGTTGGCCATCGTCGTGGCGGCCGTGCTGCGCTATACCGTGTTCGGGCGGCACGTGTTTGCCGTCGGCTCGAACGAATCGACGGCCCGGCTGTGCGGGATCAACGTGCCGATCACGCGCATCGCCGTGTACACGATCGCCGGTTTTTTCGTCGGCATGGCGGGGCTGTTTCAGTTCAGCCGGCTGACGGTGGGCGACCCAACCTCGGGCACGGGCAAGGAGTTACCGATTATCGCGGCCGTGGTGATCGGCGGCGGAAGTCTCAACGGCGGGCGGGGTTCGATTTTGGGTACCTTGACCGGGGCGCTGATCATGCAAGTAATTTCCAGTGGCTGCACCGCGCTCAAGCAGCCCAATCCCATCCAGGAAATCATCATCGGCGCGATCATCGTGGCGGCCGTCACGGTCGATCAGTTCCGCCAGCGGAGACTTGCCGCCTGAGAACCATGGCCGCCTACTGACGGGTTCACCAAAGTGCATCATCACGAGTTGCTCGAAACGCTTCGCAAGGCTTTTCCGCAGCCGGTTTCCGACCCGGTGCACGATGGCTACGTCGTGTTTTCCATCCTGCGGGCGCTCGACCAGGTCGACGCGCTGAAATCGCAGGCGCCCATTCTCGGCGTTCCCACGGAGCCCCGGTTCGAGCGTGCGCGGAGAGAAAAAATCGACCAGCAGGGACGCACCCTGGAAGCGGTCATTCCCGAGTTGGTCAGCTATCTGCAGGGCATGTTTATTTGGGGGCATCCGCGCAGCCAGATCAACGTCGTGCCAAACCCGTCGCTGGCCAGCGTCATCGGGGTGCTGTTGCCCCTTTTGTACAACCCGAACTTGTGCAGCGAAGAAAGCGCCCGGCTGTTTTCCGAGGCCGAAGTGCGGGCCGCGTCGATGGCGGCCGATCTGGTCGGTTACGATCCGCTGCTGTCGGGTGGGCTGTTCACGTTTGGCGGCACCGGCACGCTGCTCTACGGTGCGAAGGTCGGCCTGGAAAAGGCCGTGCCCGGCGCGGGCCACAAGGGGCCCAGGGACCACGCCGTGATCGTGGCTTCCGGGCAGAGTCATTATTCGTGTTTGAACGTCGCCAACTGGCTGGGCATCGGCGACGACAATGTCGTTCTGGTGCCGACCGATCTGGACAATTCGATTCAGTTGCCGGCGCTGGAAGAAGCGCTGCGCCAAGCGCTGGCCGCCGGCAGAAAGATCGCGGCAATCGTCGCCACGATGGGCACGACCGACGCGTTTGGCATCGACGACCTGGCGGCCATCGACCAGTTGCGCCGCCGGCTGGCCGAGGAACATTCGCTCGGCTATTTGCCGCACTTGCACGCCGACGCCGTGATCGGCTGGGCCTGGAGCGCGTTCAACGACTACGACTTCGAGGAGAATCCGCTGGCGTTTCGCGGGCGAACCGTGCGGGCATTGGCCGCCGCGCAGCACGACATCCGCCACCTGCGGCTGGCCGATTCGCTCGGCATCGACTTTCACAAAACGGGCTACACGCCGTACAACTCGTCGCTCGTTCTGTTTTCTGACGCGGCTGATTTCAACTTGATCGCGCGCCGCCGAGAAACGATGCCGTATCTGTTCCAATCGGGGGAGCATCATCCGGGCATGTACACCCTCGAAACGACGCGCAGCGGCATCGGCGCCATGGCCGCGCTGGCGAACATGCTCCTGTTGGGCAAGGAGGGCTTTCGGACGCTGTTGGGGCACGCCGTCGAGATGGCCGAAGTGCTGCGCGAGCGGATCGAGTCGCACCC
>JBBDNV010000211.1:0-9171 GCA_040877415.1 Pirellulales bacterium
AAGCCTCGTCGTAGCGCGACTCGACCAGCCGCGGAAAGCGGTCGAACGAGGCGTGCAGCAGGCGGTTCATCTGGTTCATGCCGCCGCGCGGCGGGACGTATGCGCCAATCTCGTCCGCGAAGCACAACAGCCCGACCGAATCGCCTTTGCCGAGCGCGACGTAGCTGAGCATCAAGGCGGCGTTGAACGCGTGATCCAGAAGGCTGATCCCCTCGACCGTGCCCGTCATCATCCGCCCGCAATCGACCAGAAACAGCACGCGCTGGCTCTGGTTAACCTGAAAATCCTTGACGGTCAGCTTGCCGCGCCGGGCGGTGCTGCGCCAGTCGATGTGCTTGTAGTTGTCGTCGAGCGTGTAATCGCGCAGCCGCTCGAACTCGTTGTCCTGGCCGACGCGCCGCGTGCGCCGCAAGCCCACCAGGCTCAGCCGGTCGGTTCGGGCAAGCAAAGCATACTCGCGCATCTGCCGCATGTCGGGATAGACGTGCAGGGAGTTTTCGGCCGGATACGTCAAGTCGCGCTGCCAGAGCTTCAACCGGCTGGTGACGCGCAGATAAACCGCCTCCAGGCGAAACGCTCCGCGCCGCCGGGCCGCGAGGTGGTAGTGCGCAGTCGAGCGGCTTAAGGCCGGCAAGCGCAGAGCGAATTGCTCGGGATCGGCGTCGCAGTCGTCGGGGACTTCATCGCGCACCGAAACCTCCAGGGGGTGGCGCGAGCGGTTGCTGATCGAAAGCTTTACGGGATGCGGCTTCTTGAGCGACGCGATCCGGCCCATTTCCCGCCCGCAATCGAACCACGAGCGGCGCGGTACCGTCGCCAGATCGAGCAAATACACGGCTGCCAACAGCACGTCCAGCGCCACCAGCCAGGGAAGAAAATGCCGCGTGGCCACCAGACCGACCGACACCACGGCCCCGACCAGGGCCCACCACACCATCGACGGGCGCGGATAAATCTGCTTCGCCCAGCCCAGGACGGCCAGCAAGAGCGGGATCAGGATCAAGAGCGCAAGGGCGTTCACAGCCTGGGCACCTCGATCGAACGGATCAGCTCGCGAAGTTGGTCGTCGGTCGTGTGGCCTTCCACTTCGGCTTCAGCGGAGAGCACGATCCGATGTCTAAGCGCCGGCAGCGCGAGGTCGACCACGTCGTCGGGCACGACGAAATCGCGGCCCCGAAACGCGGCCAGCGTGCGGGACCCCTGTACCAGGGCGATGCCGGCCCGCGGCGACGCTCCCAGGTGAAATTGCGGCCACTGGCGCGTCAACCGCACCAGGGCGTTGATGTAGGCGAACAATTTGTCCTCGATGTGCACGCCGCCGCACAGGACGGTCATCTCCACGATTTCCTCCGGCGACGTGACGACCTCGAGCGTTTGATCCAGCCGCGCGTCGAGATCGACCTGCTTGCCGTGCTGCTTGAGGATGGCGATTTCCTCCTCGACCGACGGATAGTCGGCGACGATTTTGAACATGAAGCGGTCGAGCTGCGCCTCGGGCAGGTTGTAGGTGCCTTCCGATTCGAGCGGATTCTGCGTGGCCAGAACCAGGAACGGCCGCTTCAGCTTGTGGCTCGTGCGCTCGACCGTGACGCGATATTCCTGCATGATCTCCAACAGGGCCGCGTGCGTTTTGGCCGGCGAGCGATTGATTTCATCCGCCAGCAGAAACTGCGTGAACACCGGACCGGGCCGGAAGCGAAACTCCTGCTGCTTCATGTCGAAGATCGGCGCGCCGGTAATGTCCGAGGGCATCAGGTCGGCCGTGAACTGGATCCGGCCGCACTGGCACCCCAGCACCCTTCCCAGGGCGCGCACAAACAGCGTCTTGCCCAGGCCCGGCACGCTTTCGATCAGCACGTGTCCGCTTGAGAACAAAGCCACCAGCGCTCCGAGCACGAGCTCGTCCTGACCGACGTAAATCTTGGCGACTTCCTCGGTGATGTGGTCGAACAGCCCTTTGGACCGCGCCACGTCGGCCGGCGTGGCGCGAGCGGCGCCGGAGAGATTGTCGAGCGTCGGCGTCGGCGCTGGATTCTGGCCGGAGATTTCTGTCATCGGCGGTTAGTTGCCTTTCGATTCGGGTGGTAACGATGGGCCGGCCGCGCGCCGCCTCGGCTGGCGGGCGCTCGTCGCGGGTTCGGACGCGCTAGCGCGCGAATGTTCCGCTTGAGAGACGCGCTGGACCACGAACGGGCGATCCTTCGTGCGAGCCAATAACCGTCCGACGGCCGCCACGTGCCTGGCGAAATCGGCGGTCGATTCGGCCGCCGGCTGTTTCGGGCGCCCGAAAATCGGCCAGCGCGCAAAGCAAAAGATGACCCCCGCGACCGCCAATTGCAAGAGGATGGCGTCGAGCGGCCAGGCGCCAAACAGCGTCCACAGCGAATTGTCGGTCGAGGTCGGATCGATGGGGGGGCCGCCGGCACCGCTTTCCACGAACACGACGCGGCCCGGCTCTCCCGTGGCGGCGATCAATTTGCCGGCCAGCTTGCGGTTTTCGTGATTCACCAGCGGCAGGTTCAAGAGGAACGAGCCGTTGGCGACGAGCAGGATGCCGCTCGCCTCCCAATACGTCGTGGAATACCGCGTAACGAGCACATCGCCGCCAAAAGTCAACAGCCGCTCGGCACGATAGGGAATCATCTTCGTGCTCAGGAAGATTTCAGCTTTCGACGGGTCGATGCCAGCGGCCCAAGGTCCCCCCAGTTTGCTCGCCCGTCGCGTATCGGCCTGTTCGTAGTAGAACCAGTCGCAGTCGAGATCGTCGGTCGCCAGGTCCCGCGGCCGGGCCGCGCGGACCTTCGCCTCGAGCTCTCGCAGTTCGTAGGCGCGTTTTTGATCGGGCCCGGCGCGGCCCATTATGTGCTTCCAGTAAAGCGGCGCCGCGTCGAAATCGCGTCCGACATACACCAGCGTCCGGCCCGGGCTCTCGTAAAGCCAGTCGTCGAACCACTCGCACACCTCGGACTTGGGGGCCGCATAGTCGTCGGGAAACCAGACGATCGTGTCGGCCGATGCCATTTCAGAAGTGACCAGCGTGCGGCGAAAATAAACCTCGTGCCCCGCTTCGGTAAACATGCCCGCCAAAACGTCGGTGCCGTTGACGCTTGCCGAAATCGCGGGAATCTCATGGCGCCCGTAATAGCTCTCCAGCTCCGGATTCATGCAGCCGCAAACCGCCAGCACCAGCATGCCGCCAAGTGCCCGCGACAGGGTGCCAGAGGTGGCTCGCCCCCGCGTGCCGCCGACACTTCCGCCGTGCCAGGTATGGCTCGTCCGCGCGGGCGATCGGCACCGCTGGAGGGGCCCGCAGTGGCACCCGAGTTGTCGAACCGGCGCGTTCATGTGGCCGCTTTCAGTTGTTGCTCGAACTGGGGCAGCCCGTTCCAACAGGCTTCGAAGCCGGCGCGGTCCAGCGGCCGTCGGCCGAAAAACACGCCTTCAAAGGTGAGCATCGTCCGCTCGAGCGGCCGTGCGAGCACGGCGAGGCGAGCCGTCTCGCGCAGGTATTGGCGGTTCGTCTTGCCTTTGGCCAGGCGGATCACCGAATACTTGTCAAGCTGGAGCAGTTCGTAGCTGAACAAGTAGATGATCGCTTCGCTGTAGTTTCCCTGCTGATAGTGGAACCGGGCCTGGCCGAGCAGATCGTCGCGGCGGCGCTCGGCCAGAAAGGGCAGGGCTTCCACCTGATCGGCATCGAGCACCCGCTCGCGCTTCGCCGCCGACGCCGCCGCCGCTCTCGCCGTTTGGATGCGCGCAAAGAGAATCAGCGCCGCCACCAATGCCGCGAGCAAAACCGCCAGCGCCGTCCACGCCAGCACGTTGAGCACCGGACCCAGGTTCCACGGCTTCCAATCCGGCGCATCGCGAAATCTGAGCGGCTTGAGCGAATCGGTCTGGCTGTCATACCAGGGGAACCAGCCGTCGGAGAAAGCCTGGCGGCCGGCGGTAATCGACTCTTGCGAATCCTTCTCGTCGGCGCGGGCCGTGGGGCCAAATCCCGCGGCTGTAACCGCAAGAACCAGCAGTGCAATGATCCAGACCTGGCGCCGCGAAACGTTCATGCCACGTGCCTCGTCAACCGTTCGCGCTGGGCGCGTAAATACAACTCGACCTCCCATCCTTCGTTGCGAATGCGCTGGCCGAGGTAATTCAAGAATCGGGCCACGGTAAAGTAGACCGCGACGAGCCACAGCACGCACTGGAGCGAGATGATCTGGGCCGGCCATCCCTCGTCGAAACCCAACAGCCAATTCAATGCCATGGACTGCGTCGTCCACAGCGCCAGAATCAGGACCACCGCCAGCAAGCCCGCAAAAATACCTCGAATCACGTAGTCCGCGCCGTTGCCGTGGTGCAACAATGAATTGCGCTTCATGGTCGAAAGCTGGCCCCCGTGGCCGACGAGTGGATTGCGCTCCAGCAGAATAACTTCGTTCAAATAAGGCCACAGCACGTAAGGAATGATCCACGTCAGAATGGGCACGATCAGCACGGTCCGCACGATCAATTGAAACAGGATCAATTGCGGCAAGCAGGCCACGAACTGACGGGCCATCTGTTTTCGGCTGGGCTGCTCCAAAAACATCGCCTGCCCGAGGTACAACGTCAAAGGCGCCGTCGCCAGCGGCGCCTCGATCATCACCAAGATAGTCGCCAGCGTCACGGCGTCGAAACCCGCGCCTTCTCCGAGCCCGGCGCCGTAGTAATAGTCGATGATTGCGTAGTTGATGATCGTCATCGGCAGCACACCCACGAGCGCGCTGGCGAACAGCCCGCCGGCGTGCGCGCGGATCACGTGCAGCGCCAGGTCGAGATTGTCGAGCCAGGAGCGTTCGCGAACGGCGATTCGAGTGTGGTCAATGCGCACGCGAGCCTCTGCCCATCAATCCCAGACCGAAAACGTAGCACAGCAAGATCACCACGGAGAGTGCGGCCACCGCCGCCTTGACGGCGTACGGCGCCCTTGAAGGGGACAAAAACCCCTCGATGATCGCGGCCAGGCAAAACAGGATGACGGCCGCGGCCATGGTCGGCGTGGCTTCGCCGACGGCCCGCCGCAACGACGCGCCGCGCGACAGCCCGCCGGTGGCAATCAGCGAAAAGCCCAGCCGCATGCCGGCCGCGGCCGAAAACACGATGGCCGTCAGCTCGAACGGACCGTGGGCCGTGACGAACTCCAGGAAATTGCCGCGCTGGTCGACGGAGAGCATATGTCCGAACATCGCGCCGAGCTGCACGGCGTTGGATACGGTGATGAACAATCCACCGACGCCGAGGATCAGCCCGCCGGCGAAACAGCGCAATCCGATGCCGGCGTTGTGGAAGACGTAAAAGCCGCCCATGGCGCTGCCCATTTCGCCGCCGCGGCCGCGCGGTGGCTCGGAAAAGCTGTGTTCCAGCGACGCCAGGGCATCGGCGCCGACGACCTGCTCGCAGTACTTCCGTGACGCGGCTCCCAGCGCCAGCGAGGCGAAGAAGATGCCCCAAAAAATGGCAAACGCCAGCCACAGTGCCCGGTCGCCCAGCAGCCGGCGCGGCACGTTTTGAAACATTTCCTGGGCCCAGGCCCGCCAGCGAAACATCTTGCTGCGATAGAGCTGGTTGTGCGCCCGACCGACCAGGTCGTGCAGATATTGCACCGTGTGGGGCGGCAATTGATAGGCGTCGGCCAGCGCCAGATCGGCGCACGCGCTGCGGTAGGCGCTGGCGAATCGCAGCGTGCCGGCGGCCCCGAGCTTCCGCGAGCGTCCGCGCTCGAGATCCTTGCACATCGACTCGAGCTCGCCCCATCCGGCGCGCCGGCGTTCCAATAGCTGGGAAACTTTCATCGGATGGCGACCTCCGCCGCGGCCATCTGGGCGGCTTCGGCTTCCGCCGAAACGGGCCGCTCGCCGCCGGCCCCCTCGGCGATGAAGGTTCGGTAATACAGCGCGCACAAAAGCAAATCAGGGTTCGTGTCCGCCGGCAGGGCGAACCGCTGGCACAAGGGCTCGGCCAGCGTGCGGGCGATTTCGAAGCGGCGGGCCGGCGAAAACAGCTCGCGCCGCGCCACGTAGACCGACAGTGCGTGCCCCATCGCCCGGCCGGCCACGAAATGCACCGGCAGGCTCTGCGCGAAACGCACGACTGCTTCCTGCTGGATCGGCGCGACGCCCCGCAGCACGCTGCGCCGTTCGACCACCACGATCGTGCCGCACGCCAAATCGCCCAGCCGCTGATACCGGTCGCTGGCCGACATCGACACCAGGGCCACCATGTAGAACGGTATACTGAGCTCGGCGCTCGGTCCCCAGACGGGCATGGCGTCGACGCTGCGCAACACGTTGCGCATCACGGCCTGCATGGCGTTGATCGGCTGGCCGTCGACCGAGAGCACGCGCAGGCCCATCAATCGCTTGCCGGGCGTTTGCCCGTTCCAAAACGTCTCGAACAATCCGAAATAGAACCAGCTCACCACGAACGCCACGAGCAGCCACAGCCCGAAGCTCAGCCCCGCCAGCACCCCCAGCGACGACCACAGCCCCACCGCGATCAGGGTCGCCAGCAGGAAGGAAACCGAGATCGCGCAGTCGATCAGATAGGCGGGCAGCCGGCGGAACGGGCCGGCCAGCAGGTAGTGGAACGCGATGTTCTCGGGCGTGACGATTTCGATGTGCGAATCGAGTTGTCTCGGCGGCTTAGACATCAAGGGTCATTATTCGCCGAGCGGCGAAATGCCGCAAGCGGCCAATCGCTTGCTAGCCGGGCGATGCTGGATTAAGTTGCACACTCTGGTTCAGTGGCGCTAAGCCGCAAGCGGCTGGCTCGTTTCCTTCCGACTTCGCGAGGGTTTCGCCTGATGCGTTTAGCGGACAAAACGGCCGTCATCACGGGCGGCGCAACGGGAATTGGACAGGCCATCGCCGTTGCTTTTGCCAAAGAAGGCTGCCGCGTGGCCATTGCCGGCCGCCGCGAAGACAAGCTGCGCGAGGCCGCGGCCCTCTGGCAGGGCAAGCCGCCGATCTTGACCCACGTCGTCGACGTGACCGATCGAAAAAGCGTCGCCGAGTTGTTTCGCTGGGCAGAGCAAGTGCTCGGTAAAGTCGACATCCTGGTCAACAACGCCGGAATTAACACGCCCAGGCGCACCATGGCCGACCTGCCGCCCGAGACGTGGGACGAGGTGATCGGGATCAACGCCACCGGCGCCTACAACTGCATGCACGCCGCGCTGCCCGCGATGCGCGCTCGCCGGGACGGGCTGATTATCAACATGAATTCGATCTCGGGCATGCGCGCCAGCGTATTGGGGGGCGTCGCTTATTGCGCGGCGAAATTCGCCATGACCGCCCTGGGCACGGTCGTAGCGCTGGAAGAGGGCAAAAACGGCATCCGCGTCACGAGCATTTGCCCCGGCGAGGTGGACACGCCGCTGTTGGACGGCCGGCCGACTCCGCTCGCGGCCGAACATCGCTCGCGCATCCTGCAATCCTCCGACATCGCCGACGTGGCGCTGATGGTTGCCTGCCTGCCGCCGCGTGCCCACGTCCACGAGCTCGTGATCAAGCCGACCTGGCAGGACTACGCGTAATGTTTGAAAGGAAAATGCAAGTGCGATTGTTCAATGCCCTCGTTCCGCTTTGTAGCTTTGCCGCGGTGATTGTTTGCGGCGTCGCGCGCGGCGCGCCGCCGGCGTTCGATCACATCGTGATTGTTATTGAGGAGAATCACTCGTATTCACAAGTCATCGGCAACGTTGCCCAGGCGCCCTTTATCAATAACACGCTGGTCGCCGGCGGCACGTCGCTAACCAACATGTACGCCCTGACGCATCCCAGCCAGCCGAACTACTTGCAGTTCTTCTCAGGCTCGAACCAAGGAGTGACCGACAACACGGTCCCGGCGCCCGGCTCGCCGTTCAGCACCCCGAACCTGGGCGCCGCCTTGCTGAATTCGGGCCGGACGTTTGTCGGCTACTCCGAAGACCTTCCGAGCGTCGGCTCCACGGTGACTTCCAGCGGCGCCTACGCGCGCCGCCACAACCCTTGGGTCAACTGGCAGAACAACGCGCCGAGCGGCAACGAGCTCCCCCCGTCGGTCAATCAGCCGTTTAGCGCTTTTCCCAGCCCCGGGAACTTTGCCTCGTTGCCAAAGGTCGCCATCGTCGTGCCGAACAACAATAACAACATGCACGACGGCCCGATCAGCCAGGGAGATTCCTGGTTGCAAACAAACCTGGGCGCCTATGCCGCCTGGGCGACCGACAACAACGCGCTGCTGGTTCTCACGTTCGACGAGGACAACAGCGCCTCGCGCAACCGGATCCCCACGGTTTTTTACGGCGCCAACGTCGAGCCGGGCAGGACGCTCGATTCGACGTGGACGTTGCACAATCTGCTGCGAACAGTCGAAGACGCGTATGGCACAACCCATGCGGCGAGCGCGGGCGACGTGCGGTCCGTCGTCGGCGCATTCACGAGCGACCCAACGGCCACGACCGTTTCCTTTCAGCAGGGCGTCGGCGGATACGGCGCGACGACGGACACGTACATTGAACAAGCCAATCCCGATGCCACGCACGGCGGCGCCTCGGATATGACGCTCGTCGCTGATGGCTCGCCCCTGAGCCAGGGGTTGATCCGCTTCGACGACGTCACCGGCAACGCCCCGGGCCAGGTGCCCGTGGGGGCCGTGATCCTATCGGCGAAGCTATTGCTTCTCACCGGATCTTCCGCGAACGACCAGTCCGGCAGCAACATGTCGCTGCACACGCTGACCGTGCCTTTTGGCAACGCGTCGACCTGGAACAGCCTCGACGGCGGCGTTACGGTGGGCACCGAGGCGTTGGCCGGGGCGGAGTTCACGCTGTTGCCGAATCAACTCGGAGACTACGCAATTTTCGACGTTTCCGATTCGATCCAGTCCTTCGTCAATGGCACGGCCACCAACTTCGGCTGGCTGATCAATCCCGGCGGCACGGACGGTTGGCGGTTCCGTTCCTCGGAGCTCGCCACGATTGGCGACCGGCCGCGGCTGGAAATCACCTACATGGTGGTGCCCGAGCCGTCGTCGTTGGCCCTTGGGGTGCTGGGAGCCGTCGCAGTTGCCTGCTGGTTGCGCCGCAATAGGCATTAGCCTAGTGTCCTGAGTTGGAAATACGCTGATTTAGTCTTGCGCCCTGGCTTCGGC
>JBBDNV010000212.1:0-45311 GCA_040877415.1 Pirellulales bacterium
CTCAGCCTGGCGTTCCTGCTGCAAACGCTCAAGCGCCTGAATGTCGCGATGCGCGCCCTGCCGTCGCGCGACGCTGGGAACGTGTCACCGCGGTCTGAAGAAGGCGACGTCGTTCAAGCGGAACTTGTCGGGCCGGGGGGCGCCGAACAGCCCGGACCCCTCGATCGGCTCGAAGGGCTCGCGCTGGGGAGGCCCGTGCGGTTGGTCTTTACGGTGTGGATGGTCGTCTTTGGGCTCGTCGGCGCGCAGATGAGCTGGGTGTTGCGGCCCTTTGTCGGCTCGCCCGACTTGCCCTTCGAGTGGTTCCGCCCGCGCGAATCAAACTTCTTCGAAGCCCTGTGGCGCGTCGCAACGTCGCTTTTCAGTTAGCGCGCGGTTCGTAGTGGATGGCAAGTGGTTGGTGGTTCGGGCATGCACCGTTTCTTGCTACGCGCCGATGACGTGCTCCGCTGCCGGCCCTTCACGACCGTGGCGCATCGATCGGATGTTTTAGCGCTGACCGCGCTCGTCGCAGCATTCGGGCTGCTGTACGGCGCGGCGATGGGCAGTTTCGGCGGGGTGATCGGCGTCCGGGCGCTACAGGTAGTTTACTCCGCCGTCAAAGTGCCCCTTTTGCTGTTGGCCACTTTCGCCTTGAGCTTGCCGAGTTTCTTTGTGCTCAATTCGCTGTTGGGGCTCAGGCGCGATTTTTCCGACGCACTGCGGGCATTGGTGGCCACGCAGGCGGGTCTGGCCGTGATCCTCGCCTCGCTGGCTCCGTTCACGCTCTTTTGGTACGTCTCCTTTGACCGGCACTCGGCCGCCATTTTGTTCAACGCCCTGATGTTCGGCACCGCCAGCCTCGCGGCCCAGCGGATCCTGCGTGGATACTATCTACCGCTGGTGCGCCGCAACGCCCGACATCGCTGGATGCTGCGAATCTGGATCGTCGTCTATGCTGTTGTCGGCATCCAGATGGGCTGGACGCTGCGCCCCTTCATCGGCGACCCCACCAGCCCGGTGCAATTCTTTCGCGAGGACACTTGGGGAAATGCGTATCTCATCCTGGCCCGGTTGATTCGGCAATCGCTGACGGGATGACGCGGCTCTCGTTCCGCTTGTGGAGTTTCTCCATAAGCACCTGCGGTAGACGTGGCGGCCGGTGCCGATTTCTGTCCGGAGTGGCTTGACAGCTTCTCCGGCGGCGTAGATATTTAACAATATGGTTAAATATTCGGCCGCCCCACTCGACCGCACCTTTTCGGCCCTCGCCGATCCGATCCGACGCTCGATTCTCGCGCGCTTGCAGGACGGCTCTGCCACGGTGACCGAGCTGGCCAAGCCGTTTCGGGTTTCGCTGCCGGCCATTTCCAGGCATTTGCGCGTGCTGGAGTGCGCGGGCCTGGTGCGGCGAACCCGAGAGGGGCGCATTCACCGCTTGCGGCTCGTCGCCCGGCCCATCGGCGAGGCCGCCGGATGGATCGAGGCGTATCGGCGGTTCTGGGAAGGGCAATTCGACTCGTTGGGCAACTACATCCGCACGTTGGACAAAAAGAAAGGAAGGTTGAAATGACATCCGCCGCGACCAAACCGCATCAACTCTCGCTGGCGCGCGAATTTTCCTGCACGCCCGAAACCCTATTCCAATGCTTTACCGACGGCGAGCACCTGATCCGCTGGTTTGCCCCCACGCCGAACCACGAAACGCAATTCGCCGAGGCCGATCCCCGCGAAGGGGGCCGTTACCGCATCGGCATTCTCGATCGCGGCACCGGCGCCCTGCACATCGTCTCGGGCACGTACCGCGAGTTCGTGCCCGGCAAGCGACTCGTCTTTTCCTGGGCCTGGGAAGCGCCGACCGATCACCCGGGCAACACCTTGGTGACTGTCGAGTTCCAGCCGACGGCCGCCGGCACCAGGCTGGTGCTCGTCCACGAACGATTCCCCAGCGAGGAAATGAAGGACTCGCACGAGAAGGGCTGGTCCGGGTGCCTTGCCAACCTTGCGACCCTCGAATAGCGAGACGCGAGGCCGGGACAAGATCGCTGGATGGCTTGCCCACCCAGTTGTTGCGATCAACCAAGCTGCACGCGCGCCTGCCGGATTTACTACGGTCCGTAAAGTGGCGTTTTGGAAAAGAGGTTGCGCGGCTTAAGGTCCAGTCCTGCCCAGGCCGTGATTGCCACGCCCTCGCCGCTATTCGTTCCAACACGTCCAAAGTCCTCGTCACGCGCTCGATGCAGGACGGGCACTTGGTGCCAAATCGTGGCACCGGCGCTGCCCAGCGCCTGGCCGTTCTCGTATTGTCCCAAATCTCGCGGGCGACGTTCGGCCGCATCGGGTCTGGTAACCCACAAGTCGTGGAGGGTAAATTCTTCACCGACTCCCGAGTATCTGGCCGACCCCATGCGTAGCGGCATCAATTCATAACCGATGGCGTGTGGCGGCGCGTGGGAGTTTTTCTCCACAAGGCTTTCAACCCGCAAGGCGGTGAATTCGTCGGGATTCCATTTGATCCGGCGTTCCTGAGCTGCCGTTTCCACGACCGTGGTTGCCTTTTCCGTATCGAGTCGCACAACACTGAATTTCGTTTGTCGGGGATCACCCAACGCCAAGTGCAACCGCCAGCAGCCGAGATGGAGATGAGTGGTCTCATCGTCGTCACTCGAATACAAGTTGTGGGCCGTTGCTCCCAACCGAAACCCGACGAGCCCATCGTCGCGAAAATCGTACAGCATTATGTACCGATAGTTCGATCCGTCCAGGACGGACCACAGGCTCAGGCTCTGGCCCCGACGCGTCCGCTCGGCCGCATTCATCCAGCGTAAGTGTCCGTCGTGCACTTCGCGCGCGACGAGACCCGATTCGGACGGTTGGCCGTCACGCGCGAGTATGGCGCCGGGGGCCACGCACGCGGGCCCCAATACCTGCTCATCGATGGTCACAAGCGAAAAACTATGCCCCGAAAGGTCGTAGATTCGTGCACCGCCATTGTACGGGACAAAGATCTCGGCCAGCCGGCAGTCGTTCAGCACCTTGAGTTCAGGCTCGTCCTTGCTCCGTTTGAAGTAAGCCTCCTTGACGAAGAGTATTTCTGACATGCCGGCGTGCCGCTCGATGCCCCATATGACGCGCCATTGGGTATCCATTTGTTGCGCCGGCTTGTCCGCCGGAAAATGTTGAATCGTTTCAGCGCCCGTAACCGCGACGGCATCTCCAAACAGCCGTAGCACGAAAACCCCGACGATTCCGCTAGCTCGCCAGCTCATTTCGCGTCCTTCTTGGATTCATCGCGCTCGCTCGGGAGGACGACCCCGTCAGTCAGATTAACTTCGACCGTTACCGCCTCTGCTGGTTTTCCCATTGGCATGTACCGCAGGATTGCCAGCCGTTTGCCGTACAGCTTGTTTTTCCTGTCGGATATTACCGGAGCCAGCGCGCGCACGGTGACTTCTTCCTCTTCGTGCCTGACGAACAGATCATTGACCCGTTTTTCCTGGCTGCGGGCGAGCTTCTTAGCCTGCTCCAATTCTTCGTCGGCAAGCGGCGTGGGATAGGCTTCCAGCTCTTCTGTCTTGATGGACTTGTTGTCAGCGGCATTGAACAGCGTTCGAATCGTCTTGCCGTCGTCGTAGCGGTAGTGAAGGACCTCCATTACGTCACGTTGAGGGTCTTCCTCGTACAGAATTCTCGACGCGGCCGTGGCTACGACCTTTTTGTAGTCGTTGGTTGCCTTGCGAAATTCCGGCGAGCGTTCAACCGCCTGATAGATTTCGCGACGCTTCGCCACGGACAGCGCGGCAGTCGGCTCGGCCGAATCCGCTCGGTCGTACGAGCCGCCCAAGAAGGCCGCCGCGCAGGCTACGCACATGGCAATCCGAATCATATATGTGACACCTCGCAAGGTTCGCGGAGGAAGAGCTTTCAAAGGCGCTCCGGCACCCCCCCACCGATAAAATAATCTCCACTACAGGCAGTAGATCAGAATCGACGGCGCACGTCAATACTCGGTCCCCATGATTCTTCGTCGCTGGAAAGAGAGGGGTACTTTTTTGTGATCGAGGAAGAAAGCTTGCGGCAGCGCGCTGTCACCGCGCTGTCGTTCGAGGTGCGGTTTTTGGGAAGGCCTCGGCCGCGAGGATTGCATGGTGGCCGTTGCGACCAGATTTTGCTTCGTTTGCCGCGAAGCCGCTGCACATGCTTCAGCGCTTGGTCATTTCCTCAACCTGCTAAGCGGGCCGAACCGCCGACACGGCGGCGGCGGCGTGGTATCCTGAATCCGGCATCCCTGGCTGCCGTGCTGCCTTGCGTTTTGGCCGCGCGGAGCGATCTAGCGAGTCCGCTTGTGATGGTTGGCATGTTGCTCGAGTTCGCGCTGCTGCTGATTTCGCTCTTCGCGGCGCCGCCGGGCGACGCGTCCGATTACTTTGCCATCCGGGTCGTCGACGAGGTGACCGGCCGCGGCGTGCCCTTGGTCGAGCTGCGCGCGGTCGACCAGACCCGCTATTGGACCGACTCGCAGGGTCTGGTCGCGTTTCGCGAGCCGGGACTGATGAACGAGAACGTCTTTTTTCACGTTAAGAGCCACGGCTACAAATTCCCGGCCGACGGGTTTGGCTACCACGGCAAGGCCCTGCTGACCACTCCGGGCCGGGAGGCGGAGCTGCGCGTGCGGCGCGCGAACGTGGCCGAGCGGCTGTACCGCGTGACCGGCGCGGGCACCTATCGAGACAGCATGCGGCTGGGTCGCGGCGTGCCCATCCGCCATCCGCTTTTGAACGCGAAGGTGGCCGGCAGCGACAGCGTGAACACCGTGATCTACCACGGCCAGGTCCATTGGTTTTGGGGCGATACGAACCGGCCGGCTTATCCGCTGGGAACGTTTCACGTCCCCGGCGCGGTGTCGCGATTGCCCCACGACGGTGGGCTCGATCCGCTCGTCGGCGTCGATCTGGCGTATTTCACGCGCGACGACGGGTTCGCCGCCGGCACGTGCGAAATGCCGGGTGAGGGCCCAACCTGGATCGACGGCCTGTGCGTGATTCGCGATCCCGGGCGCGGCGAACGGATGTTCGCCAAGTACGTCAAGGTGCGAAAATTCCTCGACGTTTACCAGCGCGGACTGGTCGAGTTCAACGACGAGCGAAAGCGGTTCGAAAAAGTGCTCGAATACGACTTCGCCGCGCCGCTCTATCCACACGGACACGCGATCGAGCAAACCGTCGACGGCGCGGATTACGTCTACTTCGGCAATCCGTATCCGCTCACCCGCGTGCGCGCCACGGCCGATGCCCTGCGCGATCCGGGCCGTTTCGAGGCCTTCACCCCACTGGAGCCCGGCAGCAGCCTGGAAAAACCGGCCATCGATCGCGATTCCTCAGGCGCCGTGCGGTATGCCTGGAAAACCGGCACGCCCGCGCCGACCGCCCGCGAGCAAGCCAAGTGGCTCGAGTCCGGGCTGCTCAAGCGCCGCGAGGCGCTTTTGGCGCTGTGCGACGTCCAGAGCGGGCGGGAAGTCAATGCGCACGCGGGCACGGTCGCCTGGAACGCGTTTCGCCGCCGCTTTGTCATGATCGCCCAACAGGAGTGGGGAACCTCGAATCTCGGCGAAATCTGGTACGCCGAGGCCGACACGCCGCTGGGCCCCTGGGTCTACGCGCGAAAAATCGTCACGCACGACAAATACAGCTTTTACAATCCGCGGCACCACCCGATGTTCGACCAGGAGCAGGGCCGCCGCATTTTCTTCGAGGGCACGTACTCGACCTTCTTTTCAGGCAACGACGCCGCGACGCCGCTGTACGACTACAACCAGATCATGTACGCGCTCGACCTGGCCGATCCGCGCGTCGTGCTGCCCGTGCCGATCTACGAGCAAATCGTCGGCGAAACCCAATGGCTCGCGCCCGCGGCGCACGGAAAGATCGTTTTTATGGCGCCCGATCGGCCGCGAGAGGGTCTGGTCGCCGTGGGCCGCGCGTCGGACGCAACGGGCCAGCTTGTGGTTGGTGCGACCGGCGACGTCGTCTTCTACGCGCTGTCCTCGGCCGAGAAAAAATCGCCCGCGACCACGGTTGCACTCTACGAGTGGCGCGACAAGAATTCCCTGCGCCGCTGGTTCGCCGTGGAAGGCCGCAAAGCGCCCGACGGCTACGAGCGGGCCAAAGAACCATTGTGCCGCGTGTGGCGCTGTCCGATCGCGGCCGATATCGCGTGGAAATAAACTCCGGCCTATGGCGATCTACCTTTCCTGCCCACACTGTCAAAGCCTGTTGCTCATTCCCGAGAACTGCGGCGGGCAGACGACGAAGTGTCCTAATTGCTCGGACGATTTCGTCATTCCCGGCGACCACGCGACGACTTCGGCCACGCCGATATGCGCCGTGCTGGCGCCGGTCGAAGGCAAAGTGACCGAAGCCGACCTCCGGCGGGCCCGCGACGTCCTGGACCGGCTGACGGCGGAAAACGTCGGCCTCGAAGTCGAGCTGGCGAGGCGCCGCAGGCGCCGCAACCGGCTGGCGGTCCGGCTCGCGTGGCTGGCGCGGTTTCAAGCGGGCCGCCAAGCGCTCGACCACACCGTCGGCCGCGGCGGAGGGTTCTTTCTGGCCGTCACCATCGGCGCGGCGGCCTTCGTGGTGCTGTTCAGCCTGTTCTCGCTGTCCGCCTTCGGATATTTCTTCGTGGCCGTCATGGGCCTGCTCGCGGCCGGCGCGGCGTATATTCCGTTTTCGTACTATCCGGACGACGCGAAACTGGCGCTCGCGATTCAAGGGCTCACCGAAAAACTGGCCGAAGCCGGCAAACTGCACGACCAATTGGCCGGCGAGGAAGGCAAGCACCGCGCAAAGCTGGCGGCCGCTGAAGAAGAATACGGCCGCGTCCAGGCCGCGCTTGCAAGCCGCCTGCATTGGCTGCGCACCTGCCAATGGAAGCAGATGACCAGTCGAAATTTCGTCAACTTCCTGAAGCAAGTCTTCGAGGAGCACGGCTACACCGTCGAGCCGACCGGCAAAAAGGGCCAGGCAGGCATCGATCTGGTGATCACCCGCGACGGCACGCGCGTGGCTGTCCAGGCTAAAGGCTCGCCCAAAGAGCCCGTCGACAGTAAAGTCGTCGAGCAAACGCACGCCGGCAAGATAACGTACCGGTGCCAATTGGCGGCCGTGATCACCAACGCGCAGTTCGCGCCCTCGGCCCGCCAGTTGGCCGAACGCACGGGCTGCAAGCTGATCGACTCGAGCCAAATTGCCGATCTCATCGAAGGGCGAATGGTGGTGTAATCGCGCGATCGTGCCTCCCGCTGGCGCGGTGATCCCAGCTTTCGAAGCGGACCGGCGGGCCGCTACAATGGCCCCCTGCAGCTTCGCGCGCGAAGTTCTGTGCTGCCCGCTTTACGACTCCCGGAAAGTGCGATTGCGTGAACACGCCCACGGACTCCCGCGCCGAAATGCCAGCCGATGCCGCGCGGCCCGGCTATTCGCTGGCTCAATTGGCGGCCTACTTTCTCAGGCTGGGCGCGCTGGGCTTCGGCGGGCCGGTGGCCCTGGTGGGCTACATGCGGCGCGATCTGGTGGAAGGGCGCGGATGGTTTTCCGTGGCCGACTATAAAGAAGGACTTACGCTCGCGCAGCTCGCGCCCGGGCCGCTGGCCGCTCAACTGGCCATCTACTTGGGCTACGTGCACTACCGAATTGCCGGCGCCACGCTGGCCGGGGTCGCCTTTGTCGCGCCGTCGTTTGTGATGGTCGTCGCGCTGGGCTGGGCATACCAGCTTTACGGCGGGCTCGGCTGGGTCCAGGCCGTCTTCTACGGCGTAGGCGCGTGCGTCATCGGCATCATCGCTCACAGTGCCTACAAGCTGACCACCGGCACGATCGGGCGCGATTGGGTGCTAGTGCCCATTTGGCTGGCCAGTGCCGCGTGCACGATCGTGACGGAGACCGAATACGTCGCGCTGTTTCTGGCCGCCGGCGTGATTGTCTGGCTGGTGAAGAGGCCGCGCGGAACGAGCCGCAATCTTACCGCCGTGGCTTTGTGGTTGCCGCTTGGCGCCTGGTTCGGCCTCGAGCTGGGCAAGACGGCCCAGTTGCGGCTCGACATCGTGTTGTTTTTTGCCAAGGCGGGGGCGTTCGTCTTCGGCAGCGGCCTGGCCATCGTGCCGTTTTTGTACGGCGGCGTCGTCGGCGAGCATCACTGGCTCGACGACGGCCAGTTTCTCGACGCCGTGGCCGTGGCCATGATTACGCCGGGACCCGTGGTCATCACCGTGGGCTTCATCGGCTACCTGGTCGATGGACTCACGGGCGCCACGCTCGCCTCGATCGCCACGTTTCTGCCGTGTTACCTGTTCACGATCATTCTCGCGCCGTACTTCAAGAAGTACGGCACAAGGCCGGGAATCGTGGCCTTTGTCGACGGCGTGACGGCCGCGGCGATCGGAGCGATTTGCGGCGCGGTGATCGTGCTCGGCCGCCGAACGATTCTGGACGAAGCCTGGCGTCCCGAGCTGCCGAAGGTCTTGATCCTGGCGGCCACGCTAGCGGTGTTGGCCGGCGGAAAAAAGATACCCGAGCCACTGCTGGTGCTTGCCGCCGCGGTGGTCGGGTTAGTGATTTACCGTTACGTCGGACATTAACGGCCGGGGGCGAGGATCGCTTTGGGCCCTGTTCACTTTTCGGGGGTCACCGCCCGGTGGACCCCACTTAAGCGATCCGGGCCGTCTTGCGCTCATTCGCCTCGGCGGCCAAAAGGCGCACTCGAGGCGCAGCGCGCGCGCAGCCTAGGCGCAGGCGCGCACGCGGACCATAGCCTGGCGCGCACGACGACGGATGGCAACGTAGCCAACCGCGACGATGCCGAAGCCAGCCAGCACGAAGGTGGTCGGCTCGGGAACCAGCTCGCCCTGAACGTGAATGTTGTCGATCTTGATGAAGTCGCCTTCGCCGTTGTCCATCCAGAAAGCCACCCAGACGCTCGACTGTCCAGCCGGCAGCGGCTCCGTGTCGTGCATCCAACTGCTGCTGCTGCCGACAAGGATCTGGGTCCAATTGCCCCATTCGCCGATCATATTCTTGGTACGATCACCGGCAAAGCCCGTGATACTGCCGACGAAATAACCGACCCTCAACACGTCGCCCGAACCGCCCGAGAACAGGCGCCAGTCATAATCGAGGGTGATGGAAAGGTAACCGGTCGTGTCGACATTAAACAACAGCCCGGCCTCGTCTTCAGCCCGGCCAACCGGCGTGTTGTTCGGCGACCCGCCGAACTCCTGCACGGCCAGATCCTGTTGAATCGTCCCGGCGTCGGGCGTTTGGAAACGGCCGCCGTACCAGAGCTCGTCGGCGCCTTCCGAGATCTCGGGCAGGCCGGCGTTCGTCCAGTCATTGGCAGGATGTTCGTCGTTGAACACCGTGTAACCATTGAAGTCTTCCCAGAACAGGGTGTCGGCACTCGCCTGAGCGCACGCAGACAGGCAAACGACGGCAACGCTTAAGACGGTCATGGCACGAATGCCGTTCTTCGAGAAGCAGATGCCACAGAACAGTGTGCGGAAGCTATTTAACCGGGCGGTCATGAGCTCTTCCTTCGTGCTAGTGTTTAACCAGGGTGTTGTATTTGCTTTTACGAATCACTCAATACTCAACTCGGTAGCTGTCAATGTTTGCCGCGCGACGACCTGGCTGCGCATTTGGCGCAGCTCATCGGCGGTCGCGGGCTGCCGCGTGTTACCGTAAAATTGTCATAAACTTTTAGTCTCACTCTGCCGCCGATTCGTCGGCACGATTCGGAGCCCCTGTCAGAAAAAACTGGGGTCCGGGCCGCCGAACAACTCGACGTTCGGTTCATCGGCCGGCAGTTTCTGGCTCCACTTGCCGATCCGCGCAGACGTTGCGCAGTCCCGCCCGTCGTGTCGCATCGACCGGCGAACGATCGTCGGCCTCGGGTGGTTGGCCAGCAGTTTGGAGGCACACGCTTGCCAGAATCCAACGTGTCCGACAAGCCAGCAAAAGATCCTTGATCTCGAACGATTTGCGAAACCAAGGCAACGGCTGTCGACCTGCGGTTCAGCAGACGGATGAGATCCGGGCCACAGCGCATCGGTGCGCTGCTAGCGGCGCGGATACCGCCGGCGAAGAAGTGCGTCGGGTCTTGCACGCGCGCGCATAGCGCTTGCGCACGAACCCCCCGCAACAGGACTCGGTACGCCTCCATTAGCGTTGTCCTATAAGAATCGAGGTCGACTCAATCCATAGCTAAACTCAATGCTGGACTATCCTTGTCCAGGCTCTTCGCGATGGTGGTAATTTATATGTCCGCCACCTTATCTGTCAATCATTTTTTTCCATCTGAAACCGAAAAAATGAAAAAATCGCAAAATCCCCCCGATAGATGGCAATCGCATGCGAGCTGGAAGTCTGTATAAATCAACAGCTTCTGGAGAAATAGGAGGACTGCGACAACCAGGAACAACGACTCGGCCTCAAATCAACTCGCCGATCGGCTCGCCTTCGGAGAGGATGTGTCGCGGGCGGCCAGCGTAGTCGTTGATCGTGGCCCGAAAGTCAATGCCCAAATGGCGATAGATCGTCGCCAGCAGGTCCTGGGGCGAAAGCGGCCGCTCGACGGGGTATTCCGCCTTGGCGGTGGTGGCGCCGACGACTTGCCCCATCCGCAGCCGGCCCCCCGAGACCAGGGCCGACTGGGCACTGGGCCAATGGTCGCGTCCCAGCACGCCCTGAGGATTGGCCAAGCGGGGCGTTCGGCCGAATTCGCCGACGGCCACCAGCAACACTTTTCGATCCAGCCCCCGGTCATAAATGTCCTCGATCAAAGCCGATAAGCCCTGGTCCATGTACGGGCCGCGCCAGCGCATGGCCCCTTCCAGGTGCCAACCGGTGGCCGGATTGGCGTGGTCGTCCCAACTGAAGTAAATCGGATTGCTCGGCACGGGCGAAAGCGCGTCGATCGTGATCACGCTCACGCCGGCTTCGGCCAGGCGCCGGGCCAACAGACAACTCTGACCCCACAGATGCCGCCCGTAGCGATCGCGGGTTGCCGGCTTTTCTTTCGCCAGCGCAAAGGCGTCGGCTACCGCGCTGCTGGTCAAAAGTTGAAACGCCTGGTGACGGAACTCGTCGGTCGCTTCGAACGCTCCGTTCAAATCGTATCCGCGCCGATAGCGGTCAAGCTGCGCAACCAGTCCGCGACGGTCGTCCAGCCGCGTGCCGTCGATGCCCGCATCGAGCGACAAGTTCGGCGGGCGAAAATCGGCCACCGCGGGATTGCCGGCGGCGAAACCCGCGTGGGTCATCCCCAAATACGTCGGCTGCACCATGAACGGCACGCGCGGAATGCCCACGTAGCGCGGCAAGCCGCTCGACGACGGACCGCGCATATGGCTGGCAATCATGCCAAAGTCGGGATGATCGCTCTTGGCCGTCGACGTGGGATCTTCCTTCAGCGGCGTCTTGCCGGTCAATAGCTCGATCGAGCCGTCGTTGTGCGACGACATCTGATGATGCAGCGAGCGGATCAGTGAGATTCGGTGGCCGAGCTTCGCCTGCAGGGGAAACACTTCACACACGTCGAGCCCCGGCACGGTCGTGTGAATCGGACGGAGCGGCCCGCGATATTCGCTGGGAGCGTCGGGCTTGCAGTCCCACGTTTCCAACTGGCTGGGCCCGCCCCACATCCAGAACAAGATGACCGTCGTGTCGGGCGGCGGCTGGCCGGCCCAAGCACGGGCCCGCAGCAAATCGGGCAGGGCCATTCCGCCCAGCGCCAGCGCGCCTGCGCGCAAGAACTCGCGACGCGCTATCGGTCCGGGGCAATTTGGCGGGACCATGAATCTTTTCCCCAGTACGGGCCGATCAACCGCCAACTAATGTAGCAAAGTTGATGGGAAAAGCGAAGCGTGCCTGTGGTTGGGGTCGGTATTCCCCGATGGTCTCAAATCCCGGCCCGATCCGCCGCCGTAACCATTCGCCGCCAGACCGGATAGATGACAATGCCCGAGCCGATCACCGCCAGCGCGATCGGCAACAGCTCGTACTGCGCGCCCAGTACAAACAGCCAGCCGATCGCGGCAATCAGGCTGGGGAACGGGTACAGCCACATGCGAAACGGCAGCACCACGTCCGGTCGCGTCGTTCGCAGAATGTGCAGCCCGACGATCTGCCCCAGAAACTGCACGACGATCCGCACGACGACGGCGGCCTTGATGACGGTATCGAGCGAAACGAAACAAAACGCGCCGGAGAGCGCGCCCAGCGACAAAAGCGCGACCGTCGGAAACTTTCCGCGCGGATTCAAGTGGCCGAAGATTTTGAAGAAGTCGCCGTTACGGGCCGCGGCGTACAGAATGCGCGAGTAGCCCAGCGTCATCACGAACACCGAGGCCAGGGCCGCCCAAATAATAAAGAAGCTGAATCCCACCGCCACGTTGCGGCCGTAAAGAATCTCCATGAAATCCGCGGCGATGTTTTCGGACTTCATCACCTGCCGCCACGGCACGACGCCCATGATCGCGATGTTCATCGTCAGGTAGATGGCCGCCACGATCACGACCGACGTCATCACGGCCCGGGGAATCGTCTTTTCGGGCTCGACGACTTCGTCGCCCAGGTGGCAGATGTTGTAGTAGCCCAGATAGTCGTAGACGGCGATCAGCATGGCGCCGCCCAGCCCGCTGGCGAACGCCGTGTCGACGCGAAACGCGTTTTCTGGAAACGAGATCAGCGACGCGTCGAAGTTCGCCAGTCCCGCGATGATCACCGCGAGCGTCGTCAGCAGCGTTCCGGCGCACAGGACCACCGCCAGCCAGGCCAGCGAGCGAATGTGCCGGCAGAGCGAAACGCTGACCGCCACGGCCGCCAGCGCGGCAACCACGCTCAGGCCCTTGGGAATGCCCCATTCGGCGAGCCGGCTTTCCAGGCCGGGCAGGGCGTAGCCCAAATAGGCGCTGGCGCCGATATAGCCGCTGGCCAGCTCGAGCGTGCCGCTCGCCATGAATTGCCAGATGAACAAGAACGCGATCAATCGCCCGAGGGCGTAGCGGCCGTAAATTTCGCGCAGGAAGTGATACGTTCCGCCGCTGCCGGGCATTGCGGCGCCCAGCTCGCTCCACACCAGGCCGTCACACAACACGAGCACCGCAGCCACCATCCAACCGACCAGCGCCTGCGGACCGCCCATCGAGGCGACGAAGAGCCCAATGGTGATAAACGGCCCGACTCCGACCATGTTGGCCACGTTCAGCGACGTGGCCTGCACCAGCCCGATGCCGCGCGCAAGCGATTGCGTCTGCGCGCCGTTCGCGGCATTCGAATCGGACGCTCGGTCGGGTTGGCCGGACATGCGCGTCGTCGCTGGGGTTGAATCGAAACGCCCAGTATACGCGCGCGCTGCGCGGTCCGGTACTCAATTTGAGAATCACAAAGTGCAAAGCCGGCGGCTTTGCCTGGGGATTGTCCTTGCAGCATCGCGGGGACGAATTGAGAAGCCGCGGTCGCGCTCAGTAGTCGGTCGTTTTGAACTTGCGCACCGAGACGAACAGGACGACGGCCGCGAAGGCCAGCGAGCTGGCGACGGAAAGCCACATCGAAAAGCCGTGCGCCGCCAACACCTCGGGATCGAGAAGCCCGCCGAAATGATCCTGCGCTCCCAGCGAGTCGAACAGCAGCATGCCCAGGTCGGCCGGCTTGGGCAACACCCAATAGCCGAAATCCACAAGCTCGCTCAAAAACGGCGAACGAAGACTCTCGGAAACCATGTCCGTCGACGCCGCGAAGGCGTGCCGCCCGAAATTCATGCTCCAGGTGACGCACCAGAACACGAGCGTTCCGAATACGCACACGACCGTACTGCGCGTGCACACCGCCAGCAGCACGGAAAAGCCGAAGAAGATCGAGAAGTGCAGCAGCAGCAGCGGAATCGACAGCAGGTAGGTCGGATCCCAAAAGCCGGTGCGCAATCCGATCGCCGCCCACGTGCCGACCACAAACACGACGGCGTTGGCCAGCACGAACGACAGCACGCCAAAATACTTGCCCAGAATCAACACCCACCGCGGCGCCGGCTTGGCCAACAAGACGCTGATCGAGCGACCGTCCAAAAAGCTCGGCAGAAAACCGGCCGTCCAGATCAACGTGAGCATCAATCCCAGCGTGTCGGCAACTCCACCGGCCAACAGCAGCTCGAGAAATTGGATCGCGCCCTTGGTATCGCGCGCCAGGGGCACCTGGATGGCGCCGAACGCCAGACCCAGCGTGCCGTCGGCCACAATCACGCCCGATTGATCGAGCTTCCGGGGGTCGGCCGCATCGACGTCGTTGCGCGGCAGGAAGTCGGGATTTTCGTCGCCCACCGCCAGCGAGGCCGGCCCGCTTACGCTGATGCTCGCGCAGACGGCGATCGACAACAGGCTGACCACCAGCAGCACGGCCAGAACACCGCTGGCGCGGGCCTGTCGAAACGTGTCTCGCGCCAGCCACACGAAGGTGGCGAAAATGGTCGAATCCTTCATGAGGTGGCTCCCGCGTAAATCGCCTCGACCGCGCTTTCCAGCGGCCCTGTTTCGTCTGAATGGGTGTCCTTCGCCAGGTCGGCCACGCGGCCGACGTACGCCACGCGCCCCGAGCGCAGTACGGCGATCCGGTCGCACAGCCGCTTGACGTCGGCCAAGGCGTGCGAAACCAGAATCACGCTGTGTCCCCGCTCGCGCCGCTGGCGGATGACGTCGTCCAGCAATCGCCGGGCCGCCAGGTCCATGCCTTCGGCCGGTTCGTCGAGCACCAGCAGCTTGGGATCGTTCACCAGCGCCTGCGCCAGCGCCAGGCGCTGCAGCATACCCTTGGAAAAATTGGCAATTCTTTCGCGGCTGCGATCGGCCAGCCCCACCTGCTCGAGCAGTTCGCCGGTCCGCTGCCGCAATACGCCGCGCGGAACGCCCGAAAGCCGGCCATACCCCTCGACAAGCTGCCAGGCATTCAAATAGCGCGGAAAAGCCGGATTCTCGTGCACGTATCCGACGCGGGCCAGCGTGCTACGGTCGCTCAACCCGGATTCGAGCCGCATGATGCGGCCGCCGCTTGGGCGGCAAATCGAGAGCAGGATTTTTACCAGCGTCGTCTTGCCGGCGCGATTTGGCCCGATCAGGCCGAGCACTTCGCCCCAGCCGACCGACAAACTGACTTCGTCGAGCGCCACCAACCGGCGCGCCGTCCAGCCGACGTGGTAGATCTTGGTGACTTTTTGAAAAACGGCCGCCGCGTGCGCGTTCAGCCGAACGTCCATACTTTCCATACGAAAATCCCTGATCCACACTGCCAGGAAACCTGCGACGCCCTGACGAATCGATCGGCGCGAAACGCGCGCCGTCGGCCCTGGGGCCTTGTCAGCCTTCCAAAAACTTAGCTTAATCTCCGGGCGAATCAGCAAGCCCGCGGATCATGGCCACTCGCCCGCACGGGCGCCACTGGCCGTACAACCCGCATCGCCGGAAAACCCGTTGCGCGCGGACCGGCGCTAGCGGCCGATTGCGCCCCCGGGCGGGCACGATGGGAATGCGGCAAGCGACGCCAAAGAAGGAACCAAGGGCGCGGCATACGAAGCGCGACAGCTTCGGTGGAAGAGTAAAAAGCCGGCTGTCGCTTTCGACAGCCGGCTTCCGAGTGCTCCACCGCCAACTTTCCGGTCGGGCCGGTCAGACCACCTTCGTCAAGCCGGGCACGGGCAGTTGGTACATGCCGTTGGCGTCGGGCAGCGACTTGGGCGTGGCCGTGAACGAAAACTCGTCGGGAGCCAGGCTGATCTGGGAATTGATCGCCTGGTCCCAACTGATTTCCTTGCCCGAGTACGTGCACATACGGCCCAGGATCGCCGTCATCGTGCTCTTGGCGCCGGATTCGGCCTCGTTGATCGGACTTCCCGAGCGGATGCTGGCAAACAGATCGTCATGCTCGACCTGGTACGGGTCGCGCCGAACTCCGCGATACTGCCAGGTATCGCGGCCGACCTTGATCTCTGCGTCCGAGATGTCCGCCGTTCCCTGGGTGCCCTGCGCGTGTTCCGACACGCTATTCCAGCAACCGGGGATATGGCGGCATTGGCTGAACATCCGCGCGCCGTCGGCGTATTCGAACTCGACGACGTGGTGGTCGAACGTTTCGCCGTAATCGCGGCCTTTGCGCACCTGGCAGCCGCCGATGCCGTTGGCCTTGACCGGATACGCGCCCTTGAGCCAGTTGCCGACGTCCAGGTTGTGGATGTGCTGCTCGACGATGTGGTCGCCGCAAATCCAGGTAAAGTAGTACCAATTGCGCATCTGGTATTCCATCTCGCTCAGCTTGCGGCCGGCTTTCGCTTCCAGTTGTTCGCGCGTGTACACCCAGGGCGTGGTGCCGTTCCAATAGACTCGCATGGACGTGATGTCGCCGATCGCGCCGTCCTGCAATCGCTTGATTGTTTCCAGGTACGGGGCCTGGTGCCGGCGCTGCAATCCCACGCCGACCGCCAGATTCTTCTTGATGGATTCTTCGGCGGCGGCCAACACGCGGCGCACGCCGGGGGCGTCGGTGGCGACCGGCTTTTCCATGAACACGTGTTTGCCGGCCTTGACCGCGGCTTCGAAATGGTAGGGGCGGAAACCGGGAGGCGTGGCGAGGATCACCAGGTCGGGGCCGGCGGCCAGCGCCTTCTCGTACGCGTCGAAGCCGACGAACTTGCGATCTTCCGGCACGTCGATTCTGTCTTCGCTCAGATCTTGCATTTCGAGTTGCTTCAAGCTCCCGTCCAAGCGATCGCGAAACACGTCGGCCATGGCGATCAATTTCACCTTGCCGGCCGTGCGCAGCGCCTGGTTCGCCGCACCGGTGCCGCGCCCGCCGCAGCCCACGAGCGCGATCTTGATCTCGTCGTCGCCCGCCGCGTGCGCGCTAGTGGCGAGCGACAAACTGCCGGCCAGCGCGCCGCCCACGATCGCGGCCGTGGATCCTTTGAGAAAATCGCGCCGCGCGACCGGCGGCTGCGACGCGTTCGTTCGGGAAGGATCGCTCATGGTCGGTTCTCCATTTTCAGATTGTCGGGTGATCGTTGGTTGGCTCCGCGCACAAGCGCGGCTTATTCGTAAACTCCCGTGTCCCACAGCCTGGCCTGTTCTTCGGCCGAGGGCTCCTCGAGCGGCCGCACCACCCGAAAGCCCTGAAACAACGCGTCGGTAAAGTACCAGATGCTTTGCGGCAACTGCGGGTCCTGCTGCTTCCATTCTTTGCTCGAGCCGCGGCGGGCCGCGCTGCGCAAGGCCTGGGGATCGTCGTCCCACGAACCGCCGCGCACCGCCATCGCATAAAGCTTCGTCGGCACGATCCACGGGTTGAGCGTCACCTTGCCGGCGAACTGCCGGTAATAGTCCGCAATATACTGGTCGAGCGTCCATTCCGCCACGTTGCCGTGCACGTCGCACAGGCCCCACGGATTGGGCTTCTTCTGTCCGACCTTGTGATATTTATCTTCGGCGTTGTCGAAATACCAGGCGTATTCGCCGAGCTGGCCGGCGTCGTCGCCGAAGAAATAGGCCGTTTTGGTTCCGGCCCGGCAGGCATATTCCCATTCGGCCTCGGTGGGCAGCCGGTAGTAGCGGCCCGTTTTCGTGCTGAGCCATTTGCAGTAGCTCTTGGCGGCGTGCTGCGTCATGCAGATCGCCGGAAAGCCTTCCTTGCCCATGCCGAAGGTCATGTCGGTGTACGGTTTGGTGGGCCGGGTGACCGCGTCGGCCAGTTTTTCGCGCGCGGTTGGCTCAACCTTGTTCAGCTCGCGCCGTTGGACGTCGAGGTTGAACATCCAGATTTCGTATTCATCCCAGGTGACTTCGCACTTACCCATCCAGAACGGCCTGATTTCCACTTCGTGCCGCGGCCCCTCGTCGTCCTTTCTTCCCTCCTCGTCGTCGGGGCTTCCCATCAGGAATTTTCCGCCGCGGATCGGCACCATGTCGAACGTGACGTCGCCGCTGGTGATCCTCTCGGTGTACGGCTTCATCTGGGCTTCGGTCGCGGCGGCGGAATCTTTCACCTCGACCGGCGGCGCGGAATCTTCAGCGGCGCCAATCGCGCCCTCCCAACCGGCCACGCAACACAAAAGGGCCGCCGGAAAACACCGTTTGAGCGATGACAGCAATTGAATCGTACCCCGCGCCGCGACTACGCTATGCATAGAAGGTCCTTCGCAGCAATTCCTTTAAAAGCCGCACGCTCATGTCAACCATCGAAGCCAACCGCGCCCGCGTCACGCCCAGTTCGATCGAGCGTTGGCAACGCGCGAGCTGGTTCGGTGCATGGTTGGGGGCCTGGTTGTGGGGAACCTATCTCGGGCTGAGCGGGTTTGCCTGGGCCGATAGCCCGGCCGCCGAACTGGTGCGATACGAATCCACTCAACCCCAAATGGGAGTGCCTTTTAAGATCATATTGTACGCATCCGACGAAGCGGCTGCAAAGGGTGCGTTCGAGGCGGCCTTTTCGCACATCGCCGCGCTCAATCGCATGCTGAGCGACTATGACCCCCAAAGCGAGCTCAGCCGGCTGAGCCGCACCGCCGGCTCGGGCCGCGATGTTCCCGTCAGCGAAACTTTGTGGAACGTGCTGGCCCGTTCGCAAGCCTTGGCCGGCGAGACGGACGGGGCGTTCGACGTGACGGTCGGTCCTTATGTGCGCTTGTGGCGCCGCGCGCGCCGCAACAAGGAAATGCCCGCGAGCGAAAGATTGGCCCAAGCGCGATCGGCCGTCGGCTATCAACTTCTCAAGCTCGACGAACAGCGCCGCACGGCCCGCTTGCAGAAGCCCGGCATGCTGCTCGACCTGGGCGGCATCGCGATGGGCTACGCCGTCGACGAAGCGCTCGAACTCTTGCGCAAGCGCGGCATGACCCGCGCCCTCATCGACGCCAGCGGCGACATCGGCGTTTCCGATCCGCCGCCGGGCAAGCGCGGCTGGACGATCGACGTCGCGCCGCTGGCGGCCGGCGGCGCGCCCGGCGTGAGCATCCTGTTGGCCAACGCGGCCGTCACCACCTCGGGCGACGCGTTTCAACACGTCGTGATCGGCGGCAAGCGATACTCGCACATCATCGATCCGCGTACCGGCCTGGGACTCACGGACCAGAGCAGCGTCACGGTGATCGCCGCCGACTGCACGACCGCCGACAGCCTGGCGACGGCGGTGAGCGTGCTCGGCCCGAAGGCCGGCCTTAAGCTCATCGAACGGACTCAGGGCACCGCCGCCCTCATCATCCGCGCCGCCGACGGCAAGCCGGAAGTGTACCAGTCGGCTGGTTTTTCCAAGTTTGTTGTTTCCGACGACAAGTAAACGCGGGTCCGCGTCGGTTATTCCGCGGCGCTCGAGAAGCGGACGTAGTCGAACAAGAACCGTTGGTAGGAAGGGTAATTGCCCACGCCCCAGCCGCGATCGCCCTGACGCCCCTGCATGGAGGCGAGGCACGGGTAGCCGATCTTGCCGATCTTTTTTCCGATCGCTTGTTCCGTGTCCAACACTTCGGAAAACAACCAGGCATCGGCCTTCGCCGCCCGAAAGCCGATGCGCAAATGGCTCTCGTCCATCACTTGCACGAGCATGTAGAGAGGCCTGGCCGTCAACAGCGACTGCGCGAGCGGGCTCGCGAAGCGAACGTTCAAAAGCGGGCTGGGAACGACCTTCGTGGGATCGAAAGCAAAGTGATTGATGAGCGCGCGGCCTTTGCCGGGAATGTTTTGCACGCCGGGATTCCAGCCCTGGCCCATGACATTGCCGTCGCTGTCGAACAAGTTGAACGTCCACCACAAGTTCCAGGGAATCGTGTCATCGGGCGCAATAAACGCCGTTTCGAACTCGATCGGCGGCTTGAACCGCGCCAGGTCGATCGCATCGCCGCTCGTGATCGGACACATGGCCCAGCCGCCGTTCATCCCCAGCAGCGTGACGGTGCAATAGCCCGGGTTCGAGTAGGTTTCGGCGATGGCGTTGCCCTCGATGTACCACTTCTGATCGGCCAGGAAACCGGGCACGTCGAATCCCTCGGAAAGATGATCAAAATTCTCGGGACCGTTGCCGTAAAAGACGGCGTAGTCGACGTAGTATTCAAAGGCCGGATCGGGCGGCTCGACCTTGAACAGCTCTTCCAGCCGGCCGAAGACGCGCTGGGCCTCGTCGCCCTTGTTCCCTTCCGCGGACCAGCGTTGCCGGAAACTTTTGAGCCACTCGGGCGGGGCGTCGAGTTTCAGCTCGGCCGCCAACACTTGCGGGATCCAGCGGTCGAGCGAAACGATGGGGCCGATTTCCCAAATGCCCGTCATCTTGCCGAACCGTGAAACGTCGAGCGTGCGCATCCGCCAGCCGGGATGATTGCCAAAACCCACGCCGACTTGCAACGTCGTGGTGTTCAACACGCTGGCGCGAAAGCGCACAATCGAATCGGCCGGCCCCTGGGCCTTGGACCAGGAGCCCGAAATGCTGCCCTCGAAGCCGAGCCAGGTGTAGCCCATTTGCCAATTGCCGCTGGCGGCAGGCGATAAATCGCCGCGGCCGTAAACCAGATAAACTTCGGGCGAAGGGTCCCATTGATTCAGCGGCGTGGCTTTGACACCCGGCACGCCGGGACGATAATTCTCGCCGACGTTGCCCAGGTGAACGACGAACAATTGCAGCGCGTGCGTCTCGGGCGGAAGCTGCGAGCGGTCTAGTGGCCACGTGCTCGGATCGGAAAACGTCACGGCCAAGTTGAGCCCGATCGCGTAGTTGATTTGCCGCTCGCTGATCCCCTTCATGGCCTGGTAGTTCTGGATCCAGCCGAGGTGAAATTCCCACGGCAGCGGATAGTCGTCGATGCGGATCGGCGCCGCGAGCACGCCTTTGACGTCCTTTCCCTTTCCCGCCTCGACAAGCGTCACGACGCCTCGGTGGTCGGTCGTCGAGAGCCGGGCGATGTTCTCCTTGGGCAGGAATTGCCAAGGCGCCGTTTCGTCGCCGGGGGCGATAAAGTGCTGACTGAGCCGGCGAATGTCGGGCCGGTTTTCCCGGCGCGCCGGTTCGGCGCCGCTGGCAATCTCACCGGCTAACGACCACGAGACAATCAGGACAAGCGGCACAAGGCGCGGCATGGCGGTCACCAAGGCGGGAGGAAGCTGGGAGGGAATTCGGCAGGCGCCATCTTCGTCCGCTCTGGCGCGCCCCGTCAAGTAATTGCTACGTTATGCCGCGCACACGCCACGCCAAGGGGTCGCAGAGACCCTAGGCTCCCCGTTGCTCACCAAGTAACATGATGCCGTCATCGGGGTGCCGGCCGAAGGCGGAGATCGACAAGGAGGGCAGGGGATTTGCCGATGAACGTATTCGTCGCGGGCTCGACCGGTGTGCTGGGCCGGCGGCTGGTCCAACAATTCAGCGAGCGAGGGCATCGGGTGACCGCTCTGGTTCGCAGCCGCGCCGGCGAGCGGCTGGTGGCCAGCCTCGGCGGAACGCCGCGATTCGCCGACCTGTTCGATAGCGCCGCATTGGTGCACGCCGCCGAAGGGGCCGACGTGGTGATTCACGCCGCTACGGCCATTCCCGTCAAAACCCGCACCAGCCCGCGCGATTGGGAACCGAACGATCGCATCCGCCGCGAAGGGACCGCGTCCTTGGCCGAGTGCGCCGGCCGGATCGGCGCCAAGCAATTCATTTTCGAGAGCATCGTGTGGGTCGCCCGCCCGGCGGACGACTCGGAGTTCGACGAGGACTCGTCCGCCGCTGGCGATCCGCACATTCAATCGGCCCTCGACGGCGAGCGCATTGCGCAGGAAGCGGCCGGTCGCGGCGGATTCGCCGGCTGTGTGCTGCGCTGCGGCTGGTTTTACAGCTCCGACTCGGCGCAGACGCAAATGATGGTGGACGGGCTGAAGCGGCGGCGATTTCCGATCATCGGCACGGGCGATGCCGTGTGGCGGATGTTGCACCCGGACGACGCGGCCGGCGCGTTTGTGGCCGCGGCCGAGTCGGGTAAGGGAGGACTATGGCACGTCGTGGACGACGAGCCGGTCACGGCCGCCGAATTCCTCACGGCGTTGGCCCAGCGTTTTTCCGCGCCGCCCCCTCGCCGCGTGCCCGTCTGGCTCGCCCGGCTCATGGCCGGCCGCGCCGCCGCCGAATTCTTCACCCGCTCCACGCGCACGACGGCCGATCGCTTCAAGCGCGACATCGGCTGGCAACCGCAGTTCCCTACGTATCGCGCGGGGATCGAGGAAATTGAACGATGAAGGCCGATAGCCCCCGGCTTTGTCCGGGGGACGCATTGCCGATCGACCAACGGAACCCATCGGAATCCCCCGGCAAAGCCGGGGGCTAACGGCGTCCTTCATCCCTTTCTTCCAGGCACCACAGGTGCTTTGCGGTGCGCAGAAAGAATTTCCCGGCGGAAATGGCCGGCGAGGCATAAACCGGCTCGCCGATTTCGTTGCGCGCCAGCTCCGTGTACTCCCCGGCGTCGGCGCGAATCACCAGCGTTGAACCGGCCTCGTTGGTGAAGTAGACGCGATTTTCGGCCGCTACGGGCGAGGCGGTAAATTCGCCGCCCAACCGCTTCCGCCACAGAATCTTGCCGCGTTTCGCATCGAGGCAAGTGGCAATCCCATGGTCGTCGACCAGGAAGTAGCGTTCGCCCACCAGGATCGCCGAAGGGACAAACGAATTGCCACGCGTGGTGGACCAGACAACGTGCGAATCGGTTACGTCGCCGCGCCCGCCAGTGCGCACGGCGAAGTTCGTGCCGCCGGGACCGCTCGTGGCGTAGATCAATCCGTCGGCGACGATCGGCGTGGGAATGCACTCGCGCTCGAGCCCGCGCAACGTCCACAGTTTCCCGCCCGAGCGCGCGTCGAAGGCGTCCATCTTTTCCGAGCCGCACAAGACCAATTCCGAGCCCGGCCCGGCCGTCTTCGTGCAAACCGGCGACGACCACGACAGCCATGCCTCGGGCCGATCGGTCTTCCAACGGTTCGCGCCGGTGTGCTTGTCAATGGCCAGCACGTACGACGCTCCGTAATGATCGCACTGCAGGATCAGAATGTCTTCGAACACCAGCGGGGAGCTGGAAGCGGCAAACCGGTTTTCGAAAGCGCCGTACTCGCCGGCCAGCGAACGCTGCCAAACCAGCCGCCCGTCGAAGTCGAGGCAGAATACGTCGCCGCTGCCGAAGAACGCGTAGATGTGCTCTCCATCCGTCACCGGCGAGGGCGTGGCCATGCTGCTTTTGGTTTCGTGGTGCAAGGTCGGCGCCGTGCCCCAATAGCGCGCGTGCCAGAGCCGGCGCCCCGTGTCGCGATCGAGCGCGATGACGTGCAAGTCTTGCTGCCGCGCTCCGTCGGAGCTGGTGCAGACGACCACCGTGTCCCAAACGATGGGGTTCGAAATGCCCGAGCCGGGAAGCGGCACTTTCCAGCGGACGCCGCTCGCGGACGACCATTCGAGCGGGACGCCGGAGTCCGTTGTGACGCCGTTGCGCCGGGGGCCGCGCCAGCCGGGCCAGTTTTCGGCGCGGGCTGGCGCCAAGCCGACAAGCGTCAGGACGACGCAAAGGGAAACCGAGCGCGCGGCGGCATTCATGGCGATCCTCCCGCGGCTTCGGGGGATGAAGAAACCAGCCCAGCGCCGCCCCCTTGCGCGTCGCAGAAGCGCAACTGAAACGTCCAATTGTTGGGCACTTGCGGATCCTTGTGTTGCGGGCCCTGGCAAATCTTGACCAGCACCCGGTTCGCGCCGCGCACGAGTTTCACCGGCGTGACAAACCGGTCGAAACGGCTGCCGTTGAGCCACTGCTCGCGCGAAAACACCTTTTGGCCGTTGAGCCAAACCGTCAAATTGTCGTCGGCGCCCGTGCGCAATTGAGCGTCCTGTGGTTGCGGCGAATCGAGTTGGGCGTACGCGTATGCGACGGCTTCCTTGGCCGGAGCCAACGCTTGCGCGAGATTGACCATGCCCAACGGATCGGGTGTATGATGACGGCGCCAAACGATCGACTGGCCGTCCTGACCCACGTACCCGGCTTGCAAATCGACTTGCGATTCGGGCGCAAACGAGCGCGCGAAACCGGTGAACGCCGGCGCGTCGAACGGCCCGACCAACCACCAATCGACCACTAACCCCAAATGTTTTGCGATGTCGACTCGTTCACCCAGTTTGGCCAGTTGGCCGGCTGCGCTGGTGACTTGATTGCTGTCGCGCGCGTGCTCGAAGGCCCTCTGAAACTGGTCGCGGGCCGCTTCCGAATCACCGTTCGTCAAAGCCTGCCCGCCTGCCGCCAGCGCCATGTCGACGGCATCCTCGCGAAACTCGGGATCGTCAAGCAGTCCGCGCACGGTTTTTTGCCGGTAGCCCGGCTCGAGCCGGTCGCACAGCACAAGGGCCAGCCGCCGCACGTGTCCGCGGTGATTGCGGTCGCCAACGATTGCTCGCAGCTCGGCAAGCGGAAATTCCGGCCCGGCCCGGGCTAACTCTCGCTCGACGATCGTCTCGTACACCGCGCGATACCAATTGGCCGCCAGCGGGTTGTCGATGTCCATTGCCAAAAGCAGCCGCGGCAGAATCTCGGTTCCCCGATTCGACAATAGGTCGGCAGCCACCCGCGCCTCGCGCGAACCCGAAGCCTGCGGACCGGCGCGCGCGATCGCGGCCAAATGATCGTTGACTTCGTCGGCGCATGCGCGGATCGACGACGAGCCGAAGACGGCCGCGACAGTCAAGACGATCCACGCGCGCCAGTGCATTTCAAACGACCCCCGACCGTTCGTCGGACACACTACCTGCTCGTCCCGAATGGTAACTGGCGACGTAAGCCTCGGCAACGACCGACCTGCGCATCAAGCGGTCGAGCGGGCGACGAGCTGGCGCAATTGCTCGGCCAGGTCCGCAAACACCGCGTCCCATTCGTGCAGCTTCCGCTGGCGAAACAGGCGCATCGACGGATACCAGGGCGTTTCTTGCCCGTCGAGCATCCAGCGCCAGTCGGGCGAACGTTGCAACAGCAACCACACGGGCGCGCCCATGCCGCCGGCCAGGTGAGCCATCGCCGTGTCGACGGTAACAACCAGATCCAGATGCCGGATCACGGCCGCCGTGTCCATGAAGGCACCGCTCGATTCATCGAGCTCATCGCCGAAATCGATCACCTGCACGTCGCCGGGCATCTCGGCAAGCCGGCTTCGACCCGCACCTTTTTGCAGGCTCACCAGACGCACGCCCGGAACGGTTGCCAGCCGCGCGAACTCGGCCAAGCGCACCGAGCGAAAGCGATCGTTCGGATGATCGGGATTGCCCGCCCAGACGATTCCGACCTTAAAGCCGCCGATGGCGCCCAATCGACGTTCCCACGCGGCGACCCGTTGCGGATCGGGCACCAAATAGGGCCCATTCCAATAAGGCGCGCCGCCGCGCTCGGCCAGCGTAAAGGGCACGCTCAGCAACGGGCAATGCACGTCGCACTGGACCGGATCGCCTTGCCGCACCAGCCAGCGGCCATAGCCCGAGTTGGCAAGCAGCGGAATCAACGGGGCCTGCACTTCGACCTTCAGCGCGCCTGCCAGCGGCCGGGCCAGTTCGACGTAGCGGATGAAGTGCAGCGTGTCGCCCAGCCCCTGTTCGGCGTGCAAAAGCAACGTTCGGCCCGGCACAGGCGCGCCGTCCCAGCGCGGCTGGGGACAGTCGCGCGTCACGAAACCTTCGCACTCGAGTCGGGATTCCCATTCGGCCCAACCCCGCGCATAATCCTCCCGCCTCAACCAGACCAGGGCCCGGTTGCGGCGCGCTTCGGGATAATGGGGCCGCAGCGCCAACGCGCGGTCCCAGCACGCAAGCGCGGCGTCGAGTTGCGGCTCGTCGTAGTGGGCGATTCCCAGCCGGTAGTGCGCCTCGGCATCGTTTGGCACTAGCTCGATGGCCCGTCGATAAGCGGCGATCGCCTCGTCGACGCGTCCGATGGTCAACAACAGGTTGGCGCGGTTGAAATGTCCGTTGGCGTAGTCATCGCGGACCTTCAGGGCGTCATCATAGGCCGCCAGCGCTTCGTCCTCGTTGCCGGCGTCCTTGAGCGCCAATCCCAGGTTGTTGAACAACTGGGGCGACGGCGACGAGAGTTGCACGGCGCGTTGGAAACACGCAAGCGCTGCGACCGTCCGTTTGAGCTGGCGATGAACGGCGCCCAGGTTGCTGTGGTAGGCGGCGGAGTCGGGCGCAAGCGCGACCGCTTTTTGCAGGCATTCGGCGGCCGCTTCAGGGCGATCGGCCTGCACGTGCAGGATGCCCAATTCGTGCCACGCCTCGGCCGCTTCGGGCACGGCCTCGAGCAACTGTCGATAGATGGGCTCGGCTTGTTCCAAACGCCCCGCGCCAAGCAAGCGTCGCGCCTCGTTCAAGAGTTCGCCGAAGGTCGCCAAGATGATTGACTTTTTGCACTTAGGGAAATTCAGGTCCGCGCGCCCCGTTTTGACGGATGCGGAGCGACCGGGTTGCGGCCTCACCGATTCGCGGTTTCCACGCGTCGCCCGCGTTGCAGACGCCGGGGCCACAGCCGTTATCGCGACGGACGCTCTTGGAGAGGCATCGAGGCGATCCACGCGCGCACCAGCTCGACCCCCTCGTCGTGGATCATCCGTTTGCCTAGCTCGGGCATCATGATCCCCGGATCGACGGAGGAAAGGCGGAACATGAAGATCGACTCGTCCGGCTTTCCCGGCACGATGTCGAAGTCGAAACCGCCGGTGCCGCGGCCGGCCGCCACCGTCGTCTTGAAGATGCCGTATTTCGTCGGCGCCCTCTGGCCGGCCATCAGATCGAGTCCTGCGTTTCGGGCCGGACCCGCCGGGTTGTGGCAGTGCGCGCAATTAATCTCCAGCCAGGCCCGCGCACGCTCGTCAAGCGAGCCGCTCGTCGGGTCGTTCCAAACGGCCAGCCGCGGCGCATCGGCCGGCCCGGGAGCCCCGGACAAAGCGCCGGCGCGCGTCCAGTAGGCCAACTGATTCTCGGTGCCGTGGGCGTACGCGAAATCCTTGTTCAGATGCCGGGCTTTCGGGCCCAGGGGCAAAAACTCATCCCCTTGCTTGTGACATCCCTTGCACTGATTGACGTTGGGGATGATGTAGTTGTTGGTGCGCTTTTGTCCCTTCTCGTCCGTCCAGCTTACATCGACCAGGTCGCCGGCCACTTCGAGCACGGCTTCGGTCTGCTGGTCGTTCCAAATATAAGGGATGCCCACCCAGCCGTCGGGATCGTGCTTCAAAATGCGCGTTTCGAGCAAGCGGCGGCCCAGCGAAGGATCGCGCGCGTCGAGGGGATAGGCAAACGTCTTGGCGATGATCGTGCCGACGGGAAACTCGAACGCGTCGTCCGAACGGTATTCGGCGCTCGTGCCGGGCGGCAATTTGACGAAGCGGAACTTGTCCGCGTAGTCCGAAAACAAAGGCGTGTTCAGATCAAAGGGAACGACGCCCGCGGCCGGCTCCTGCGCGGCGCCGTTGCCGACGAAAAGGCCGTACTGGGAAAGCTTTTCGGGGTAGGACGCCGTCGGCTCGGGGCTGCGCGTGCCACATCCGGCGGCGCACGCCACAAGCGCCAAAGCCGCCAGCCGGGCCGTTCGACTCTCGCACATGCCCACACGCCAGGCACCCTGGTGCCCACCAAACATCACTTCACTCCGGCGATGACCACCGGTTCCAACTTCCCAATCTCACCCTCGCCGTCGTACGGCGTGAGGTCGCGGCTGATCTGGCCCGGCTTGGGCGACGCCGGGTCGCTCATATCGAGGCCGGCGAAGTCAAAATTCACAAAGTCCGCGTCGCCGTTGTTGCGGATGCGGATGGCCAGATCGGGCGGCAGTTTCCCGTCGACCGCTTTGGCCGGATCGATCACGCCGTCATAGACGATGTCGGGCAGCGTCTTTTCGCCGGTCAGCGATGCGATCAGTTCGCCGAGCCTGCCGTTGGGCTTTTGACCGTTGCCGTCGAACTTGTTGTCGTGCACGAAAATGGCCTCGCAGTACGGGTCGTAGCCCTTGTCCTTTTCGAACGGCCGAGTGGTCACCAGGTAGCTGCAAATCGACAGGCCGGCATTCTGGTTGTTCTGGATCTTGTTGTCGAACACCTCGACGTGCCGATTGGCCATGATCATCACTCCGGTGCCCGAGGGCACGCTCGCCACGATGGCCCCCTTGGGGGCGAAATTCTCGTGGTTGTTCTCCACCACCTCATTATTGTACACGCGGGTGTGATGTCCGACCTTCAACTCCAGGTCGGGCAGCGAAAACACCAGGATTCCGCCGGCGTTGTTGGTGGCCACGTTTTCGTAGACGTCGGCGTCGATCGAGTTTTCGATTTCGATGCCTGCCACGTTGTGCTCCACCCGGTTGCGGCGAACGATGATGTTCTCCGATTGTCCCACGTAAATCCCCGCGTCCGATGCGTCGCTGACGAAGCAATCCTCGATAAGCACGTTCTTGCACAGCACGGGATACAGGCCGTATGCGCCGTTTTCGGTCTTGGGTCCGCCGGTCCAGGAAACGCGCACGTTGCGAAAGGTCAGGCCGTCGCAGCCGTTGACCTTGACCGCGTCGCCCTTGGCGTCCGCCAGGGCAAGGTTCTCGACCAGCACCTTGTTCTTGCTGGTGATCGACAATCCTTCTCCGCCGGTGCCTTGGCCTTGTTGCTTGAATGACAGGATGGTCTTATCCGGTCCTTGCCCGCGAATCGTGACGTCGCTCACGTCGCAGGAAACCGTGGAGGTGAATTCAAACGTGCCCTCGCCAAACTCGATCACGCTGCCGGGCCTGGCGTTGATCAGCGCGGTCTGCGCTTGCTTGGCGGCATTCGCGCCGGGTTGGATCTTCGCTTCCTTGGTTCCCGAGCAACCAGCCACGAGCAGCGCGCCGCAGACGACAGCCAACAGGCGCGGTCGAATAATGTGCACGGTCCACCTCCTGGAAAAAAAGTTTCAGCCGCGGTCCGGCTCTCCGTCTCGCGGGCGAGGCCGGCCGCCATGTGGAATGGCGACTTCGAAACGCGAGAGCGCATTATAGCCCAGATTTGGCCATTGCCCAGCGGGCCCCGAGGCCCTTGGCCCGCCGATTGTCGCGGCGCTCCATCGCGCAGAACCCTCGATGGAGCGCCGGCCCCTGCTACTCAACGAGCGTTTCCCGAGCCGGGGTCGTGCAAGCACGATGAACAGCCCATTGCCAGCAAGGCTTGATCATTGGACGGCGCGACGCGTGAAAGGGCGCCTTTCAGGGAGCAGCCAGGTGCTTGTCGAACCAGGCCCAAACGGCCGGATAGTCGTCCATGATGCCCGGCCAGGTCGTGTGCCCGCCGCCCTTGTGGACGATCCATTCGACGCCGAGCCCGGCCGCTTCGTACTTGTCCTTCAGCACGCGCGATTGCTGCAATGGCACCGTCAAATCGCGATCGCCGTGAATGAGCAACAGCGGCGGATCGTCCGGGCCGACGTGGCAAATCGGCGAAATCGACCTTAGCTGAGCCTCCAGGTCGGTCACCTCGCCGAAAAAGCTCGGCAGTAAGCCGGGCCGAAGCTTGTCGACCGTTCGATAGCCGTCGGGCGTGCCCCAGTTCACCAGATCGGTTGGGGGAAACCAGGCGACCACCGCCTGCACGCGGCTGCCCGAGCGCTCGACCGGATCGCGTGAATCGGCCATTCCGTCATCCCCGGAGAGCGCCACCATCAGTGCCAGGTGCCCGCCGGACGATCCGCTGGTGATGCCCAAATGATCCGGGTCGACGTGAAACCGCGCGGCACTTGCGCGTACGAAACGCACGCTGCGGCGAATATCCTCGATCATTTCGGGCACGAAGTAGCGGGGCGTGCTGCCGTGGCGGGCGACGAACAACGTATAGCCGCCCGAGAGCAATCCTTGGATCCAGTGTTCCCCGTCGCGCCGTTTTTTCTCGTCTCCGAGGACATTCGACTTCGCGGATTTAAAGCCGCCGCTGGCGACCAGAATTACGCCGATTCCCTTGGCGCCTTTTGCGGGCGTCAGCACGTCCATCGTCATTCCCAGCCCGTCCTTGTTGCCGTAGACCACGTCTTCAATGGCATGGAACTCGACCGGCTCTTTCACGTCGTCGGCGCCGGACGCCGTGGCCAGGCCAGCCAGCGAAACCAAGAACCCCACAACCATATGCATGCGTTTCATAATCCCTCGACTCAACAAGAGACCCGGGGCCATCATTCAATTTGCCTATTATGCCTGGCTGCGCCGGCGGTGGATACCGTGTGGCGCATCGCGGCAGCCCGCCGCACCCTGATCAGGATTGTTCGATTTGCATTCGCAATGGCCCTTGGCTAGGTTACTTTTTGACCGGCTGTCGTACGAGGCCATGGGTTGAGACCGACCGGTGCGCAACGATTCAAACAGGGGGCCATGCAATGAAGCCGTCCGTCACACAGCGCAGGAGATTCGTGGCGACCATTTTACTTTCGGCGCTTGCCGCGCTTAGCGTGTTCGCTCTTCCAACGCGCGCAGCCGACGAGCCGCTCTCGATCGACACGGGGTTAATCTCCGGCAAGCGATTGGGAGACGACGGCGCGGTGCGCGCTTACAAGGGAATCCCCTACGCCGCGCCGCCGGTGGGCAAACTGCGCTGGCAGCCGCCGCAGCCGCCGGCCAAATGGCAGGGCGTGCGCGCCTGCGCCGAATTCGGACCCGTCTGCCCCCAACAGCCGTATCCCAAAGGCTCGTTTTACGCGCGGGAGCCGGAAGAGCAAAGCGAAGACTGCCTGTTTCTCAACGTGTGGACCGCCGCCAAATCGCCGCAGGAAACGCGGCCGGTGATGGTTTGGATTCACGGCGGAGCGCTCACGCGAGGTTCCGGATCGATGGAGGTTTACGACGGCGAGCAGTTGGCGCGGCAGGGCATCGTTCTGGTGACCATCAATTACCGGCTGGGGCCGCTCGGCTATTTGTCCCATCCGGCGCTCAGCCGCGAATCGCCGCACCAATCGTCCGGCAACTACGGCGTGCTGGACCAGATCGCGGCGCTCGAGTGGGTCAAGCGCAATATTGCCGCCATCGGCGGCGACCCCGAGCGAGTGACCATTTTTGGCGAATCGGCCGGTTCGTGGAGCGTCTGTTCGCTCGTGGCGACGCCGCTGGCCAAGGGGCTTTTCCAGCGGGCGATCGGACAAAGCGGCGGCTGCTTCTCGCCGATGCAGTATTTAAACGACCAGCGCAACGGTTTCGCGCCGGCCGAGAAACTCGGCGAAAAGCTGGCCGCGATTCTCGGTTGCGACAAAGCCGACGACCCGCTGGCCGCCCTGCGCGAAAAAACGCCCGAGGAAATTCTGGCCGCCGCCGCCAAGGATCCCGCCCAAGCCCGCGCCCGGGCCGTCGTCGACGGCTGGGTGTTTCCTGACGAAATCATCAACCTTTACGCCGAGGGGCGCCAGAACCGGGTCAGCGTGATCGCGGGCTCGAACGCCGACGAGGGCACGAGCCTGGCGGGCGCGCTGGCGCCTACGAAGATGGCCCCGTTCCTGGCCTCCACGAAGAGCAAATACACCGGCCTGTCCGAGCGGTTTCTAAAGGTCTATCCGGTCACCAGCGACAGCGACGTACGAGACGCTTTCCTGCACAGCCTGCGCGACGAGTGGTTCAGTTGGGAAATGCGCACCTGGGTCCGCATGATGCGCAAGGCCGGGCTGCCGGCGTACCTCTATTATTTCACCCGCGTGCCGCCGCGAGCGGATGCCGAGAAATACGGCGCTTTTCACGCGGCCGAAATCGTCTACGCGTTCGACAACCTGGCGGGAACGTCCTGGAACCCAGAGCCGGCCGATCGGGCGCTGGCCGACGCGATGTCGAGCTGTTGGGTCCGCTTTGCGGCCAGCGGCGATCCCAACGGCGGCAAGCTGCCCAACTGGCCGGTCTACGACGAATCGAGCGAACCGTTTCTCGAATTCGGGGACTCGGTCGGCGCCGGCAGCCATTTGTTGAAGTCCGAGTGCGACTTTTTTGACGACTACTTCCGCGCCAAACGCGCCCAAGAATCGCCATGAGGGCTTTTTCTCGATGAAAAATGACCGGTACCCTCGCCGGTCGCAGTTTCCCTCTCACTCCCGGATTGCCATGCTTGACAATCTCTAAGGTCTAATTAGGATCGTAAGGAAGATTAGGCAAAAGTGCTTGTCTTCGGCTCGATGGAATTACAGCGATCGAGCCCATTGGCCGCGATGGGGGCTTCCCGTCGACACTTCGCCCGGTCAAGTAGCAAAAAGCCGGAAACGAATCGCGAGGCATTTCCAATGGTCACCTCGAAGGCTGGCCCTGCGCGCGCAGGGCCAGCAACGAAGCGCTCACGATCGTCGCGGCGCGGGATGATCCTGGTGCTGACCGAGTGTCTGCTGGTGCTTTTGCTGATCCTTGTCGCAATGGCCATTGACATTGGCTACGTGTTAACGGCCAGAACCAGGCTGCAAAAGACCGTCGATGCGACCGCGCATCGCCATCACCTCATTTCTCGCGCGGATCGCAACGGCCACACTGGCCCGGCTGCCGGTTTTTCGGCCGCTCCGGGGGCACGACAGGGACAAACCGGCCGCGAGGCCGGGACGCAAAGCCATGGGTCGGCGATGAGATTGCCAAGCTACCGAAATGCGACTGCAAGCTACTAACTCGAAGAGGAGATCCATCATGGGACTGATCCGCTCTGCACCGCCCAAACGCCGAAAACGCGAAAACAAGCCTGCTTCTTGTAAGCGTCGCCGCGGCACCGCCCTTGTGCTCCTCACGCTGTTGATGATTCCCTTGCTGGCCATGGTCGCCTTCTCGGTCGACTACGGCTACCTCCTGAAGGTCGATTGCGATTTGCAGCGCTGTGCCGATGCCGCGGCGCTGGCCTGCGTCCAGGACCTGGTGCCCGCCGCGGATGGGACTCAGGATCTTGCTCGCGTTCGCGCCACCCTTCGCAATTATGTGGCGATGAACCTGGATCCATCATTCCAGGTCCTCGATGCCGACATCGAGATCGGTCGCTTCAATCCGGCGACGATCTATTCGAACGTGACGCTGCTGAATAGTGGCATCTTCGATGCCGTCAGGGTAAAGTTGCGGCACGACGCAAGTGCCAATTCACGCGTCGCGCTCTTCATTGGACCCCTCCTCGGCATGCAGGACGCGGCCGTCACGGCCACCGCGACGGCCGTTCTGCAGAAACCCCTGGGTCTGCTGCCGGGAGCCAAGGTGATTCCGTTCGCAGTGCCGAAGGACGTGTGGGACGGACGAGATACGGGTGAGCAATGGACCATCTATGGTGACGGCAAGATGACCGACGACTCTGGTGTTGTGATTCCCGGAAACTGGGGAACCCTGGACATCGGACCGACAGACAACAGCACGGACGCCCTCAACGACCAGATAACCAACGGCCTGAAACAGTCGGACATCGACGCGCTTTACGCCGACAACCGAATCTCAACCACAACCTACATCGACACGAGCCATACGATTTCGATGCAAGGCGACACAGGGATTTCAATCGGACTAAAACTATCGGTTGTGCCGATCCATGGAGAAACGCGAATCGTGCCGATCTTCGACAGCAACAGCGGCGCCCCAGGCAACAACCTGGAGTACAACGTTGTCAAATGGGGGGTCGTCACGGTGATCGACTCGAATTGGCAAGGTGCAAAGAATACGAACATCGTCATTGAGAAATCGTATGACTACCAGGGTGAACTGCGTCCCGCCGATCTGAGCAGCACCACCGGGTACGTGGAGGGTGCGTTTACGTCCCCAGTCCTTGTCGAATGACAGGACTGGTCCTCACCAGATTCAATCGACGGGAGCGCTAGCCAAGATGAGAGCACGCCGCAAAAGAAGGGCCGCCGCCGCGAAGGCTCGACGCGGTGCCACCGTCGTCGAGTTCGCCGTGTTGGCGCCGGTGATGTTTCTGTTCATCTTCGGAATTATCGAGTTCGGGCGTCTTATGATGGTCCAGCAAGCCATGACTACCGCGGCCCGCGAAGCCTGCCGCGAGGCTTCCCTTGCCACGACGATCAACTCGGTCGACGTTGATACGGCGGCCCGTAACGTCATGCTGGGCGTGATGGCCGATGCCGCCGACACCATAAAGGTCAGGGTCAGCATGACCCCGGCCAGCATGGCGAGTGTTCCGTCGGGCACGCCTGTTAACGTTTATATCGAAGCCAATTTCTCCGACGTCAGCTGGCTTCCAGGAAGCCTGTTGAACATTGCTGGCGCTCGGGTGATCAGTGCCGAGGCGACTTTCGACCGGGAGTAGCACGACCGTACACGTGGGTTGCCGTCAAGTTTTTGAAATCCGGCGAGGTATGCGAGATGCCGTTTCCGAAACAAACAATAGACCGCGGAGATAACCGTGGTGCCCGAAAGCATCGGCGAGGCGCGGCGTGCGTCGAATTCGCCGTTTTGTCTCCCATCCTTTTGCTGCTCTTCCTGGGCATCGTCGAGGTGGGGCAGTTCGTCAACATCGGCCATTCGGTGAGCAACGCCTCTCGAGAAGGCGCCAGGATAGCGGCGCGACAGTCGACCACGAACGTCGCCCAAGTGACAACCGCGGTTTCGGACTACCTGACCGACGCGTACCCAAACCTGCCGTCCTCGGCCGTGCAGGTCGCCGTCGTAAACGCGGGTAGCCCGATCACGGCCGGGGGACTTGCGACAGTCGCCACGGGCTCGCCGATATCGGTGCAGGTCGTCCTTCAGTTCGACCCGGTTCGCTGGATCAACGGTTTCACGTTTCTCAATGGAAGGACAGTGACGAAGGCAACGGTGACGCGCCGAGAGTGAAATGCGTTTAGCGGTCACCATCTGAGTCCCGTTGAACCAGGTAAGTCGGCTACCCTCGCGCATGCTCCTAGGCGGCACGACCATGACCGCCACGGCGACGGTACGCCGAGAGACCATCCAGTAACAGCGCCAGGAATTTCCAGCGGACTGCGGCGGAATCTGCCTGCGTTGATCACGCGGACAAACGCCAGGCAATCGTCCCCCCCAATCCCTCGGCCTAGCCGCGCGCGATGCCGATCGTGCGGATTTTTCCTTCGGATAGCTAGCGTTCCGTGAAATCGGAGCCGTCCGGCCCGATTAACGAGAACCTACGATCAACCTACTATTCCGCGGCCTGCGGACGGCCCGTTCAACAAGTCTGCCTCTCCGCTGGAAAACATCCCCATTCTGGTTATATTTGACCCAATGAGTTTGAGACGTCTTGTTTTCTGGCCAGCGTGTTCGCCGTTACAGAGGAAGGATTCATTCATGCTCTTCGCGTCCGATCAATGGGTTGCCCGCCACGCCTGGTTTACCCCGCTGGTCCCCGACGTTCGCGCCGACGACGAGGACGAGGACCTGGACGAACTGGAAGAGATCGACGAGCCGATCGAGCCCGTTGAGCAGGTCGAAGATTTCGACGACGACGACTTCGACGACGATTTCGACGACGACTTCGAGGAAGAAATCGACGACGAGGATGAGCTGGGGGGCGGCGACGCCGGCGAGGACGCGGAATTTAAGGACGATTGACCGCCCTCTCGAAGCGTCGATCCGTCCGGTCGCCGCGCTCAAGCGCCGCGTAAAGGCAATTCCGGCCGGTCGGCTGGCGTTGGAACTGGCGGTCAATTAAACTCGGAAGTCACAGGGGCGCCAGGGCCCCGGCTCGTTTTTTTTCCCGCCGCTTCAGCCGCCCGAACGCCGAGGTGATCCGCGTGCCGGCTCGATGTTTGCGACCGGCGTGTTTCGCCGCCGGACTGGTGGCAACCTTCGGCGTTTTCGGGCCCGCGGCGGCGTGGGGGCAAGCCCCGCCGGGGGCCGGCGTGCCGCCCCGTTTTACGCTCGTCGACGGCGACCGCGTCGTGCTGTTGGGCAGCACTTTCATCGAGCGCGACCAGTCGTACGGCTATTTGGAGGCGGCGCTTTCCAGCCGGTTTCACCGCTCCGATATCCAATTCCGCAACCTCGGCTGGAGCGGCGACAACGTGTTCGGCGAGGCCCGCGCCGGCTTCCAGCGCGTCGAGCACGGCTTCGAAGAGCTCAAAAAGCACGTGGCGGCCCTTTCGCCGACGGTGATCCTGCTCAATTACGGAGCCAACGAATCGTTCGCGGGCAAGGCGGGGCTGGAGAGGTTTCTGGCCGGGCTCGAAACGCTTTTGGCGGCGCTTGACGAAACCGGCGCTCGCATCGTGTTCATCGCTCCGCCGCCGCACGAAGACCTGGGCCGGCCGCTCCCCGATCCGGCCGAGCACAACCGCAGCTTGCAAATCTACGCCGCCGCGATCGCCAATGTCGCGGCCCGACGCGGCGCGCCGTGCGTCAATTTGTTCGAACTGTTGGGCGGCAAACTTCAGCCGCCGGCGGAAACGCATTTGACCGACAACGGCATTCACCTGACCGCGAACGGCTATTGGCGGGCGGCGCCGGTCATCGAGCAAGCGCTCGGTCTGCCGGAGCGGCGCTGGCAGGTTGAAATCGACGCGGCGCGTGGCAACGTCGCGGCGAGCGGCACGCTGGTGCGGCAGGCCAGGTTTTCGCCCGGTGAGATTCGCTTTTTCGCGCTCGACCGGCAGCTTCCGCTGCCGCCGCCGCCTGCGGATTCGCCGCCGGAATGTCGCGAAGTGAATCCGCGCGTGGTTCGCGCCTTCGACCTTCCCGCCGGAACCTACGCCCTGAAGATCGACGGCCGGCAAGTGGCCGCCGGCACGGCGCGGCAATGGGCCGACGGAGTGACCGTCGCCGACGGCCCCGAACTTGCGCAGGCCGAACGCCTGCGCGAGACCATTCTGGAAAAGAACGAGCTGTACTTTCATCGCTGGCGCCCGCAAAACGTGACCTACCTGCTCGGGTTCCGCAAGCACGAACAGGGGCAAAACGCGGCCGAGATTCCGCAGTTTGACCCGCTCGTGGCCGCGCGCGAAACTGCGATTCGCGGACTGTGCACGCCGATCGAACACGAATATCAGCTCGTCCGGGTGGAAGAATAATGACAATCGCCCGCGCTACCAGCCATCGACGAACTCATTCGGTCTTCGCCGTGTGCCACGGGCGGCTTGACCACTGGTGCCTTCCACGCTCTTGGCCCGCCACGGCGATTTTGATCCTCGCGCTGACGGCCTCGGTCGCCCGAGCCCAGCGCGATCTGAAAGTGATTCCCGACCCCGACCCCGAGCTGGAGCGGCAGTCGTTCGAAATCGCCGACGGATTGGAAGTGAACCTGTACGCCGCCGATCCGCGGCTGGCCAAGCCGATCCACATCAATTTCGACGCCCGGGGCCGGCTGTGGGTCGCCAGCAGCGAAGTCTATCCCCACGTCAAGCCGGGCCAAAAGGCCGACGACAAGATCCTCGTCCTGGAAGATTCCGACGGCGACGGCCGCGCCGAAAAAACCACCGTGTTTGCCGACGGCCTGTTGATTCCCACCGGCGTCCTCCCCGGCGACGGCGGCGCCTACGTGGCCAACAGCACCGAAATACTGCACCTGGTCGACACCGACGGCGACGGTCGGGCCGACAAGCGCCGCGTCATGCTCTCGGGCTTCGGCACCGAAGACACGCATCACATCATTCACACGTTCCGCTGGGGACCCGACGGAATGGTGTATTTCAACCAGTCGATTTACATCCACAGCCACGTCGAAACCCCCTGGGGTGTGCGCCGGCTCAATAGCGGCGGCGTCTGGCAGTTCCGCCCGGAAACGATGCGGTTGACAGTCTTTGCCCGCGGATTGTGCAATCCCTGGGGCCACGTTTTCGACCGTTGGGGCCAATCGTTCGCCACCGACGGCGCCGGCGGCGAGGGCATCAATTACGTCTTTCCCGGAGCCACGCTGTTCACCTACGCCGGGGCGACCAAAATCCTCAACGGGCTCAACCCCGGCAGCCCCAAGCATTGCGGGCTGGAAGTAATCAGCGGCCGCCATTTTCCCGACGACTGGCAGGGCAACCTGGTGACCAATGATTTCCGCGCGCACCGCGTGTGCCGCTTCGTGCCTGCGGAAGCCGGCTCGGGCTATTCCGCGCGGGAGCAGACCGAAATCATCAAGACCAGGCACGCGGCGTTTCGCCCGGTCGACGTCAAGATGGGCCCCGACGGCGCGCTCTACATCGCCGATTGGTACAACCCGATCATTCAGCACGGCGAAGTCGATTTCCGCGACGAGCGCCGCGATCACACGCACGGCCGTATCTGGCGCGTCACGGCCAAGGCGCGCCCCCTCGCCAAGCGCCCGCAGTTCGCCACCGCGTCGGTCGACGAGCTGCTGGCGATGCTCGCCGCGCCCGAAGAATTCACGCGCACGCACGCCAAGCACGAGCTCAAGGCGCGCGGCACTGGGGAAGTTATTCCCAAGCTGGCCGCGTGGCTGGGCCATCTGGATCCGGCCGATCCCGAGTTCGAGCATTTGCGGCTGGAAGCTCTGTGGACGTATCAATCGCTCGACGTGGCCGAGCCGGAATTCGTGGCGACGCTTGCCGGCTCGACGGATTCCCACGTTCGCGCCGCCGCCGCGCGCGTTCTGAGCGCCTGGCACGATCGCGTGCCGCAAGCCCCCGCGCTATTGGCCCGGCTCGTGGCAGACCCGCATCCGCAAGTCCGCCTGGAGGCGGTCCGCGCGCTGGCCCTTCTCGGCACTTCGCAGGCGGCTGAAGTGGCGCTTCGCGCGCTCGATCAACCGATGGACCGGTTCCTCGATCATGCCCTGTGGCTCACGGTGCGCGAGTTGCAGCCGTTTTGGCTAGGGGAACTGGAAGCCGGCCGGCTCGATTTCGGTGGCAACGCGCGGGATTTGGCCTACGCGCTCGCGGCGGCCGGCTCGCCGCGCGTGGCGGTGCCGCTTGTCAATTTGCTTGAGTCGGGAAAGTTGCCGCCGGAACGTCGAGAAAGCGTGCTGCTATTGATCGCGGCGCTCGGCGGTCCGCCCCAACTGCGCGTCGTACTCGACACGGCTCTTCGTGGCCAACTTCCCGCCGCCAGCCGCGCTGCGCTCTTGAAGGCGCTGGCCGAAGCGACCCGCATGCGCAAGGTTCAGCCCGCGGGGGACCCGAGCGCCATTTCCGGCCTTTTGGACGACGAGGACCTGGCGCTGCGATTAGCGGCGATCGAAGCGGCCGGCTTGTGGCACATCGAGTCGCTCGGCGACAAATTGCTGGAGTTGGGCGCCGGCGGCGACACTCCGGACGTGGTGCGCCAAAGCGCGCTTGCCAGTCTCGCGGCGCTGGGTCCGCAACGCAGCGAGTCGCTAAGGGCGCTTTGCGGGCGTGGTCAGCCGGCGAAGATTCGCGCGATGGCCGTGGCGGCCCTGGCCGCGCTCGACGTCACAGCGGCGGCCGGGCAATTCGCGGAATTCCTCGCCGATGAGCCCGCCGCCGATCCGGGCCCCATCGTGTTGGCGATTCTCGACCGCCAGGGCGGAGCGCCGGCCTTGACCGAGGCCGTAAGCGGACGCCAATTTTCCGCCGACGCCGTCAAGCTGGCGATTCGCGCCGTTCGTTCCGCGGCGCGCGAAGAGCCCAGGCTCGCCGCCGCGCTTGCCGCCGCGGGCGGCATTGCCACGCCCAAGCGCACGCTTTCACCGGACGAGCTGGCCGCATTCGTCGCCGACGTCGCCTCCCAGGGAAATCCGGCGCGGGGCGAAGCCGTCTTTCGCCGCGGCGAACAGGCGTGCCTGAAATGCCACGCCATCGCCGGGGCAGGGGGGCGCGTCGGGCCCGATCTGGTCTCGATCGGCACCAGCGCTCAAGTCGATTACCTCGTCGAGTCGGTCCTCGAGCCCAGCGCCAAGATCAAGGAGAACTACCATTCGCTCACCGTCGTGGCGGACGGCCTGATCACCAGCGGCGTCAAGGTGCGCGAAACCGACGCCGAGCTCGTGCTGCGCGACGGCGAAGACCGCGAAGTCGCCATTGCGCTCGACGCGATCGAGGGCAAACAGGAAGGCGGGTCGATTATGCCGGTCGGCCTGGCCGACGAATTGACGCGCAGCGAGCTGGTCGACCTGGTGCGATTCCTCTCCGAGCTCGGCAAAGTCGGCCCCTACGCGGTCGGCAACGCGCGCGTCGCCCGCCGCTGGCAAACGCTGCTGCCCACGCCCGAGGCGATCGCCAGATTCACCGGCGGCGCAGCGGTCCAACCGGACGATCTGGGCGATTTGACTTGGACCAGCGCCTACGGCACGGTCTCGGGCCAGTTGCCGCCAGCGTCGATCCCAGTCATCGGGCCGTCGCATGATGCGGGGCCGCGCGTCGTGCGCTGCGAGCTCGACGTCGCGGCGGGCGGGAAAGTCGATCTCGTTCCCAGTGGGCCGGTCGAGAGAATCTGGCTCGACGCCATTCCGCTTGAGCTCGCGAACAAGGTCACGGTCGACGTCTCGCCGGGCGTGCACACCATCCTGATATTCTTGGGCGACCAGGCAGACCGGGACGTGCGGCTCGAGTTGGCCGACGCTCCCGGCTCGGCGGCGCAAGCACAATTCGTCGGGGGAAAATAGTGGGCCCGTCTCAGGCGGCCGACCGCCACCGGCGCGCGTTCCTGTTTGCCACCTGCCAGGTCGGCGCCGAAAGCACCCTGAAAGCCGAATTCGCGCGCGACTGGCCCGCGCTCAGTTTCGCCTACTCGCGCAGCGGCTTTCTGACGTTCAAGCTGCCCGACGATCACAGGTTGCCGGACGATTTTGATCCAAAGTCGGTCTTCGCCCGCGCGTATGGGTTTTCTTTGGGCAAGGCGGCGGGTGAGTCACTCGACGAGGCCGCGGCCGAAGTCTGGAAGATCGCGGGCCGGCGTCCCTACGAGGCGCTTCACGTCTGGCAGCGCGACACGGCGGCGATCGGCCAGCGCGGTTTCGAGCCGCACGTGACGCCAGCGGCGCTGGCCACCGAAGAGGCGATTCGCCGGCACGAGCGGGCCGAAACGATGACGCCGCCCTTGGCCCGCGTTGCCCAGGCCGGCCAACTCGTGCTTGATTGCATCCTGGTGGAGCCGCACGAGTGGTGGGTCGGCTATCATCGCGCGGCCGGCGACGACTCGCGTTTTCCCGGCGGGCTGCGCGACATGATTGTGCCGGCCGACGCCGTTTCGCGGGCCTACGTCAAGATGGAAGAAGCCCTGGGGTGGTCCGGCCTGCCGATTCGAGAAGGTCAAAAAATCGCCGAGATCGGCTGCTCGCCGGGGGGCGCCAGCCAGGCGCTGCTCAATCGCGGGCTGCGCGTCGTAGGCATCGATCCGGCCCGCGTCGATCCGCGCGTCTTGGCCGATCCGAATTTCACGCACATTCAAAAGCGCGGAGCCGACGTGCGCCGGCGCGAGTTTCGCGGCGTCACGTGGCTGGCCGCCGATATGAACGTCGCCCCGGACTACACGCTGGAAACGGTTGAAGCGATCGTCACGCATCCGGCAGTGAACATCCGCGGACTGCTGTTGACGCTCAAGCTGTTGGAATGGAATCTGGCGGAGCACGTCCCCCAGTATCTCGATCGCGTGCGCAGTTGGGGCTACTCCCAGGTTGCCGCCCGCCAGCTTCCCCACAACCGCCGCGAAATCTGCGTGGCCGCTGTGCGCCGCAAGCGTAAGCGACCATAGCCCGAAGCGCGAGTTTTGATGTTGCGCATTGGCCGTCGAGGTAACCGTTTAGCCCCCGGCTTTGCCGGGGGATCGTTGATATCGCCGCGCTCGAATGGTAATCAGCCTTCGCAAGAGCGGAATCCCCCGGCAAAGCCGGGGGCTAAACGACGACGCACAACATCAAAGAGCGCGAGCGAGGGAAAACGACGCGACCGGCGAACGACGATCCGTCAGCAAAGCCGTGGCTATCGTGTCGGCGTTCAGTAGTCGTACCAGATTCCGAACCCGACGCGCTGCTCGAAGAGGTTGAAGAATTCGTATTGCGTGCTGGCGCCGTTGACGTATTCGACGCCGACGCGAAACGTGTGCATGGCCGGGCCGCCGCGCACCTGCCAGCCCAATTGAAACACGACGAATCCGCCGAAATCGAGCTCCTGCCGCAAATTGGCGTAAGCGGCGGCAAACGGCGCCCCGCCCCGCTCGGCCGGGCTGTAGTCGGCGCCGAATTGAAACTCCCAGGGCCTCGCGCCGCCGTCGTACTCAAACGCGTAGTCGACTTCGGCACACAGCCGCAGGTCCTCGGTGTAGTAATAACCCAGGGCCAGCATCCACGAATCGCGGATGTAATTGATACGCGGCCAGCCCGGATTGAGCAGCATGAACTCGTCGCCCAGGTGCGCGCTGATGTGGTAGTAACCGGTCTTGAACTGCCACGGCCCGTAAGCATAGACGAGCGGAACGCCGACCCGGTAATCGCACGAGACCAGCGGCCAGCTCGGCTTCGTGGGCCACAGCCGGGGCAGCGCGGCCGCTTCGAACTGGATCTCCCAGCCGTTGGGCCGATAGGCGTTCGGCGTGCCGTAGCGCAACAGTGCCACGCGCCCGCCCAGCGTCGTGTCCCAGATCGTGTCGAAGCGCGAATCGTCCGACATCAGCCAGGCAAATCGCGGCTCTTTCACGCCCGCCAGGTACGATCGCCACACCAGCCCGCTGGGCAGCCACTGCCAGCACCACGGCAGCCCCGCGCTGGGATGGTTGCCGTCGCAAAAGTCGCCACTCTCCGCCGGCCAGTCGGAAGTGTCGGGCAAGATCGGGTCGCGCGCGGGCGGCAGCTCGTCAGCGGTGACGGACGGCGGCAGCGTTTCGAAATCACCGGCTCCGAAGCTTGGGCCACTGTTGGCATTCGGCAGACGTTCGAGACCCATCGCATCGGCGCGCCCGATGAGCGCCGTCGCAATGACCAGCCACAGCCACGCAGGCAGAAGCGCGGCGGCAAATTGACGCGGGAAGTCTGGATGCATCGAGCAGTGCGGACGGGGCGCGGTGGGATCGACGGGGAAGGGTTCGGGCGGGAAGCGGTGCAAGGCGTCAGGGCGAGTTGTCGTAACGTATTATCGGCAATCCCCCTACAACAAGCTCCAGGCGCACTAGCGCGATCTTGCTCAAAACTTCGCAGTCAGATGGTAGGCTGCGCAAGCCACAGAGCGCATTCCGCTTCCAACGCGTGTCCAAGAGTAGCGCTCCGTCGGCGGCGATGCCGGCGCAGAGGCCGCTTGTACGGCGGCCGGCCACATCGACTTTTCCTTAGTCGTCAGACTTCACCCTGTCGTCAATCTCAGCGGAATCGCCGCGAACTCGCCTGCTGCCTTGGCAACCGCCGACAGAATGGCCAGAATAACGGCTGTGCGGTAGGGACCGACGGACTTTCTTGGCAATCGCTGATCGCGACGGAGGCGGAGCATGCGCGCAATCAAACAGCTTCTCCCGATTCTTTGGAGCATCGCCCAGCCGAGCGACGCTCGGATTGCGGTTGCGTCGATCTTCTTCTGCGCAGCCGCGATAGTGGTCGCGCCGCAGGTAGGCGCAGACGAGCCGCAACAGGCTGGGTTCCCGACGGGTCGCATCTACACGGGTATTACCTGGCAACCGCCCGGCCAGCGGAGTGTCACTCAGATCGTGGCGATCGATCCGGAAACGGGGGCTTTCGAATCCGTCGCCGCGAGCGGAAATGACGTGCGTCTTTCTCCGGACCGGCGAACGATCGCCTTTCGGAACTCGTTTGAGACGACTTGCGATGTCCTGATCCGCAACGTCGGCGAGGATGAAAACGGTCGCCGAATCTGGACGGGCGATGGCTCCGCGGGGGTTTGCTGGACGCACGACGGCAAGCACGTCGTCGTCATACAGGCCATCCGCGCAGATGACCGTTGGAAATTCACCAATTGGCTCGTCGAACCGGAAAGCGCCGAGGCTTCGCAATTGGAACTTCCGGACACCGAAGGCATTGTCGATTGCGCGCATCATACCGATCTGCTCATCTCATGGAGCTTTCGAAACAAGAAGCGCATCGAACTCTTCACGCTGCGTCCCGACGGAAGTGATGCGACGAATTTGACTAGCAACGGACAGTACGATTACCACGGTCGTTTCTCTCCCGACGATACGAGGATCGCCTTCATGCGTCGTCAGGGCGGCCAGTTCAGCGTGTGCACGGCAGACATCGATGGCAAGAACCCGCAAATCGCATTCACCGAGAAGGGTCTGACCTACCCAGACCACGTCGCCTGGTCTCCCGATGGCAAGCAGTTGGCCGCCGTGCTGTTCGATTGGGCCCTCGACGCGGAGGGTCGCAAAGTCTTCCGAGACGCCGACGCCAACTTTCGCATTGCCATCATGAATCCCGACGGCTCCGACTTCCGCGAACTGAAGCTTAACGGCGACGTGATCTTCATGGGCGGCGACCTCGACTGGCGGTAGCCATGCCCCTCGATCGCACGAGCACGCCGGAATAGAAGCGGCGGATTTCGCCGTGCGAGTTCAAGAGCAGTGCCCCGTCGGGGGCGATGCCGGCGCAGAGGCCGCTTGTACGGCGGCCGGCCACTTCGACGGTCAACTCGCGGCCGATTTGCAGGCACAGCACGTTGAACCGCCGGCCAAAATCCGCCGGCGCCGCGGCCGACGCGCGCACGGCAATCTGCAGATTGCGCAGCAAATCAGCCAATAGCGCGGTGCGCTCAAAACTCTTGCCCGCCAGTTCGCACAAGCTGGCCGCGGACATGCGAACGTCGTCGGGCGCTTCGGCCAGCGTGTTGTTCACGTTGAGTCCGATGCCGACCACGTGGCGGCCGCCGGCCAAAACGTCGACCAGCACTCCGGCGATTTTCTTGCCCGCCACGTACACGTCGTTCGGCCAGTGCAAGCCGACCCGATTCCCTTCCAAAAGCGGCTGGATCGTCTCCACAATCGCCACGCCCACGGCCAGCGAACTCGCCGGCAGGACGTCGCCGAAAAGCGACCAGTCGGCCGGATCGAACACGAGGCTGAACGCCAGGCTGCCGCGGCCGGTCCACCAGCGATTTTGCCCGCGGCCCCGGCCCGCCGTCTGCTCGTCGGCCACGACCAACAACGGCAGGGGCGAAGCTAGCGTGCGGGCCAATTCCGTGGCGTGATCCTGCGTCGAGCCGAGCGAGTCAAGATATTCGACGCGGGCCACCACACCGCTTGCCAGCAGCCGCTCGGGGTCGATTCGATCGAGGGCGGGCATGTCCACCTGCTCCGGCTTTTCCCCAAGGAGGATGGCTCCATCATGGTGTGCCACGAGTGGCTCGTCCAGGGTGTGCCGTCCTGCGAACGCTGCCCGAGAAGCTAGCAAGCGGACCCGCGCGTCCCCCCAACCGGGGTGCAGCCTGCGGTTTGTTTTTTAGGCGGCGGTGTGATAGCAGCGAGTGGGG
>JBBDNV010000213.1:0-9014 GCA_040877415.1 Pirellulales bacterium
CAGCCGAAGCCAGGGCGCAAGACTAAATCAGCGTATTTCCAACTCAGGACACTAGTGCACCCAGCGTTTGGGAAAGCCGGCCAAGGGCGATTGGTCGGGGGGCCGCCAGCAGGCGACTTCCTCGATGCGGCGAGCCAGCTCGATGTCGCTTGAGGTCACCGCGCGCACCCGATGGGTCTGCAATTTTACGGTGACCTTGGCGTAGCCGATGCTCAGGTCCGGATGGTGCCAGGCTGCTTCGGCGACGTAACCGATGGCCGCCGTCAGCAGCATGGTGTGCGGCCAGCCGGGCGTGGTGAACGTGCGCCGCAGCCAACCGTCGCGCACTTCCCAGCCGGGCAAAGACGCCAGCGCTTCCTGCAGCTCCTCGCCCGTCAGCACGTGATCTTCGGCCATAGCATCGCTCCTGTGCGCGTGCGTTTTTTTGAGCAACTCTTCGGAGGTGCGACTCGCGGATGTTCTCTCCCAGCCCGTCAAGTGGCGCTCGCGGGCTACTTGACCGGATATTTCGCGACCAGCCCCTTGGCGATGATCAGGCGCTGCAGCTCGTTGGTGCCGCCGCCCACGATGAGTAGCGGCGCGTCGCGGTAGTAGCGCTCGACGTTGAAATCTTTGGAGTAGCCGGCGCCGCCGTGAATGCGCAGCGCTTCCAGCGCGATCTCCTGCGCGGCTTCAGTGGCGAAAAGTTTGGCCATGCCGGCTTCGAGGTCGCAGCGCTCGCCGCGGTCTTTCTTTTCGGCCGCCGAGTAAACGAGCAGGCGGGCGGCCTCGATCTTGGTTCCCATGTCGGCCAGCTTGATTTGAATCGTCTGATGCTCGCAGATCGGCTTGCCGAAGGTGTGGCGCTGCTGCGCGTAGTGGATCGCGTCTTCGAACGCCGCCCGGGCCAATCCGACGCCGCGCGCGGCGACGTTGATGCGCTCGCTTTCCAGGCCCGTCATGATGTGTCCAAAGCCTTCGCCTTCCTGCCCTCCGATCAGGTTGGCGGCCGGCACGAAGAAGTTATCAAACACGATCTCGCAGGTCTCGACGCCCTTGTAGCCCAGCTTGTCGATGTCGCGCGTCACGTGGAATCCTGCGCCGCCCTTTTCGATCACGAAAGCCGAGATGCCCAGATAGGGCGGATCGGCCCTGGGGTCGGTCTTGGCCGCCAGCACAAAAGTGTTGCCGTAGCGGGCGTTGGTGATCCACATCTTCGAGCCGTTGATCAAGTAGCCGTCGTGGGAGCGCGTGGCGGTCGTTCGGATGCGCTGCACGTCGGTGCCGGCGTCGGCTTCCGACAGCGCCAGCCCGCCGCGCCGCTCGCCGGAGGCCAGGCCGGGCAAAAAACGGCGCCTTTGCTCTTCGGTGCCGAAGCGATGGATGATGTCGCAGATCACCGAATGCGTGCCGAGCGGGCCGACGACGCTCATCCAGCCGCGCGCGAGCTCCTCGATGATCATGGCGAAGGTGGTGTAGTCGAGCCCCAGCCCGCCGTAGTCCGGGGGCACGTTGGCCCCGAACAGGCCCAGCTCCTTCATCCCTTCCACAATCTGGGCCGGGTACTCGTCGTTGTGTTCGAGCCGGCTGGCGACCGGGATCACGTTGCGCTCGACGAATTGCCGGATGCTGCCGACGATGTGTTCTCGCATCTGGTCGGGTGCGGACATGGATGATTCCCTGTTAGTGAAGTCGATCTTGCGGTCGCCCGGATAGTTTACACCTGCTTGTCTCTCTTGCCGAATCGATACAGGCGGACCTGCCGCGGATCGCCGCGGGCGGCGGCCGGGCGAACTGGCGGGGCAAGCCGATTTGCGTCTCCAGACCGGCGGCATTGGGGGCCGAAGTTGAATCTGGACGGTCGTGGCGCCCCCGCTGTGGCGCGTGGGTGGCGCGTCGTGCAAAATAAGGAACACCCGTTGATAGAGTGCGTGGCCTTACGCTTGACAGTCGCTGCGATCGCGGCGGCGTCGATCGTCGCGCATGCGTCGCCGCTGGTGGCTATTGAGACCACCTACGGCGAGGACCCGGTGCCCAACACGCAATGCTACAAGGGTTTTATCAACCTGGGCTACGGCATCGATCCGATTCCCTCCAAGACGCTTTCCCAGCGCTGGCACGAGTGGCGCACGGGCCGTGGCATTGCGGCCGCGATGGTGCGGGTGCCACGGGTGGCTTGTCCACCCGTGCCGTCGGCACTGCGCGGCAAGCAAACAGTGGCACCCGGAGAATAGGGCAATCCCCCTCACCCCAGCCCTCTCCCGCCAGGGGAGATAGGCGCAAGGGCTATTTCTTTTTGGCGGGGGCGACCAGCTCGATGCGCACGCCGACGGGGTCGACGACGAAGGCGACCCGGCTGGTGCCGAAGGTGAACGGGTCGGACTCGAACTTGACCCCCTTGGCTTTCAGCTCGACGGCCGCCTCGTCCAAATCGGCGAACGACCAACTGATGTGGTCGATCGCGCGGCCCTTGGTGGGCGCCGCCGGTTGGGCGACCTTTTTAACGAGCAGCCACACGTCGCCGTAGCGAATGCCGGGAATGATGCCGGCGAAGCGGGTCACCTGGCCGCCGAAGGCGCTTGTATACCATGCCAACGCCGTTTTGGGATCGGTCACCGCCAGGTGTACGTGGTGAAAGCCCTGGATTTCGGGATCCTCGACCACCTCGATGAGCGTGCCCCAGGGATCTTTGACGAACGCGTACTTGATCGGTCCTTCCTGCTCGACGCCCGAGACGATTTCGACTTTGTTGTCCGCCAGCTCCTTCATCTTGGCGTGGATATCCTTGTAGGAGAAGCCGATGTGATCGACGGCGCTGCCCTTGCTTTCGGCAAAGCCCGGTTTGGCCAGGAAGAAGATGATGACGGTCTTGCCGAAGCCGACGGCGCTAAAGACGCCGATCTTCTTGGCTTCGCCGCCCAGGTTATCGGCGTACCATTTCGCCGCCGCCGCCGGGTCGGTGACGTTCAGGTGTACGTGATGAAAGTCGGCCGCGATGGCGCTTCGAGCGGGCGCAACTGCGGCAGCCGCGACCATGGCCAGAACACTTGAAACTACACGGAGCGTGAAACGGTTGGCGCGCTTCATGCGAGGTTCTCCAAGGCGTGGGAAGGTCGATTCGGTCTACGGCGCCCGGCCGTCGCGGCTTGCCAGCCCGCTCCGGCGAGCGGGTGAGCCGGCAGCGGGCAAGCCGGCTTGTTTTTCGCCGGCCACCAGATCGTCGAGTTCGCGAGTCAATCGGGCTCTCAGGTCGCCCGAGGCGCCGACGTGGATGACTTTGACGGTGCCGTCCTTGCCGATGATAACCGTTTGCGGGATGCCTTCCACGTTGTAGAGATTGCCGATCGCACCGTCGCGGTCCATGACGACGGCGAGGCTGAGCGTCGTCGCCTCGAGGAATTGCCGAACCTCGTCGGGAGTTTCACCGCAGTCGACGGCGAAGAATTCGACGCCCCGGTCTTTATACTCGGCGGCTACCTGGCTCACGGTCGGCAAGGACCGCCGGCAAGGCCCGCACCACGTGGCCCAAAAGTCGAGGATCACGACGTTCGTGCCTAGATATTGCGCCAGGTCGAACGGACTGCCGTCGAGCAACGTGGACGAGAACAAGGGTGCCTTGTGGCCGACGAGCGGATGATCGGCTCCCGGCGGGGCTTCACACCCGAGCCACAAGACAAGCGAGAGAACACAGGCAACCCCAAGCCCGGCGCGTGCAATCATGGCGCGGTGTCCTGCTTTCGCAGCCAGGCGCAACGTGCGGCTAGCGGCCCCCATAGGGATAGTATTGCCCGTAGTTCATATAGTAATGCCCGTAGTTCATGAAGTACGTTGCGTGTCCCGTACCACGCCGGGTACCGCCGGCGCCGTAAGCCTGTTGGGAGACCTGCCGCTGCAGGTTCCCAATCGAATGGCCCTGCTGCTGGATCGCGTTGCCCTGGTTGATCAGGGGTTTGACGAGCGATTGATAGTTGGTGACGCCAAAGCCGTTGTTTTGCAACAGGTTCAAATAGGGGCTCACCGTCGGTCCAACCGGATTGTCGGCGCGTCCCATGTACGTCCCACCGTACTGGGCTATGGCCGATTGCGGCGCAAGCAGAAAAATCGCGGCCAGCGCGAGTCCCAACATTGCCGGTCTCATGGCATCTCCTCCTGTTGTGAGTTCGACCGATTCCGCGGCCATCCTTCATTATAGGTCGTCGGGGGGTCCTGCAATATGGGGCCCGGGCGAAAGTCGGCCCGCCGTGCGGCCGCCCAAGTTTGACGAATGTGCCGCACAGACCGGCCGCCAAAAGGTTTGTGAAGTCGGGCCTCCGGTCGATCCGACAGGGACCGAGTTTTCTCACAGCGGTTGGGCCGACTCGGCGGCGAGCAGCAGCGCAACGAGCTCGCCCAAAAACGTGGCAATTACGCACACGTAGAGGATGCCGGTGGCGCTTTGGGTGTTGGGAATCTTGAGCGTCCGGTAGGTCATGACGACGAGCACGAAGGCCCCGATGATGCCCGACAGCCAGCGCAGCGCAATAAATAGCAGTCCTTGCGTGTCGATCGCGGCGCCGGGCAGGTTAATCGCCAAAATCGCGGCCTCGACGGCTGCGCGCAGGCAAACGGCGCCGCCGAGCATCACGACCAGCCGCAGAAGCGGCCCGATGGCCATCGTGGGGGAGTTGAGGTACCAATGGCCAAGGAACATGGCGGCCATTGTGAATCCCAGCACCAGTCCGCCTGTGAGCGGATCGAGCGCGTCAAGCGTCGTGGCGACGGGGCCGGTGGCGGCGTGCCAAACGGTCGTTTCCCACGCCCCCCATAAGCCGGCGGCCGACAGGAGCACGAGCGCCGCGATCCCCGCGCGCGGCTTCTCATACAACCACAGGACCGAGCCCGCATAGCTGAGAATCACGCCCGCAAGCGGCGGAGCCAGGGGCAGCGAATCGCGCGCAGTCAGCGCCGCCATCGTGGCCAGCACGTTCAGACCCAACAGCACGTAGAGGTGGTTGCGGTAGTAGCCGCTTTTGACCTGCCGAGGGTTGGCCAGCGCCATTCCCAGCGCCATTCCGAACGAGAGTCGAAAAATGAACTGGGTTAAAATCGACACGGCACGCGGACCCCGACGGCATGGATGCTCGAGCACCGGCACGATTTTTGGCTAGTGCCGCCCGCCGTACATCAGGTTCATCACCTCGGAACGGCTGGAAAGATTGGACCGGAAGATGCCTTTCATGGCGGAGGTGACGCACAAGCTGCCGGGCTTGCGGACGCCGCGAATCGTCATGCAGGTGTGCGTGGCTTCGATCACCACGGCCACGCCCTTGGCCTTCAGCTCGTCGGTGAGCAGGTTGGCGATCGTCTCGGTCATTCGTTCCTGCACCTGCGGACGGCGGGCCACGACTTCGACCACCCGGGCCAGCTTGCTCAATCCGATGACGCGGCCGTCGGGCACGTAGCCGATGTGGGCCTGGCCCATGAAGGGCAGCATGTGGTGCTCGCACATGCTGTTGAAGCTGATGTCGCGCACCAGCACGACTTCGTCGTAGGCTTCGGTGAAGAATTTTTGCAGGTGGATGCGCGGATCTTCGTGCAGGCCGCTGAACATCTCGCCGTACATCCGCGCCACGCGGGCCGGAGTGTCGCGAAGTCCTTCGCGGTCCGGGTCTTCGCCCACGGCGGCCAGAATTTCGCGGACGGCGCGGGCGATGCGGGCTTCGTCGACCGGCGCCGCGGCCGGGCGGACGCTCGGCCCGGCCTGTTCGCCGGCCAGGCTGCCCAGATCGGCGAATGGGGCGTGGTCTTGGGGCTCTTTGTGGGCGGCGCGCGGTACCATGCCTCGATCTTAAGAGCATCCCAGCCGAGCGGTCAAGCGCTTCGGACCAGCCCGAAGCGCCCAGCCAGGGAGACCCAAACCGGACGCCGCTCGACCCACGCCCGTGGTGCCATGCTCACGCTTGCGTGAGCATGTTGCTGCTCTGGAAGGGCACCTCGGCATGGCCACGCAAGCCATGACACCCAAAGGCGATCAATTCGTGCTGAAAGCCGGCGGAAAGCCCGACGCAAAGCTCAATGGGCGCGTATCGCGCGACGCGCTATGCAAGTGGGCCAAAAGCCTCGTGGCCCGCCGGTCGACGCACGGCTCGGTCAAAAACGATTGCTTGACGCACACGTCGAGGTCGAGCGCATAAGCGATCACGTCGGTCAAGGTCCCGAGCGAAATACTGTCGACCGACAGTTGGTTAAAGAGCTCGTCGGCGTCCTTGATGCGCGGCAGCATCTTTTCGAACGAGGCAACCAGCTTGTGGTGCAAGGCGGGCCGCGATTCGGCGGTCGCGTGTGGATACTGATCGCTCAACAGGTCGACCCGGGCCTCGCGAAAGGATCGATGCGGCGACAACTCCTCGACGATTCGCACGCGCTCGAGGCCCAACAGCAGCAGGTTGTAGCGCGAACCGCCTTGCGCTTGCCACGTGATGACGCGTCCCAGGCAAGCGACCGGCGCGACCGGCGGACGGCCCTCGTAGTCGCCTTCCCAGCCGGGCTCCAACAACGACATGGCGATCAAGCGGTCGTCTTCGATCGCGTCGCGGAACATCTCCACGTAGCGCCGCTCGAAGATGTGCAGCGGCTGAATGACGTGGGGAAAGAGCACCAGGTTCGGCAGCGGAAACAGCCGCGCTCGCCCGGAGAATTGCTCGGGCACGAAGGCCAGATCGTCTTCGCGTTGCGCCATGGTTTTCGTGCTGGCCCGCGGGGGTAGAAGCCAGGCGTGGTCGCTCAAGCGCGGCCGGATAAAACCCGTCGAACAAAGCGCAATCGCGCCGCCGCTCGGGCATGATGCGCCCCATTGCAGCCCGCTCGATGCTGGTTTTCTCCGCGGGTACTCAAAGCCTACCACGGAAAGCCGATTTGTCGCCCGTCAGCCTGTCGGGATTCAAATGGATTTCGGGAATCAGATCGGGAACGATGTCGATTTGGGGAAACTCTAAAACGCTGGCGGTGACGGACGCGAAACATTGCTCGAATTCTTGCAGGAACTTGTCCAAGTCAAGGCCCATGTGCGCGGGCCGATAGGGTTCGAGATAATCCCGCGTGCTGAAGTAAAGTTTACGCGCCCCGCGAATATTGCCGTTGCCGAAATGGTGCAGCGCCACGGCCGCCTGAATGAGGCCCTGGTAGAACTTGCGCGACGGGCCCTGGTAATCGGCCCACAATGCCTCCCACAGCTCGTGGCTCTCGTAGAAATCGCACTCGTTGAAGCGCGCGATTCCCTCGAGGTACAGCGGCGGATACGGGGCGTCGTCCGTCATTGGGCGCTTGCGCGCGAAGGTTTCCGGACCGTGCATTCGAAGGGATTATAGACCGAACTCCCCGAACGGGCCAGCGGGCCGACCGCCGCCCTCGCGCCGCGGCAATTGGCCCGCTGGACACGCGCGAAAATATGAATGCGCCGGGTGCTCGCCTAGCGGCGGGTGACGGCCATCACGAGCTGCACCATGTACCAGAACATCAACGCCACGGACGCGAACAGGGCCAAGGAGGCCGCCACGTGCTGGCCGATCCGGTAGTGGTGCAGAACGTTGCTGGTGTCGTACAAGATATATCCGCCCGCCAAAAGGAGCATCGCCCCGACGAAGATGACCCCCAGGTTGAACGAAAAGATCATGCTGCACACGATGATGCCCAACGCCACGATGGCGCAAAGCGACAACGCCGTGCGGAGAAACGAAAAGTCGGCGCCGGACAGGAACACGACCGCCGTCAAGCCGGAGAAAGTGATCGCCGTCAGCACGCCGGCAATGCCGATGACGTTGACCCCCGTGTCGCCGGCAAACATCTGGGCGATATACAAAAGCGGCACGAAGATGACCGCTTCGGCCACGACAAACAGGCCGAGCCCCGCGTATTGCATGCCGACGGAGCTGGACGAGCTGGCCCAATTGTTGGCGATGTAGCTGACGCCGATGAAGGCCCCCAGCACGATGAACCAGCCGAGTCGATTTCCGAGCACCAGCGCCACGGCCTCTCCCACCCCCGGCAGGCTGAGCAGAAACGCCTCGAGGCCGATGAAGGCCAGCACGGCCCCGGCCAGATGGAGATACGTCAGGCGAATGAATTTCGCGCGCTCGCTGGTTTCCGCCTGATCGGCAACCAGGCCCCAACTTTGGTAGGGATTGTAGGCCTCGTTCATGACAGGTTTCCTTTTTCGAGAAACGTCGTCAGCTCACGGGCGCTCGGAGCCAGTTCGCTCGTAGCTGGCAGTCAGCTAGGGGTTTGCTCGGCAAATCGCATTGATAAGATAAGCATACGTCAGATTGTAACAGTAACGCCGCCAAAGGAGATACAGTCGTGGTTTTAACGCCAAGTACAATGCTGCCGCTGGGCTCGAAAGCTCCCGATTTTTCGCTTCCCAACGTCGACGGAAAAACGGTCTCGCTGGCCGATTTCAAGGGGGCCAAGGCCTGCCTGATCGTCTTTATGTGCAATCACTGCCCGTACGTGAAACACGTGGCGCCGGAACTGGCCAAACTTGCGCGCGAGTATCAGGCCAAAGGCGTGGCCGTGGTGGGCATCAATTCCAACGACGTGGCCAGCCATCCGGACGACTCGCCCGAGAAGATGGTGGCCGAGGCCAAATCGCGCGGCTACGCGTTTCCCTACCTGTTCGATGAGACGCAGAAGGTGGCCCAGGCTTATCACGCGGCTTGCACGCCCGATTTTTACGTCTTCGACGAGGACCGCAAGCTGGCCTATCGGGGACAGTTGGACTCGAGCCGGCCCGACTCGGGCATTCCGCTCTCGGGCCGGGACCTGCGAGCGGCGCTCGACGCGGTTTTGGCCGGAAAGCCGGTCGGGGCGGACCAAAAGCCGAGCATCGGCTGCAATATCAAGTGGCAGCCGGGCAACGAGCCCGACTATTTTTGAAAGGAGGAAGGAGGACAAGTGTCCTCCGCGGAATCTTGTGGGTGAAAGACGTTTAGCCTTCGACCGTTGCGGGGGAAGGGACCATCGGGCCCCAAGGTCCCTTCCCCCACACCCCCATCCTCCTT
>JBBDNV010000214.1:0-8993 GCA_040877415.1 Pirellulales bacterium
CGCCGCGGGCGTCGCCGTCGAGTTTGGTCAGGATGAGGCCGGTCACCCCGACCGCACCGTGGAATTTTTCGGCCACGCCGACGGCCTGCTGTCCGGTCGCGGCATCGCAAACGAGCAGGCTTTCGTTGGGCTGGACGAGATCCTTCACTTTGCGCAGTTCGTCGATCAGATCGTGGTCGAGATCCTGACGCCCGGCCGTGTCATAGATCTCGACATTGTGGCCCTGGTCCTTGGCCCAGACCATGCCGTCGCGCACCACGCGCAGGACGTTTTTTTCGCCGGCAGGCGGACGATACATAGGCACGCCGATCTGTCCGGCCAGAGTGGCCAGTTGCTCGACCGCGGCCGGGCGTTGCAAATCGCAGGCGATGAGCACGGGGGTGCGCCCGTTCTTCTTGAGCCACGCGGCGAGCTTGGCGCAGGTCGTGGTCTTGCCCGCGCCGTTGAGACCGACGACCAGGATGCGGGCCTGCGGTCCGAGGTTGAGCGGCGCGGCGTCGCCGCCGAGGAGGGCGGACAACTCGTCGTGGAAAATTTTGACGATTTGCTGTCCGGGCGTGACGCTGCGCAGCACTTCGTCGCCGAGGGCTTTCTCTTTGACCCGCGCGATGAACTCCTTGGCCACTTTGAAATGCACGTCCGCCTCGAGCAGGGCGAGACGCACTTCGCGCAGGGCGGCATCGACATTCGACTCGCTGATGCGCCCGTGCCCGCGGAGGTCTTTGAAGACACTCTGCAGTTTGTCGGAGAGGCGGGAAAACATGGTGGAATGGGGAGAGTAGCAGAAGCGGCGGCGGGATACCAACTGTAGCGGTTTTGGAAAAGTAGAAGCGGCGTCCCCGCCGCTTGTCGATCCAGGTTAAGCGGCGGGGACGCCGCTTCTACTTTTTGTGCGCTTCGATGTAGCGCTCAATGTGCCACAGAGCCGAGGCGCTGCGCACGATGTGGTCGTAGCTTTCCTTTTGCCAGACTTGGCCGCTGCGCCCAAGCGCCGCGTTGACCTTCCGGGCGGTATACGACTTCCACGCTTGGAGGAGAGCAGACAGTTTGTGCTCATTGAGCGGGCGTACGAGAACATGCACGTGGTTTGGGGCCACGACAAAGCGGCCGAGTTCCTAACGCTCGCCGTCGAAATGGCGTAATGCACCCTCAACGATGTGGCGGATACCCGGCTTTGCGAGCAGACAGTTGCCATGGCCCGAGTCGAGCCAGTGGTGGATGTGCGATCCGAACAGATCCCAGTATGCCTTCTCCTGTTCGGGAGTGGGAGGCTGCGGATGCGTACGCAGCCACGTCTCCCGCTCGAGCCGCATGTCGTGAATCTTTTCGGCCGGTAGTGAGTCGGCCATCCGGAAGGTGACGAAATACAATACGCCGGCTTGTCGCCAGTGCGGCAAGTTGGCTGCCGATATGTGCGTTTCCGCGTAAGGGTTGAAGAACGGAGACACATCCATGCATTTAAAGTAGAAGCGGCGGCGTCCCCGCCGCTTGTCGATGCGGGTTAAGCGGCGGGGACGCCGCTTCTACTCTATCCCCAAGTCGCGGAACACCTTGTCCACGTGCCGGAAGTGGCGGTCGAGGCCGCAGGCGTCCTGCAACTCGGCGGCGGACAAGGCCGCGCTGATTTCCGGTTCGGCCGAGAGGTTGGCCAGGAATTCGCCATCGCCGGCCCATGTTTTCAACGCGGCGCGCTGCACGGCTTCGTAGGCTTTTTGCCGCTCGAAACCTTTTTCGGTCAGCATGAGCAGGACGGACTGGCTGGCGAAGAGGCCGCGGGATTTGTCCATGTTGGCCCGCATGTTTTCCGGATAGACCTGCAATCCGCGCACCAGCTTGGCCGTGAGCGCGAGCATGTAATCGAGCAGAGTGCAGCCGTCGGGCAGGATGATGCGTTCGGCGCTGCTGTGGCTGATGTCGCGTTCGTGCCAGAGCGCGACATTTTCCATCGCGGTGACGGCGTAGCCGCGGATGACACGGGCCAGTCCGCTCAAGCGCTCGCCGGTGATCGGGTTGCGCTTGTGCGGCATGGCCGAGCTGCCTTTCTGGCCTTGGGCGAAAAATTCCTCCACTTCGAGGACCTCGGTGCGCTGGAGATGACGGAACTCGGTGGCCCAGCGGTCGAGGGAACTGGCGGCCAGGGCGAGCACAGTCATGAACTCGGCATGGCGGTCGCGCTGCACGATCTGGGTGGAGAGCGTGGCAGGTTTGAGTCCGAGCTGGGCGCAGACTTCCTCCTCGACCCGGGGGTCGAGGTGGGCGCGCGTGCCGACCGCGCCGCTCAGTTTGCCCACGGCGATGCGCGGGCGCATTTCGACGAGACGTTCGCGGACGCGGCCGAATTCGTCATACATCAAGGCCATCTTGAGACCGAAGGTGACCGGCTCGGCATGAATGCCGTGGCTGCGGCCCATCATGGGCGTGAGTTTGTGCGCCCGGGCCTGTTCGGCGGCGGCGGCGCGGACTTCATCGACGCCCTTGATCAAGAGGTCGGTGGCCCCGGACATCTGCACGGCGAGCGTGGTGTCGAGGACGTCGGAGGAAGTGAGACCTTGGTGCATCCAGCGGGCGGCGGGGCCGACGGAAGAGGCGACGTTTTCGAGAAAAGCGATGACGTCGTGGTTGGTCCGCTTTTCAATCTCGAGGATCTCGGGGATGGAAAACTTCGCTTGGGCCCGGATGGCCTCGGCGTCGGCGGCGGGGATTTGTCCGAGGCGCGCCATGGCCTCGCAGGCGAGGGTCTCGATCTCGAGCCAGATTTCGTATTTGCGCTGGTCGGACCAGAGGGCGCGCATCTCGGGCCGGGAATATCGGTCAATCACCGGCGCAGGTTAGCCGATCGGGGAAGGCGGACAAACCCGGAAAACAAGAAGGGCCGGAAGCCATCCGGCCCCGACCCTGCTTGCCATGAAAAAATTTTAGTCGTTACGCGCAAACCCTGACCCGTTTCAGGTGACCGTGGTCGCGCAGTTGCACGCGTCCGGTCTGGAACAGGTCGATGAGGGCGGCCATGGCCTCGCGGCTGTCCCCGGCGGCGGAGCCGACGGCGGCGACCAGTTCGCCGAGGGAATGGCGTGTCCGGTTGAATTTGCGGTAGGGATTGAAGCTCTTCGTTTTCATACCAGCTTCGACCGCCGTCCGCCCCGGACGTTCAAAATTTCAAACGTCTGTTTGGATTTTTTCCAGCGCCCCCTCCGGACCGACGGAGAGTGGCCGGGCGGGCATGATGAGGCCGCCCGAGACCAGCATCTTGGTGGCTTCCTCCATGGAGATATCGCAGGCGCGAACCCTTTCGGACGGGACGGCGATGATCAGGCCCGTGGTGGGGTTGGGCGCGGTGGGCACGAAGACGGTGGTCATCTCGCGCGCGGATCCCGCCTCGGTGAAATGCCCGGTGGCGTATCCGAAGAGATAACTGCCGGGCATCAGGTATTCCACCACAACCGGGCGCTTCGGCTTGGGGTTCGCACCGACTCCCTGGATAGTCTGCAGCACCTGCTTGGCTCCCGAATAGATCGAACCGGCCACGGGAATGTGCAGCATGAAGCGCTCGAAACGGTCGAGCACGCGTCTTCCGATGACGTGCTTCGCCATGAGGCCGAGACCGATGAAAGCCATGATGGTGATGAGAAAACCCGCACCGGGAAAATCGACCCCGAAGGCCTTGAGCCACGGGTCGCTCAATCCGGTGACCAAGCCGTAGCCGAAGGCCAGAACCCAGTAGGTGACAACCAGCGGCACGGCAAATGCGATGCCGGCCAGCAAACGGTTGCCGACCACACCGAAAAATCGGGCAATCCGTCCGCGCCGCCGTTCGCCTGATTCCTCCCGGGGTGCTGTCATGTCCGAACCCATAGCACAACGCACCACCGCGGCGCAAAGCCGCTCCGCTTCACCCGGCCAGCCCCGCGCCCGACTTGATCCACGCCTTGATCATCTCGATGCCTTCGAGGCCGAAACGGATGAAAACGTAGATCACCACGGCATAGAGCGCCGTGGATACCACCCCGAGCAACCCGGCGAAAATGCTGAACAACCCGTCTTCCTCGGTTAGTCCGATACCCGTGAGAAAAATGACGAAAGCCGGGAAGGTATTGGTCAGGGGAATAGGCAGAATCATCAGGCAGGCCATGATCAGGACAAGGACACCGAGGAAGGCGCGCCCCGCCCGCGAACCGACCCAGCGAAGGCGCGGACGGATGAGAAATTCCACCTTGCTGAAAAATTTCGAGAAGAACCCCAGCATCACGTCGATGAATTTGCCGCTGAGTCTGGTGCGCGCCGCACGTTCCGGCAGCCAAGGGGTTGTCCGGCCTGCCAGCATCTGCAAGGCAAGCACGGCAATAAGGATGCCGAATGGCGTGCTGTAGCCGGCTGCGGGCAGAGGCAGTGCGCTGGGCAAGGCGAGCACAACAAGCAACAGGCCGAAACCGCGGTCGCCGATCCGCTGGAAAACTTCGCCGAGAGTGAGTCCGGACTGCGATTGCTCGCGGGCCAGCAGGCCGGCGAGCGCGGTGGAGAGGTTCTCGTGTCGGTTGGCCATGACGGAAGCTGCTTCTCCTAGCAGGGTGTCCGTCCGCGCGCAAACGCCTTCCTTGTCGCCTCCCGCATCCCTCTGTTAATAATGGCCCCTTGGCCCGCGGTAAAACAACAGACGAAGGAGGTAGCAAGGCGTGGAGTGAGGTGCTCGGGCTTGTCCTGCTCGGCGCCGGCACCCTGCTCTTCCTCGCCCTCGTTTCCTACAACCCCGAGGACGTGCCCTCGTGGGTCCCCTTCATCAGCAAACAAGCGGGCGGGGGCGGGGCGACGGAGAACTTCATCGGCCCGGTCGGAGCGATTGTCGCCGGGGCAGCCTATTTCCTGCTCGGGGCAGCCTCTTACCTGCTGGCTGTCGTCCTCATCGGTTTCGGGGGGGCCAAGTTCCTCTCCCACGGCCTGCGCCTCGACCGCAAACGCTGGGCGTGGATCGGCGCGTTTGTTGTCACCGGCGCCTGCCTCGCGGGCATCCAGCCGTGGTTCCTTCAATCGTGGAAAGAGCACTTCAATATCCTCGGGCCGGGCGGCTGGGCCGGTTTCGCCTTGGGGCGAACCGTGTTGGCCGGGCTCCTCGGCATGGTCGGGGCCACGATCCTGCTCTCCCTCTTCTACCTGGCCAGCCTGATCTTCATGACCGGGATGCACCCGGTGAAGTTTTGCAAGACGCTCATGGTCGCCATCCCCGCGTGGCTACGCGAACGCCGCGAGGCGAAACTCGAGCGCATCCGCCTCGAGCAGGAAGCCGCCGTCGAGGAAGCGCTGGCCACCACGCCGCGGTCCCGACCGGCCCGCCCGCGCAAAAAAGCACCCGTGCCGGGGGACGCGGAGGAAATAGAAGAGGCGGAAGAAGAAACCGCCCCCGAGCCTCCCCTCCCCGAGCCCAAGATCATCGACACTGGCGCCGCACCGGTCAAAAAACCCCCCGCCCCCGCGCCGCCGAAAAAGAAGGAGGCCGGCCCTCTCGGCGCGGTGCCCGACATCCACATCGAGAACTACCAGATGCCGCCGCTCGACCTGCTGGAATCGCCGGACCTGGCCGGACGGCAGAGCGCGGACCCCGCGGAGTTGCTCGCCGTGCAAAGCAGCATCCTCGACACGCTCAGGCAGTTCGGCCTCGAGGCCAGCGCCGGGGACATCACCCGCGGACCGACCGTCACCCGCTTCGAGCTCTACCCCGCGCGCGGCGTGCGCGTCGACCGCATCGTCAGCCTCGAAAAAGACATCGCCCGCGCCACCTGCGCCGAGAAGATCAACATCCTCGCCCCCATTCCCGGCAAGGACACCGTGGGCATCGAGATCGCCAACAGCCAAAAAATCAAAGTCACCTTCCGCGAACTTCTCGAGAGCGACGAATGGGTCAACAGCAAGGCCAAGATCCCGCTCGCCCTCGGCAAGGATGTCTACGGGCGCACCATCATCGCCGACCTCGCGCAGATGCCCCACCTCCTCATCGCCGGCACCACGGGAAGCGGCAAGAGCGTGTGCGTCAACGCCATCATCGCCAGCATACTCTACAAGTTTTCCCCCGCGGAACTGCGCTTCATCATGATCGATCCGAAAGTCGTCGAGATGCAGCACTACGGGAAGCTGCCCCATCTCGCGGCCAACGTGGTCACCGAACCGAAAAAAGTCCTCCTCGCCCTCCGCTATGTCATCGACGAGATGGAACGCCGCTACCGCATCTTCGCCAAGTGCGGACTGCGCAACATCCACGGTTTCAATGCGCGTCCGCAGGACAAGAAAGCCGAAGACGTGCCGCTTCCCGAACCGGAGGACAACGGGGCCGAAGAAGAGGGCATCGAGGATGCCGTGCTCGAGGCGGTGAAACCGAAGAAGGGCGAGGAACTCGTCATCCCCGACCGCCTCCCTTACATTGTCGTCATCGTCGACGAATTGGCCGATCTCATGCAGACCACGCCGGCCGACGTGGAAAGCTCCATCGCCCGTATCACGCAAATGGCCCGCGCCGCCGGCATCCACATGATCGTGGCCACGCAAACCCCGCGGGCCGACGTCGTCACCGGCGTGATCAAAGCCAACATCCCCAGCCGCATCGCTTTCCAGGTGGCGTCGAAACTCGACAGCCGGGTCATCCTCGACGCCAATGGCGCGGACAAACTCCTCGGCCAAGGCGACATGCTCTACCTCCCGCCCGGCACCTCGACGCTGGTCCGCGCCCAAGGCGTGCTGGTGACCGACGAGGAAATCCACCGCGTGGTCGATTATGTCGGCGCGCAGGCCGAACCAACCTTCGATCCCGGATTCCACGAAGCCATGACCTCGACCGGCGGGGGAGACAGCGACGTCACCGACGAGGACGAGGAACTCGTGACCAAGTGCCTCGGCATCATCAAGCAGGAAGGCAAAGCCTCCACCTCGATGCTCCAGCGCCGCCTGCGGCTCGGCTACACCCGGGCGGCCCGTGTGGTCGACATCCTGGAGCAACGCGGCGTCCTCGGACCCCGCGACGGGGCCAAAGACCGCGAGATACTTGTGGACTTGGAAAGCCTGCCGGATTGATCCATATTGAACCCGGTATGAACACGGCCACCGGCCCCGAACTCAAAGCTCTCCGCGAATCGCAAGGTCTCACCATCGAGCAGGCCGCCGCGGGGACCTGTCTGCGTCCGGGTTTCCTCCGCGAGTTGGAAGAGCGCACCACCGCGGCGGATTTTCCCGATGTTTACCACCGGCTCTCCCTCCGCATGTATGCGCGCTACCTCGGCCTCGAGATGGAGCCGCAGCATCGGCCCGCGGTCCACAGCGGCCATGGCACCCGCATCTCGCCCGTCGGGCTTTTTGTCCGACGCATGGGACGTCCGCCCAAACCGGCGCGCTTGAGCCCTGCGCAGCGCAATCGTCTGGTCAATACCGCCAAGACGACCAGCGCGGCGGTGGTCACCGTTCTGGCCATCGGCCTGTGGTCCTTGAACGCCAAACTCTCGCGTTTGGATCTCGACGAGGCCAAGCCGCGCCCCCGCGCCGTCGTTGCGGCCAAACCGGCGCCCCTGCCGGTCATGATCGAAATGCCCCGCTGCACGCTGGATGAACCCGTGCAACTGATCCTCGTGCCGGGACTCTGACCCGGCGTCCTGTCCGGACGCCCCCTCATCGCATGGTTTCCGACGCGCGTCCCAAAATCGGCATGGTCAGCCTCGGCTGCGCCAAAAATCTGGTCGACGCCGAAATCATGCTCGGCGGTGCGGCCAGGGAAAATTTCGACCTGACCCGCGAGCCGGACGAAGCCGATGTGCTGGTCATCAACACCTGCGGCTTCATCGACCAGGCCAAGGAAGAGTCGATCGATACCATCCTCGAAATGCACCAGCGGCGTTTGTCCGCGCGCCCGGAACAGAAAATCATCGTCAGCGGGTGCCTCGCCCAGCGTTACCACGAGGAACTCAAACGCGAAATTCCCGAGGTCGATGCCTTCATCGGGCTCGACCAGATCGCCGACTTTCCGCGCATCGTCCGCGAAGTCCTCGACCGCGCCCCCGCCGAAGCCGCCACCCCGCTCGATCTGGTCACGCGCAAATCACGCTACATTCCGGACTATGACACCCCGCGCTTCCTGCTCACCCCGCACCACACCGCTTACCTGAAAATCGCCGAGGGCTGCAACCATCCGTGCAGCTTCTGCGTCATTCCGCAGATGCGCGGACGCCACCGCAGCCGGACCATCGGTTCGGTCGTGGCCGAGGCCCGCCAACTCGTCGGGCAGGGCGTGAAGGAACTCAACCTGATCAGCCAGGACACCACCTACTTCGGCATGGATCTTTGGGAGGTGAAAGCCGGACCGCGCCAACCGGTCGACTCCTCGCGGGGGCCGACCCTCTGCCGCCTGCTCGAGGCGCTCGACCAGATCGAAGGCGATTTCTGGGTCCGCCTGCTCTACACGCACCCCGCGCATTGGAGCGACGAACTCATCGACACCATCGCGCAGAGCAAGAAAGTCGCGCGCTACGTCGACATGCCGCTGCAGCACATCGACGAGGAAATGCTGCAACTCATGCGCCGCGAGACCTCGCGGCAGCACATCGAGGAGTTGATCGTGAAGATGCGCGAGGGCATCCCCGGCCTGGCCATCCGCACCACCTTCATCACCGGCTTCCCCGGTGAGGGCGACGCGCATTTCGAGAGCCTGCTCGAATTCATCGAACGCCTGCGTTTCGAACGCCTCGGGGTCTTCAAATACTCACAGGAGGAAGGTTCCCGTGCGGCGAAGATGGACGGACAAATCCCCGCCTCCGCGAAAAACAAACGTCACGCCCGCGCCATGAAACTGCAGCAAAAGATCGCCCGTGAACTGGCCGCGGCGCAGCAAGGGCGCACGATCAAGGTTTTGGTCGAGCAACCGCAGGTCGCCCGCAGCGAGCACGACGCACCCGATGTCGATTGCCGTGTACTCCTCGAATCCGCCTTGCCGGTCGGAAAATTCGCCGAGGTCGAAGTGACCGGCG